>NZ_CP107551.1:302155-604311 GCF_025837095.1 Rhodococcus sp. Z13
GTTCGGCGACGGCCTCCATCAGCTGGTAGCCGTGCATGGGTTCGGTGGCCAGCAGCCGCAGGACCGCGGCCCGGACGTCGCCGCGCTGGGCACGTCCGCGCCGGCCGCCCCGATGACCGGGTCCGCCGTGGCGGGGATGGGGGAAGGGGCCGTCGCCGTGGGGGTGCGGCCCGCGTCGGCGCGGGCCGTCCGGCCGGAAGGGGCCGCCGGGAAGAGTCCGTTCGATCCTGTCGCGGCGGGTGCTGTGGGGACGGGGGCCGTGGGGATGTCCGTGGTTTCGCATCTGTCGTTCTCCTCTGTTGTCGATATGTTGAAGATAGATCTCGATATATCGTTTAGTCAACGGTACGGTGACGCTCATCCCGTGAAGGCGTGGTTCGGGGAAACTCCGTGGACCGAGCGTCCTGCCTGTCGGTCGCCGCCGGTAGGCTCGGCGCGTGGCTCTGTACCGGAAGTATCGACCCGCGACCTTCGCGGAAGTGGTGGGGCAGGAACACGTCACCGTGCCCCTCAGCACGGCACTCGACACGGGCCGCATCAACCACGCCTACCTCTTCTCGGGTCCGCGCGGCTGCGGCAAGACGTCCTCCGCCCGCATCCTGGCGCGCTCGCTCAACTGCGAGCAGGGCCCCACCTCGACGCCCTGCGGCACCTGCCGTTCGTGCGTGTCGCTCGGGCCGGGCGGCGCCGGCAACCTCGACGTCACCGAACTCGACGCCGCGAGTCACGGCGGTGTCGACGACACCCGCGAACTGCGCGACCGCGCCTTCTACGCGCCCGCCGAGTCGCGGTACCGCATCTTCATCATCGACGAGGCCCACATGGTCACGACGCAGGGTTTCAACGCCCTGCTCAAGATCGTCGAGGAACCGCCGGAACACCTCATCTTCGTGTTCGCGACCACCGAGCCCGAGAAGGTGCTGCCCACCATCCGGTCGCGCACGCACCACTATCCCTTCCGTCTGCTCGCCCCCACGGCGATGCGCGGCCTGCTCGAGAAGATCTGCACGCAGGAGAGCGTCCCGGTCGAGGATGCCGTCTATCCGCTGGTCATCCGCGCGGGCGGGGGCTCGCCCCGCGACTCGCTGTCGGTGATGGATCAGCTCCTCGCGGGCGCCGGACCGGAGGGCGTCACCTACGAGCGGGCGCTGTCCCTGCTCGGCGTCACCGACGTCGCCCTCATCGACGAAGCCGTCGACTCCCTCGCCGCCGGCGACGGAGCGGGCCTGTTCGGCACCGTCGAGAAGGTCATGGACGCCGGGCACGACCCGCGCCGCTTCGCCGTCGACCTGCTCGAGCGGTTCCGTGACCTCATCCTCATGAAGTCCGTGCCCGACGCCGCCGAACGCGGCCTCGTGGACGCTCCCGGCGACGTCCTCGAGCGGATGCGCGACGAGGCGACCCGGCTCGGTCCCGCGGCGCTGACCCGCTACGCCGAGATCGTGCACGCCGGACTCGGCGAGATGCGTGGCGCGACCTCCCCGCGCCTGCTGCTGGAAGTGATGTGCGCGCGCATGCTGCTCCCCGCCGCGTCCGAGGCGGAAAGCGCTGTGCTGCAACGCATCGAGCGACTCGAACAGGGCATCACTGTGGCTCCCGCCGCGGGAGCGCGCCCGGCGGCGGATCCCGCGGCGGCGCCGATCTCTCCGGACGAGCCGGCTGCGCGTTTCCAGCGCCCCTCGCAGCGGCGCGCCGCGGAAGCGCAGCCCGCCCAGGCGCAGTCGGCACCCACTCAACCGGCACCCACGCAACCGGCACCCACGCAACCGGTTCCGAGCGAAACCCCCGCGCCGCGTGAGGAAGTCGCGCCCGCTCCGCCTGCCGAGACCGTCGCCCCCACGCCGCCGGCTCCCGCTCCGGAGCCGGAGAGCGCTCCCGTCGCCGAACAGGCTGCACCGCAGGAGGTGCCGCCGCCCGCCGTGGAGAAGGCTCCGCAGCGCCCCGCGTCCCCGCCGCCCGCCGAGGAACCCGTCCCGGCACCTGCTGCGGCCGGACCCGACGCCGCGGCGATGCGCGGTGTGTGGTCGGAGGTGCGCGCCAAGGTGCGTGAACGCAGCCGCACCGTCGAGGTGATGCTCTCGGGCGCCACCGTCCGCACGATCGAAGGCAACCGGGTGGTGCTGGTACACGATTCGGCTCCCCTGGTGAAGCGGCTCGCAGACCCGCGCAACGCGACGGTCATCGCCGACGCCCTGCGCGACGTGTTCGGGATCGAATTCGAGGTCACCTGCGTCCACGGCCCCGCCGCGCCCGCCGCGCAACCGCGCACCCAGCAGGCGCAGCGCAGCGACCGGCCGTCCGGCCAGCCGCGGTTCTCCCGGCCGAGCCGCGCGAAGAAGGCGGAGCCGAGTGCGCCCGCCGAAGCGCCCGCCGGCCCGCCCCGGCAGCAACCGGAACCCTCGCCTGCACCGACCTTCACGCGCCCGTCGGCGAGCGCCCCGGACGACATCCCGCCGCCCGACGGCCCCGATCTGCCCGACGATCCCGGCCCCGAACCGGATCCGTACTACGACGTGCCACCCGATCCGTCGCAGATGACGGAGGAGGAAGTCGAGGAGATGTTCGCGGAGGCCGCGACGCCGGGCGATCCGTCGACGCGGCGCGATCCCGAGGAGGTCGCGCTCGAACTGCTCCGCGACGTGCTCGGCGCGAAACCGCTCGACGAGAAGTAGGGCGGTGCTGCCGGCTGCAGTTCTGAACCGGCAGCACCTGACCGGGCGCGGCTACCGGCCGACCGGGCCCGGCTTGCAAGGGGCCATACCCGTTTGCACGGCGAGGTATTCGGGTTCCGTCGGTCCGGGCGGTGTTCGGCCGGGTCCACGGACGACCGCGCGACCTCCTGCAGGCGGGCGAGATCGTCGGGATGCAGATCGGTGCGGGCGGTCACCGCGTCGAGAACCATGCGGATCTGGCGTTCGAGAACGGGGACGTGTTCGGGTCGTCCCGCGTCGCGGACGTGTTCGGTGAGCATCCGCAGGACCCGGACCAGCGCGATCGCCACGTGCACCTGATCGGCGCAGACACGGCGGATCTCGTCGAGGGCGTGCTCGATGTACTCCTCGGCGGAGAGCAACCAGGGACGTACCGGTACCCGGCCCTCGTCGCCGCGCACGGCCACCTCCGGCACCGGAGCGACGAGCCACGCCGCATCGGACTCCCCAGGCGCAGGACGACCTCCACGGCGGTCGTGGGGTCATTGACCGCGGACTGAGGCACGCAGGGCGATGTCGAGCAGCCGGCGCAACCCGAAGTCGAAGTCCTGCTGCATGGTGCGGCCGTCGGTGATGTCCACCGTGGCCGGCAGCCGGGCGCGGACCCGGTCGGCGTCGGGCGGCGCCGGACGGACGCAACCGGGGGCAACGGCGCGGGACGCCGGGTCACGGTCCGCGGCCTGTTTCCGTGAACCGCCGAGTCCACCCCGGCAACGGAAGGGGGAGCGTACGGTCGAGGACATGGTCGTCCTCCTGTACGAGATCGCGCTCGTCGCGGTGTCCGTGCTGATCGCCTGGTTCTCGATCTACGTGATCTACCGGCTGGTCAGCGACGACGCCACGACCCGCCACTGACCCGAGCCCACCCGCTCCGCCGTCCCGAGGGACGGCGGAGGGATACCGGCGACGTCCTGGGGTCACGCCCCGGCCTGCACCGCGGCGTCCGCCTCGGGACCGGCCTGCCAGCGGAACACCCCGCCGCCCTGGGCGTAGGACAGGTGACCGCCGAGCGCCCCACCCGCACCGACCGCTCCCATATCGAGCAGACCCCACAGCGTGGCGGCCCGATCGGATCCGCGGGTGCGGAGCACATAGGACGTCAGGAAGCAGTCGATCGCCACCGCGTTCGAGACGGCGTGCACCGCCCCGACCCGCCGTTGGCGGACGTCCTGCAGGGCGGAGAAGTCGGCGTAGCCGGTCACCACCGTCGGGAGGGCGGCGAGCAGACCGATGCCCACGAGACGCCGCGAGGCGTCCCGCTGCCCGCGCATCAGGTCGAGCAGCAGCGCCCCGCTCCACATCCCGATGGGCACCGTGACCAGCACGGGATGGACCGGGTGACCCAGCCAGGACCCGCGCAGCAGCCCGTCCACCTTCCGTCCCTCGAGCAGCCCCCGGACGGTGCGGGCGACGGCCGCGGCGGGGCCGTCCACCCGGTCGAGGGATTCGACGGCGCGCAGAATTCGATGCACGTTCATGACGGGGGCATACCCCACGGCGGCGATCAGGAATCCGCAGCTCAGGAGACCGCGGCGGTGAGAGCGATCTCGACCGGCGCATCTCCCGGCAGGGTGTGGACGCCGATCGCGCTGCGCGCGGGCAGGTTCTCGGGGCCGAGCTCACGTTCGATCACCTCGGACGCTCCGTCCGCAACCGTGGACAGGGCTGTGAACCCGGGCGCCGTGGCAACGTAGACCACCATCTCGACGGGCCGGAACCCACGGCCGGCGGGGAGCGCCGAACGCACCGCGGCGAGCGCGTTCCCCACGGCGAGGGCGGCCGCGGACCGGGCGTCCTCGACGGACACCTCCGCCCCCACTCGGCCGGTGAGGACCAGGACCCCGTCCCGCCGCGGTGTCATCCCGGCGGTGCGCACCGTGCCGTTCGCATACACGGCGGGCACGTACCGGCCCTGGGGAACGGGGGCGGAAACATCCTGGACGGCTTCAGAGTTCGACACGACACCAGAATTCGACACGACATCAGAATTCGACACCGAGCGCCACTCCTTCCTGTCTGGGATCGCTGCCGCCGAGCAGCACCCCGCGCTCGTCGAGCGAGACGACCTGGGCGCTGCCGTCGGCGCCGAACGCGTCGAGCGTGGTCACCCGGTGGCCGCGTTCTGCGAGGGAGGACCGGATCTCCTCGGGGACACGCTCCTCGATGCGCAGTTCCGTCGGTTGTCCCAGGACGTCGGCGTCGGAACCGGGGAAGACCGTGAACCGGGGCGCCGAGACCGCCTGCTGGGGATCGAGTCCGTGATCGAGCAGGTGCGACAGCAGCTGGAAGTTCCACTGCACCTGACCGTCTCCACCCGGGGTGTTGCCGACGTGCTTCAGTTCCCCGGCGCTGTCGGTGACGATCCATGCGTTGAGGGTGTGCAGGGGCTTGCGTCGTGGCGCCACCTCGTTGGGATGCCCGTCCATCAGATAGGCGCCCCGGCCGAGCCGGTTGTTGAGCACGATGCCCGTGCCCGGCACCGTGAACTTGGCGCCGAAGGTGAAGGCGAGGGAGTGGATGAACGAGACCGCGCGGCCCTCGGCGTCCACGGCGACCAGTGAGGTCGTGTCCCCACCCGACACCGTGAACGCCCCGACAGGACTTCGGTTCTCGAGCCGGGCACGGCCCGCCGCGATGTTCGCCGGGGTCAGTGCACGGTCGGCCCCGTCGTTGTCGGAACCGCACCAGCGCAACCGGTCCTCGAACGCGATCGTCGCGGCCCGGGCCATCCGGTCGACGGCGGTCGCGCCGAGCCACTGTTCGGAGGCCAGTACGCCGTCGGACAGGGCGGCCTGCTGCAGCACCATCCACCCGGGGGTCGGCAGTGGGGTCTGATGGACGGTCGCGCCCGCATAACTGCCGGTCAGGGCGGCTTCGACGGCGACCTCCGCGCCGGCCTGCCATTCGTCGCCCGTGAACGGGGCGCCCCCGGCCTGCAGCGCGGCCACACACCGCTCGGCGAGGGAGCCCGCGTAGAAGGACTTCGGGTCCCGGGCGAGGACGCGGATCGTGTCGGCGAGATCGCGCTGGGGGAGTCGTTCACCCACGTGCGGCACCGTCCCGCCGGGGGTGTACACGCTCGCCAGCCCGGCGTCCCCGTGGATCGCGGTGAGGGCCGTCCGCACGTCGGTGCGGGTCTTCGCCGAGCAGGGCAGACCCCTCTCGGCGAGCCGGGCGGCGGCCTCCCACAGCTCCGGCAACGGCCGGCTCGCCCCGCGGGCGTGCAGGGCGGACAGCGCGGCGGGGGCACCCGGAACGGCGACGGCCAGCGCCCCGTCGAGCGGGATGGCGTCGAATCCGCGTTCGCGGTAGAACGCGGAGGTGCCACCGTCGGGGCCGTAGCCGCTGCCGTTGACCGTCCAGACCGTACCGTCGGGATCGCGGACCACCGCGAAGGCGTCACCGCCGATACCGCACTGGCCGGGCAGCGTCAGCCAGGTCACCGCGGCCATCGCCAGCGCGGCGTCGACGGCGTTGCCCCCGTCGGCCAGGACCCGCGCTCCCGCCTGGCTCGCGAGCGGATGACTCGAGGCGACCATGCCTCCCGTCGCGAGGGCGGGGGGTCGCAGCGCCTGCGCGCTCATGCCGAGCGCATCCGGCGACGGCGGGGACCTTCCGGGGGTTCGCTCGGATCGATGCCGACGAAGATCTCGCCGTCTCGTTCCTCGCACGGATAGGTCTTGATCGGCTCGGTGGCCGGCGGGCAGATCGGCTCACCCGTCTCGAGATCGAAAGCGCTTCCGTGGCAGGAGCATCCGATTCCGTCCTGCACGAGCTTGCCGGACGACAGCAGGCAGTCGAGGTGGGAGCAGTAGTTCGACGTCGCGTACGCCTTGCCGTCCAGGCGGGAGATCGCGAACTCGTAGTCGTCGGCGTAGAACCGGCGGACGATGCCTTCGGGCACCTGCCCGGATCGGGCCACTCGCTTGAACTCCATGGTCTTTCCTCCAGGCATGTGTGGTGGGTGTCGGGTCGTGGTCAGGCGTCGGGGGAGAGGTAGACGGTCTTCTCGGACTGGTAGAACTGCATGAGCGTCGGCCCCGCCTGTTCCTTGAACGTCTGGGTGCTCGACTGCTTGTAACCGCCGAAGGGGGCGTTCATGGCCATCCCGGTCGTGGGCTGGTTGACCTTGACCAGGCCGGTCCGCGAGCCGGCGACGAATCGCTGTGCGTCCGCAAGGTTCTTCGTGACGATCGCGGCACTCAGCCCGAAGGCGGTGTCGTTCGCCAGGCGCAGCGCCTCGTCGAAGGAACCGGCGCGCTGGAAGGCCAGTAGCGGGCCGAAGATCTCGTCGGTCAGCAGCCGCATCCCGGGGGTGGTGTCGGCGAAGATCGTGGGCCGCACGAAGAACCCCTTCGTCGACGCCTCGCTCCGGGTGCCGCCGCACACGAGCCGGGCACCCTCGTCGACACCGATCGCGACGTAGGCGAGGAACTTGTCGAGCTGGCCACGGCTGGCGAGGGGGCCCATCGAGATCCCTGCCTCCGCGCCGTTGCCGACGGTCAGCTGCTCGGCCCGGGCGACGACCTTCTCGAGCAGCGCGTCGTGGATCTCGTCCACCGCGACGACACGGCTGGTTCCGGTGCAGGCCTGACCCGACAATCCGAAGGCGCCCTTGATGATCAGGGCCGCTGCGGCGTCGAGATCGGCATCGGCGAGCACGACGACGGGGTTCTTGCCGCCCATCTCGAGCTGGACCCGCCGGTCGGGACCGACGGCCGCATGGATCCGCCTGCCCACCTCCGTGGACCCGGTGAACGTCACCGCCGCGACCCGCTCGTCACCGGCCACCGCGGCACCGGCCTTGCCGTCGCCCTGGACGAGGGCGATCGCCCCGGCGGGCAGACCGCCGGCGAGCAGGGCCTCGACGAGACGCTGTCCCATGAGCGGGGTGATCTCGGACGGCTTGAACAACACGGTGTTCCCGGCTGCGAGCGCGGGACCGAGCTTGCGGGAGGGGATGTTGAGCGGGAAGTTCCAAGGGGTGACGGCACCGACGATCCCGATCGGCTCGCGCACCGTGTACACCAGGGTGGAGCCGGGCGCCGGATAGGTCGCGCCCGTCGACCGGAGGGCCTCACCGGCGTAGAAGCGCAGGTTGAGCGGGGTCCGGCTCACCTCCATGGTGGCCTCGGCGCGGGTCTTGCCCTCCTCGCGGATCAGCTCCTCGACGAGGTCTGCGGCCCGGGCCTCCAGATGGTCGGCGGCGGCCTCGAGAATCGCGGCGCGACGCTCGGGCGGGGTGGCGGCCCACTCCGGGGCGGCCTTGTCCAGGGCGTCGACGGCGTTGCGCACGTCGATGGCATCGGAGTCGGGGAAGGTGCCGACGAGATCGGAATCGTCGGCGGGATTGCGCCTTTCGAAGACGGCTCCCGAAGCCGCCGGCACCCAGGCGCCGTCGACGAAGTTCAGTCCGGTGACGCTCATGCGGGCTCGACCTCCTCGTACATCTCCCACAGATCGGTGTCCTCGTCGGCGAGGAGGTTCGCGTCGACCCGGCGGCCGACGAGTTCGCGGGCGGCCATGATGTCCTCGCCGCGGTCCATCGCGAAGGCCGCGGTGAGCACGTCCCCGGCGAGATAGAAGATCGAGAACTCGCCCGAATCGGTGTCGCCGCGCACGACGAGCTCGGTGGTGCCGACGGTGGTGCCGGTGAACTGGATGTTGCTGTCGTACTGGTCCGACCAGAACCAGTGCGGGTCGTCGGAGAGGGAGGTGCGGCCGACGATGGTGTCGGCGACGACCGCGGCCTGCCGGTTCGCGTTGTCGGAGTGCTCGACGCGGATGTGCCGGCCCTCGCGGGGAGAGAAGCGGTTCGCGACGTCCCCGGCGGCGTAGACGTATCCGGTCGAGGCGCGACCGCCGGCGTCGACCACGACGCCGTTGTCGACGGCGAGTCCACTGGCGGCCGCCACCTCGGTGTTGGGCACGATGCCGATCCCGACCACCACGGCGTCTGCCTCGATCACGTCGCCGGTGGTGGTGATGATCCGGACCCCGGCGTCCGAGGTCGTCACCGAGGCGACCCCGGTGCCGGTGCGCAGGTCGACGCCGTTGCGGCGGTGCAGATCCGCGCAGAGGGTCCCGGCCCGTGCGCCGAGGACGTTGCCGAGCAGATTCGGGGCCTGCTCGAGCACGGTCACGGTCACCCCCAGTGCCCGTGCGGTCGCAGCGATCTCGAGCCCGATGAAGCCGCCGCCGACGACGGCGAGGGACGAACCTGGAGTGAGCCGCGCGGCGAGCGCGGTCGCATCGTCGAGGGTGCGGAGGTAGTGGACCAGATCGGGACGCGTGCCGGTGGTGGCGAGGGTGCGCGGCCGGCCGCCGGTGGCGAGGACGACCGCGTCGGCGGCGATGCTGCCGCCGTCGAACTCGACGATGCGCGCCGTGGTGTCCACGCGCCGCACCGTGATCCCGGTGCGGATGTCGATGTCGTTGGCCTCGAGCCATTTCGGGGTCAGCAGCGCGAGCGACCCGGCCGGCTCCCGGCCGGCGAGGAACGCCTTCGACAGGGGAGGCCGCTGGTAGGGAGCGTGGGGTTCGTCGCCGAGCAGGACGATGCGTCCGTCGAATCCGCGGCGGCGCAGGGTGCGGGCGGCGACGGCGGCGACCTGGCCGGCGCCGACGGTGACTACGGTGCGAACGGTCATGCCGTGCACTCCTTTCCGGAGTTCTGCGCGTCGCGTCGTGGGGTGGGGTCAATGTGGACGGTGTCGTCGCGCACGAGGACGGGATAGGTCGGCTGGCAGAGGTCCTGGTCCTCCTCGTAGCCGGTCTCGAGGTCGAACTGCCACTGGTGGCCGGGGCAGATGACACGGCCGTGGAGGAGCGTGCCCTTCGTCAGGGAACGATCCTGATGGACGCACAGGTCGGCGAAGGCGTAGATGCGGTCGTTCGCGTGGAACAGGGCGATCGCGACACCATCGACCTCCACGCGCACCTTGCGGCGCCGGGTCACCTCCTTCACGGTCGCGACGGCGACCCAGGTCTGCGGGGCGGCGGTATCCGTGGTCTCGGTGGACATGTTTCTCCTTCGCTCGTGTGCGGCGGGGAGCGGAAGACGTTGCGCGGCTTCCGCTCCCCACACATCGGGATCAGGCGGACGCCAACTCCAGGTCGGGTGCGACGTAGGTGTCGTACAGACCCTTGGTGTACGAGTAGCGCATCTCGGCCCCCCAGCGGACGAGTTGCAGGCACCGCTGCTGCAGCTGCGGCGTGTCGGCGCAGTCCAGCACGATCTGATAGCCGCGCTCCCCGTGCACGACATCCGATGTGATGTGCAGATCGAAGAACTCGATCTCGTCCTCGGTGAAGCCGTAGACCTCACGCAGCGGGACGATCTGCTTCTTGTAGATGCTCGGTACCTGCGATTCGAGGCCCACCACCAGCGCGGCGGTGGCGACCACGAAGTGCTCCCGCTGGGACACGGCGTAGCACCAGGCCTGCAGGCCGCGGGTCACGGCGTTCATGTTGTTCGGATCCTCGACCCGTTCCTTGGTGGTGCCGCACGCCTCGGCGAACTTGATGAGGAGATCGGTGTGCCGGATGTCGGCCAGCTCCTCCTCGTACATGTTCTGGAGCGTGAAGTCCTTGGCATCGGTGTAGTGGTCGGGGGTGTTGGAGTAGATGTTCGCGAGGTAGTCGGCGAACGGGCCCACGTAGTGGTAGTGGTTCTCGGCCCAGCGGGCGAAATGGTGCTTCTCGAGCTTGCCCTCGGCCCAGGCCTTGCTGAACGAGGCGTTCTTGGCCTCGCGTCCCTTGATGGCGTCCTCCAGTGCGGCGCGGAATTCGTCGCGTCCGAGCAGTTCGGTCATGAGATGTGCCTTTCCCTTCGGATTCGGGCTGTTTCGGTGGTGCTGGATCGGTGCGGAACGGGTCAGTGGGTGGTGGCCGAGACGAGGGCCTCGAATTCGGCCAGCATCGCGGCGCCGACGGCCTTGTCCTGTTCGCCGTTGCCGCCGCTGATGCCGACGGCGCCGACGATCTGCCCGTCGTAGACGAGTGGGAAGCCGCCGACGAAGATGGCGAACTTGCCGGGGAGCATGTGGCTGATGCCGAAGGCCTCGTTGCCGGGCAGCGCCGGCCCGTTGGGACCCTCGTTGAACAGGTGCGTCGCCCGCTCGTGGCCCGCAGCGGTGAAGGCCTTCGCGATGGCGATGTCGACGCCGGTCAGGCGGGCTCCGGGAAGTCGGTGCAGGGCAATGACGTTGCCGCTCTCGTCGCAGACGCACAGGGTCTGCTTGACGCCGATCTCCTCGGCCTTGGCGCGGCCGGCGGCGAGCAGGGGGAGTGCGTCGTCGAGGGTGATTCGGTGGATTCGGTGCATCGGTCTCCGCTTTCTCCGTCGGGTGGTCTGGGTGGGCTGTGCAGCCGTGTGGAGGTGTTCTCGAGGAGGGAGGGAATCGCCCGTTCCGAACTGCTGTGGTCGGTGGGCTTGCCGTTCGGCGTGGCTCATTTCTAACAGCCCGGCACGGCGAGGGGGATGGTCACAACAACTCGGATTCACCGCACTTCTATGGACAACGTGCACATGTTCGGAGACGATGTGACTCTGGTAGCTGATGTAGGGAGTGCACGACGACGAGGAATCCGGTCGTATCCGGAGACCGGTCGCCGTCCCGCCCTACTCGATGGAAGCAGGTCCGCATGGAACCCAGTCCGCGTCTGACCGTCCGTGGTCTACTCGACGAGCCGCTCATGGCCGGCGCCCGCGTCGTCGCGGGCGAATCCGACCTCGATCGCGCGCTGACCTGGGTGTTGCCGCTCGGCGAGGTCGTCGGCCGATACGACGACCTGGCGGCCGTCGCGGTGTACGTGCGCCCCGACACCCTCGCCGCCAACATGCAAGCGGTATCCGCGATCTCGGCGCGCGGCGCGGCTGCACTCGTCGTCGACGGCGCCCTGCCCGCCGCGCTCGGCGCCCTGCCTCCGGGCCTGCCCGTCGTCGAACTCGACCTACCCGTCGGTTTCGCGGCCCTCAACAGGCTGCTGGCCGAACGGTCGCTGTCGCAGGAAGTGCACGTCATGCGCTATTCCGTGCACGTGCACTCCACTCTCGCCGGGCTGCTCCACCGCGGCGCCGGACTCGACCTGCTGATCAAGGAGGTCTCCTCGCTCGCACAGCATCCCGCGGTCGCCCTCGACACCCGCGGCCAGCCGGTGGCGCACCACGGCATGGATCCCGCCGGCATCATCGAGTTCACGGCCCGGCTGTACGAGGCGCTGGCCGGTGCGCCCGCGTCGATCGCCCGGTCGCACCACGACACCCGCGTGGTCGAGGTGACCGACGGCGGCGCGACGTGGACGTGCACGGCGAGCACCATCCGCCTCGGCAAACGCTTCGAGGGCTGGGTGGTGGTACTGGCTCCGGAACCGGTGCCCGGCCCCCACGACCTCGCGCAGCACGCCGTGGTCACGGAACAGGCCACGGCGATCATCGGTTCCGAGATGCTGCGCCAGCGCAGTGTGGACGAGGCGGAGGAACGTGCCCGCGGCGACTTCGTCCAGGCCCTGGTCCACGGCCGGTTCTCCAGTCGGCACGACATGCAGACCCGCGCCGAGTACCACGACATCGACCTCACCTCCACCTTCGCGGTGTTCGTCGCACCCGGCTACGGCGAGAACCCCGCCGGGGGAGTCGGCGAACCCGGCGGCGGGTTGCTGCGTCTCGCCCGCTACGCGGCGAGCGTGCTGCCGCACCCGGCCGTCCGCTCGTACGTCACGGTGATCGACGACGTGCTCGTGGTGGTCCGGTCACTGCGCTACCGCGAGCCCCGCGACGTCGAGGCCGAGATCGACGAGTACGCCGAGGCCGTCGCGGAGGACCTGTCGCGGCGCCGGGGCAGGCCCGTGCCGGTCGCGCACGGTGCTCCCGCCGGCGGCGCCGACCAGGTGCGGGAGAGCTACCGTCAGGCGCGGGTCGCGCTGGGGATCGCGCAACGCATGGACATGTCGGGTTCGGTCGCCTACCACGACCTGCGCGGCTACGGGGTGCTCGAGCTGGTCGCCGAAACCGACCGCAGCAGAAGGTTCGTCGGCGACGTCCTCGGTCCCTTGCGGCCGGGCAGCGATCTCTACGACACGCTCGTGGCCTATCTGGAGGCCGGTGGCAATGTCAACGCCGCCGCCCGCGAACTCAACGTGCACCGCAACACGATGCTGTCCAAGCTGGACCGGATCTCGCGGTCCATGGGGATCGACGTGCGCACCCCGGAGAACCAGTTCACGGCCTGGCTCGCCGTCCGCCTCGACCTGCTCGACCGGTTGCACGCGTCCGTCGAACACGAGATCAACTACCGCTGAACGGATCCGGAGTCCGGTCGGTCAGTCGTTCTCCGGGTCCGGGCCGAGGAAGGTCGCGGCGAACGCCAGGCAGGCGACCGCGGCGCACACCGCGAAGACGATGCCCGCCGTCCAGGTCGCCAGCGCGACGGTCACCCACGCGGCACCGACGGCGGAACCGCCGAACCGGATGAGGTTGAAGACCCCGAGCCCGGTGCCCTGGGCACCCACGGGCGAGCGCGTCGACCCGGCCGCGGCCGGGGTCTGCACGGCGGCGATCCCCAGCCCGGACACCGCCAGTGTGACGGTCACCCACATCGGATCTGGTTGTGGTGCAGCCAGACCCACCGCGAGTGCGATCTGGGAGGCGGCCAGGACCACCAGCCCGAATCGCAGGACGCGGCGGGCGCCGATGCGGTCCGTGGTACGACCGGCGACGGGCGCGAGAAGGGCCATCACCGCCGGTAGCGCGAACAGGATCATCCCGGCCGTGGCGGTGGAGGTGCCGGTCGCGGTCAACCTCAGGGGTACGGCCAGCAATGCCGTTCCGAGACAGAACATCTGCGCGAACGCCGCCACCGCGCTGCGGGCGAACCGGCTCTCCACCAGCAGGCGGACGTCGACGAACGGCTCGCGGGCGCGCAGGCAGTGGACGACGAACCACACCAGGACGAGCACCGAGACGGCGAGAATCGCCGGCGGGACGGAGAGGGCGGTGCCCGACTTCCCGAACATGCTCAGCCCCAGCACGATTCCGGCGGAACCCAGGGTGAGCGTCGTCGCCCCGACGGCGTCGAGGCCGAGGAGCCGCCCGGGGAAGGCCGGAATCCAGCGCAGCGTCCCGGCCAGGCCGATCAACGCGATCGGCACGAGAGGGACGAACACCCAGCGCCATCCCCAGGTGCCCGCGACGAATCCGCCCAGGGACGGGCCGACGGCCTGCCCGATCCCGTTGACCGTCGCCCATGCACCCACCGCGCGGGCACGGCGATTCGCGTCGAAGAGCCAGGTGATGAGGCCCATGACGGCCGGAGCGAACGCTGCGGCCGCGAATCCGCCCAGGGCGCGCCAGGCCACGAGGATCTCGAGTGTCGGGGCGGTCGCCGCTCCCGCCGCGCACACCGCCGTTCCCAGCAGGGCGAGGCAGTAGACGCGTCGGCGGCCGAAGCGGTCGCCCACCCAGCCGGCGAGGGGCATGGAGGCCGCGAACGTCAGGAGGAATCCGACGGCGAGCAGGGCGCCGTCCTCCAGGGAGGCATCGAAGTGCGAAAGGATCTGCGGCAGAGGGACATTGATGATGTTGTTCGTGAGGGTGCCGACGAGGGTGCCGGCGAGGAGTGCGGACAGTGCAAGCGGGGTTCCGGCGCCGGAGGTGTCCGGAGGAGCGGCGGGCGCCTGCGTGCGTGTGGTCATCGAACTCCCTGGAACGGTCGTGCGGTGGACCTCGGTCCGGTCCGTCGACCCACTGTCGCATCACCGGCCGGATCGGTGCATCGCCTCACCGGGGACGAGGTGCACACGGTGGCGGGACGAAAAAGGGCACTGTGCACAGGAAGTGACCGAATTGCCGTGTTCGTCACGTCCGGACACACGATCGTCGCAATTGTTCACACCGGGGCACCCGGATGTCACGAAATCGAAAAAATGGAACACAGTGCACAGGTAGTGTCCCGGGCCATGTGCAGGGTTCTCGTTGACCCTGACGGACGGAACGCGGAAAGTTCCACGAATACAGCAGCCCGAACACACAGCCCGACCCGTTCCGCTCTCCTGCCGAAGGACACGCCTTGGACGTACAACTCACGGCCTCCCACTGGGTCTACCTGGGCGGCATACTCGTCATCCTGGCCACCATGGCCCTGCGGAAGAACATCGTCGTTCCCGCAGTCATCGCCACCTTCCTGACCGCACTGACCTTCTCCGGCAGCATCGTCACGGGGCTCTCCTCGATCTTCAACGCCAGCCTGGTCGCCGCGAAGGAACTGTTCAACATCTTCCTGATCATCGCGATGGTCACCGCGATGCTCGGCGCGCTACGTCAGATCGGCGCCGACCGGATGATGGTCGCGCCCTTCCGCCGCGTCATGCGCGCCGGCACCAGCAGCTTCCTCGTCCTCGCCGCGGTCACCTACGTCATCTCCCTGTTCTTCTGGCCCACCCCGGCCGTTCCGCTCGTCGGTGCCGTGCTCATCCCCGTCGCGATCCGCGCGGGCCTGTCCCCGCTGTCCGCGGGCATGGTCATCGCCATCTGCGGCCAGGGCATGGCACTGTCCTCGGACTACATCATCAAGGTCGCCCCCGGTATCTCGGCGGCTGCGGCCGGCGTCGACCCCGACGCGGTGGCCGACAAGGCCATGGTGCTGTCGCTGATCGTCGGTGGCACCGCCCTGGTGATCACCTATCTGATGCAGAAGCGGACGTGGCGCATTCCCTCCCCGGACCTGCTCGTCGAATGGGAATCGACCGCTCGCAGGGGAGGCGACACCGACGGGGACGAACCGTCCGGGGGCGCCGGGGGCGGCGGACGCCACGCGGCCGCGCCGAGCCCCGAACCCGCGGGTGGTCCCACCGGTGGCGGCACGAGCGCGGCCGCTGCCACCGCGGTCCTCACCCGCACCACCGATCCGATCGTCGACTCGTCCGAGGACGAGAAGGAGAAGGAACGCCGCGGCACCGCCAAGGCCTTCGCGATGCTGGTCCCGCTCGCCTACCTCGCCTTCATCGTCTACCTGATGCTGGGCAAGTTCACCGAGGTCGTGCCGCCGCTGCAGGGCGGTGACGCCGCGGCGATCGTCGGCGGTATCGCGGCGCTGATCCTGTTCGCGGCCGCGGCGTCGACAGACCGGGGAAGCTTCCTCGAGACCACCTCGGACCATCTCGTCGACGGCCTGGTCTTCGCGTTCAAGGCCATGGGGTGCGTGCTGCCGATCGCCGGCTTCTTCTTCATCGGCAACCCGGAGTTCGCCACGACCATCCTCGGCATGCCCGTCGAGGCCCCCGGCCCGGCGATCCTGTTCGACCTGGTCACCGCCGTGCAGGCGCACCTGCCGCAGAACGCGTTCGTCACCTCGTTCGCCATCCTGCTCATCGGTGTCGTCGCCGGCCTGGACGGCTCCGGCTTCAGCGGCCTGCCCCTCACCGGAGCCCTGTCCGGCGCCCTCGGCCCCGCTGTGGACGTCGACCCCGCGACCCTCGCGGCGATCGGGCAGATGGGCAACATCTGGGCGGGCGGCGGCGTGATCATCGCCTGGTCCTCGCTCGTCGCGGTGGCCGGTTTCGCCCGCGTTCCCGTCCTGGACCTCGCCCGGAAGTGCTTCCTGCCGGTCATGGCGGGACTCGTGCTCTCCACCGTCTTCGCCGTGCTCGTCTTCTGACGAACCCCGCTCCCGTCGCCCCGGGTGCCCGTCGGTCCGAACCGGACCTACGCGCCCGGGGCGACGCGCTGCGGCGAGGTGAGGATCAGGTGGCCGAGGTGGTGGAGCTCGTGGTGCCCGGCCCAGCGCTGCCGGGTCCACTCCGGTTCGGTGTGCGCGGCGATCACGGCCGCCGTCGTCGAGGCCTGCAGGTCGAACTCCAGGTCCCGGCGCAGTTCGGGCAGGTCGTGCGGGTCGGTCGCCGCGGTGATCCGCGCGATCGTGTCGCGGACGCGGCCGTCGGCGTAGACCAGGATCCGGCGGTGGGCGCGCGGCCACAGACCCCACAGCACGAACAGCGCGACGCACACCCCGATCACCGTTTCGAGGAACCGGTCGCGGGCGGTGGTCTCCGGGTCGGCCGGGGCGCCGAGCCCACCCAGGACGATCACGAGCGGGGTTATGAAGGTCATCGCCAGGCCGTAGTGACGCACCAGGAACATCTCGATGCCGGCGAACACCGCGGCGAGCACCACGACGAGCGCGGCACCGCTCGGATGGAACGGCGTCAGACAGGCGAGCACGACGAGACCGAGCACGGTACCGACGAACCGGTGCAGGGCCCGGTAGGAGCCGAGGATCCGGTCCGGTCCCTGGTGCAGGATCATCGCGGCGGTGATGACCGCCCAGTCCGGTCGCCCGACGCCCAGCACGATCGCGATCGTGCCCGCCGCCGGCCCGGCGACGAGCAACCGCAGCGCGATGGTCGCCGAGCGTCCTCGCAGACCGGCGGCGCGCCGCAGGCGGTAGCCCACCGACGGCCGCGGCAGGGGGATCTGCGGACGCAGGTCGTCCTCGGGAACCGGTTCACCGTCGCCGGGGGAGTGCAGCAGCGCCGCGCACCGCGCGTGGGCCGCGGACAGCGTCCGCTCGAGCGGATGCCCCGAGCCGACGAGCCCCGCGTCGTGCAGGCACTGCCAGGCCGCGTGCAGGTCGTGGACGGCGGACCGGCGATGGGCCGCCGTGTTCTCCGCGGTCACTCTGTCCACGGCCGCGACCGCGGCGGCGACGGCGGTGCGCTCCGGGGTGTGCGGCCGCACGCAGGCGCCCGACACGGAGATCACAAGTGCGGTGCCCGCCCCGATCGCCGTCCACGCTGTGACCGTCGGGACGGAGACCCCCGCGGCGGGCAGGGCGGACGCGATCTCCAGGGACAACAGCATCAGGAACGCCCCGGGCGACCCCAGCCGCAACGCGTCGACGACGAAGGCGCAGGTCGCGACGGTGACGGTCATCGCGGCGATCACCAGCAGGTACCACCACGCCGACCCGCCCGATCCGAGGGCGTCGTGCACCACCGACCCGGCGGCGGCACCGAGCGTCGCGAGCACCACGAGCACCGCACCGACGACGGCGACCACCCGCCAGC
This sequence comes from Rhodococcus sp. Z13, assembly GCF_025837095.1. Classification (NCBI taxonomy): domain Bacteria; kingdom Bacillati; phylum Actinomycetota; class Actinomycetes; order Mycobacteriales; family Nocardiaceae; genus Rhodococcus; species Rhodococcus sacchari. The sequence goes on from NZ_CP107551.1 coordinate 319,930, forward strand.
GCACCCGATAGGCACGCTGCTCGCCGTAGACCACGGCGAACGCGCCGAGGGTGGCGACGGCCGGGACCGCGCCGAAGCCCAGCGCGACACCGAGGAGACCGGGAAGAGCGACGGTCAGGGCGGCGCGCACCGCACCGGGCCACTTGCGTCCCTGCCGGGGCACGGTGAGCATCGCGCTCCGCAACGGCACCGGGGTGGGCAGCGAAAGATCGATCACCTGCTGTTCCCCGCTCCGCTCCGACACGAGAGTCCAGCCTAGGAACCCCGAGGTACGGGCGACCAGACGGGAAGCCGAGCCGAGACACAACTCACGCCCCTCCCGGAACTCGACGGGTGAAGTTCCCGGCAGGTCGGGACGGTCGTCCCTTCAGTCCGGGACGCCGGGCACCGGATCGTCGTTCTCAACGGCGCACAGGGCGCCACCCCGATCCGAAGGAACGACGATGAACACTCTGGGCGCAGAGACCTCGCCATCGACGACGATCACCCCCGAGCGCACCACCCCGGGCCCGATCTGGGCGTGGACGGGAGCCGTCGCCGGCCTGGCCGGGGTGGTCGGCATCCAGGCCAGCATGGCCATGAGCGCGGCCTACAACGAGGACACCGCCGGCAACGCGGTGGCGATCATGCAGGCCTTCGCCGACGAGCGCACACCGATGCTGGTGATGCACCTGACGCTGATGGTCTCCACCGTCCTGCTGCTCGTGTTCGCCGCGGGACTGCAACGCCGGCTCCGCAGGGGGACGCCGGAGTTCAGCCTCGTGCCGACCGTTGCAGCATTCGGACTCGTGCTCACCTCCGTCGCGACCCTGATGGGGACGGGTCTCGACACCGAACTGCTCTTCGGTCTCGGCAACACCGACCAGATGGTTCCCGAGGTCGCGGTGTTCGCGTCGCACTGGATGGGCACGATCCCGTGGCTGTGGGTCGGTGCCGGGGTGAGCGGGGTGGCCGTCGCCGTCGCGTCGCTGCGGCACGGTGCCACGCCACGGTGGATCGGATGGGTGAGCGTGGTGCTCGGAGGACTGACCCTGCTCCTGGGGATCTCTCCGCTGCAGTACATGGCAGGCTTCGTCGGCCCGGTATGGGTGCTGGTGGCAGGGGTGGGATTCGCCCTCGCGGATCGGCAGTCGCGTTGATTCCGCCGCGGGCGGTCCAGGGGTGCATACTCACCGCACCATGAAGGACACCGAGCCGACGAACAGAGCGGCGGGTACCGGAGCTCCGGTACCCGCCGCGGTCGTCGCCGTACTCTCCTGGCTCCTCGCCGTCGCCGCCGTCGTGGTGTTCGTCGCCGCGCGCCCGGCCGTCGACGCCGACCAGCTGTTCTTCCTCGTCGACGTGGTCGGTGCCGCCGTCTACGGCACGGTCGCCGGGGTGATCCTGGCGCGACGGGTGCACGCGGTGCCGATCCTGCTCGCCGTCGCCTCGATCGGGGTGGGTGTCGCCGCGCTGTCCTACGGCTGGACCGAGCTCGCCCTCGTGCGACCCGAACTGCCCGTCGGCTTCGTCGCGCCCCTGCAGAACACCACCTGGATCCCCGGCTCCCTCGCGCTGTTCCTCGTGATCCCGTGGCTGGTGCGCGACCGGCCCGCCGGTCCCGCCGTGCGCCTCGGCGTCCTCGCCGGTGCCGTCACGACCGCGTGGTTCTACTGGGCCCGCACGTTCACCGACATCCCCGACGTGTGGTTCGTCGGACCGGTGGTGGTCGTGGGTTTCGTGACGTCCGCCCACGTCCTGTGGCGCCGCCGCCAAGGGCCGGTCGACGAACGCGCCGGCACCGGCTGGCTCGCGCTGGGCAGCGCGATGATGACGGCGTCGTACATCCCCCTCGCCGTGCCCGGCGTGCCGTGGATGCTCACGCCGCTGCTGCACCTGGGGACGCAGGCCTTCTATCCGGTCGCGATCCTCGCCGTCGTCCTGCGCCAGCGGCTGTGGGGTATCGACCTCGCGGTGGGGCGCGCGGCGCTCGCCGGCAGCCTCGTCGCGGTGCTCGTCGCCTGCTATCTCGCGGTGACGGTCGCGGTGTCGCTGCTGCTGCCGGGCCGGTCCGTCTTCGCGCAGGCCGTCGCCGCCACCGCGGTCGCGCTGGCGGTGCAGCCGGCGCGCACCTGGCTGAGCCGCCGGGTGCACCGCCTCGTCTACGGCGACGGTGTCGACCCGGCCCGCGCCGTGCGGATCCTCGGCCGCCACTTCGCCGGGGCGGATTCCCCCGAGCGGCTGCTGAACGAACTCGCCGGGGGTATCGGCACCGCGTTGCGCCTCGAATCCGTCGAGGTCCGTCGCGGCGATGAGGTGCTGGCACGGTGGGGGACACCGACCGGACCGGCCGAGGAGGTGCCGCTCGGTTCCGGCGCCGCGGTCCTGGCCGTCACCGCACCGCCCGGGGAGTCGCTCGGCGCGCGCACCCGCCGTGCCCTGGGTGAGCTCGCCGCGGTCGTCGAGGCCGGTCTGGTGGTGCTGCGGTCCGCCGAGGACCTCGAGGCGGCACGCCGTCGCCTCACGGAGGTCCGGCTCGAGGAGCGCCGCACGATCCGCCGCGAACTGCACGACGGACTCGGCCCGTCGCTCGCTGGGGTGCGGCTCGGACTGCAGGGTGCCCGGAATCTCGTCACCGTCGATCCCGCGACCGCCACCGAACTCGTCGACGAACTGCTCCGCGAACTCGACCGCCAGGTCGACGGCGTGCGGGAGCTCTCGCGCAGCCTGCTGCCGCCCGTCCTCGACGAGCTCGGCCTCGCCGCGGCGCTCGACGAACTCGTCCGCACCCACCGTCGCGCCGGATTCCGCGTCGACCTGCGGGCGGACGTCCCCGCCGGGATCTCCGGGCCCGTCGCGTGGGCGGCCTACGGGATCGCCTCCGAGGCGATCATCAACGCCCGCCGCCACTCCGGCACCGACGGATGTGTCCTGCGGGTCGGGACCGAGGGGGAGGTACTCGTCCTCGACGTCGTCGACGAGGGTACGGGCCTGGCGCCCGACGTGCGGGCCGGGGTGGGCACCCAGAGCATGCGCGAACGCGCCCGGGAGGTGGGGGGCACCGTCCGCATCGAATCCGGGTCCTCGCGCGGCGTCGTCGTGCGAGCCCGGTTACCCTGGTGCGAATCATGAGTGCCGGCAGGGTGATACGAGTCGCGGTGGTCGACGACCATCCGGTCTTCCGGCTGGGCATGACCGCGCTGCTGTCCACCCTCGACGGCATCGAGGTGGTGTGTCAGGCCAGTTCGGCGCGTGAGGCGCTCGAGGTCGTCACCGGTGAGTTCGACGTCGTGCTCATGGACATCGAACTCGGCGACGGCTCCGGCATCGACGTGACCCGCAGCCTGGTCCGGCAGTGGCCGCATGTCCGGGTCCTGATGGTGACGATGCACGAGGACGAGGACGTCCTGGTCGCCTCCATCCGGGCCGGCGCGTCCGGATATCTCGTCAAGGGTGCCGATCCGTCCGGGGTCGAACGGGCGGTGCGGGCGGTGGCCGACGGGGAGATGATCGTCGGTGCCTCGGTCGCCGCCAAGGCGCTCGCCGCCCTCGCGACCTCCCGCAGCCTCGCTCCGGCGGCCTTCCCGGAACTGACCGAGCGGGAACGCGAGATCCTCGATCTCGTGGCCCGCGGACTCGACAACGCGACGATTTCCCGGCGGCTCGTGCTCAGCCAGAAGACGGTCCGCAACCACGTGTCGAACGTCCTCGGCAAGATCGGTGCACCCGACCGCGCGACCGCCATCGTGCGGGCCCGCGACGCCGGTCTCGGGGTCGGCTGAGGCTCCGCGCGCGCACCGTGCGTCCGCTCGGTTCGGTCACGGACGTCGATCGGTTCGGTCCTTACCGCCGGTGCTCGTGCGCTCCTACCGTGGGGGAGGTTGGGCACGGCGGCCCTTTCACCGGGGCCGTGGGTGCCGTCGCTCCGCAAGCACGGGAAGGAACCTGCGCACTGTGACCACCGAGGCATTCATCTATGAAGCCATCCGAACACCACGCGGCCGAGGCAAGAAGACGGGCTCGCTGCACTCCGTCAAGCCGATCTCCCTGGTTACTGGCCTGATCGACGAGCTGCGTGTTCGCTTCCCCGACCTCGACGAGAACCGCATCTCCGACCTGATCCTCGGTGTCGTCGGCCCCGTCGGCGACCAGGGCGCCGACATCGCCCGGACCGCCGTCACCGTCTCCGGTCTGCCGGTCACCACGGGTGGCGTCCAGATCAACCGTTTCTGCGCGTCGGGCCTCGAGGCCGTCAACATGGCCGCGCAGAAGGTCCGCTCCGGCTGGGACGAGCTGGTCCTCGCCGGTGGCGTCGAGTCGATGTCCCGCGTGCCCATGGGCTCCGACGGTGGTGCGTGGATGCTCGATCCCGCCACCAACTACGACAGCTACCTGGTTCCGCAGGGCATCTCCGCCGACCTCATCGCCACCATCGAGGGCTTCACCCGCGAGGACGTCGACGCCTATGCCCTGCGTTCGCAGCAGCTCGCCGCGGCAGCCTGGTCCGGCGGCTACTTCTCCAAGTCGGTCGTCCCGGTCAAGGACCAGAACGGCCTGACCATCCTCGACCACGACGAGCACATGCGCCCCGACACCACCCTCGAGGGCCTCGCCAAGCTGCAGCCGTCGTTCGCCGGCATCGGTGAGATGGGTGGTTTCGATGCCGTGGCGCTGCAGAAGTACCACTTCGTCGAGAAGATCAACCACGTCCACCACGGTGGCAACAGCTCCGGCATCGTCGACGGCGCGGCCCTCGTGCTCGTCGGTTCCGAGCAGGCCGGCAAGGATCTCGGTCTGACCCCGCGTGCCCGCATCGTCGCGACCGCCACCTCCGGTGCCGACTCGACGATCATGCTCACCGGCCCCACCCCGGCTGCGCACAAGGTTCTCGCCGCCGCAGGGCTGACGGTCGACGACATCGACCTGTTCGAGATCAACGAGGCGTTCGCCTCCGTCGTTCTGAAGTTCCAGAAGGATCTGAAGATCCCGGACGAGAAGCTCAACGTCAACGGCGGCGCCATCGCGATGGGGCACCCGCTCGGCGCCACCGGCGCCATGATCACCGGCACGATGGTCGACGAGCTCGAGCGCCGCGGAGCCAAGCGCGCCCTCGTCACCCTGTGCATCGGTGGCGGCATGGGTGTGGCCACCATCATCGAGCGCGTCTGACACCGGAAGGAATCCGAACAACAGTGAGCGACAACATGATTTCTTGGGAGAAGGACGCCGACGGTATCGTCGTGCTCACCCTCGACGACCCCAACCAGAGCGCGAACACGATGAACGAGCTCTACAAGGCGTCGATGAAGGCCACCGTCGACCGCCTGTACGAGGAGCAGGACTCGATCACCGGTGTGGTGATCACCTCCGCGAAGAAGACCTTCTTCGCCGGCGGCGACCTGCGCAACCTCATCGCCATCGGCCCGGATGATGCACAGGCCGCGTTCGACGAGGTCGAGGGCATCAAGGCCGACCTGCGTCGTCTCGAGACCCTGGGCAAGCCCGTCGTGGCCGCCATCAACGGTGCCGCGCTCGGTGGTGGTCTCGAGATCGCCCTCGCGACGCACCACCGCATCGCCGCGGACGTCAAGGGCGTCCAGATCGGCCTCCCCGAGGTCAGCCTCGGCCTGCTGCCCGGTGGCGGTGGTGTCACCCGCACCGTGCGCCTGCTCGGTATCCAGAACGCCCTGATGCAGGTCCTGCTGCAAGGCAACAAGTACAACGCCGTCAAGGCCAAGGAAGTCGGCCTGGTCCACGAGGTCGTCGGCAGCGTCGAGGAGCTCGTTCCGGCCGCCAAGGCGTGGATCAAGGCCAACCCCGAGGGCGGCGTCCAGCCGTGGGACGTCAAGGGCTACAAGATCCCCGGCGGCACCCCGTCCACCCCGTCCTTGGCCGCGAACCTCCCGGCCTTCCCCGCGAACCTGCGCAAGCAGATCAAGGGCGCCCCGATGCCGGCCCCGCGCGCCATCATGGCCGCTGCCGTCGAGGGCTCGCAGGTCGACTTCGACAACGCCTCGACCATCGAGTCGCGGTACTTCGTCGAGCTGGCCACCGGCCAGGTCGCGAAGAACATGATCCAGGCGTTCTTCTTCGACATGCAGTCCATCAACTCGGGCGCCTCGCGTCCGAAGGACGTGCCGAAGCGCGAGATCAAGAAGGTCGGTGTTCTCGGCGCGGGCATGATGGGCGCCGGTATCGCCTACGTCTCCGCCAAGGCCGGGTTCGAGGTCGTCCTCAAGGACGTCACCCTCGAGGCCGCCGAGCGTGGCAAGGGCTACTCGGAGAAGATCGAGGCCAAGGCCCTCCAGCGTGGCAAGACCACCGAGGAGAAGTCGAAGGCGCTGCTCGACCGCATCAAGCCGACGGCCGACGCCGCCGACTTCGCCGGTGTCGACTTCGTCATCGAGGCCGTCTTCGAGAACACCGAGCTCAAGCACAAGGTCTTCCAGGAGATCGAAGACATCGTCGATCCCGACGCGCTGCTCGGCTCGAACACCTCGACGCTGCCCATCACCCTCCTCGCAACCGGTGTGAAGCGGCCCGAGGACTTCATCGGCATCCACTTCTTCTCGCCGGTCGACAAGATGCCGCTGGTCGAGATCATCAAGGGTGAGAAGACCTCCGACGAGGCCCTGGCCCGCGTGTTCGACTACACGCTCGCGATCCGCAAGACCCCGATCGTCGTCAACGACAGCCGCGGCTTCTTCACCTCGCGCGTGATCGGCACCTTCGTCAACGAGGCCATCGCCATGCTCGGTGAGGGCATCGAGCCCGCGACCATCGAGCAGGCCGGATCGCAGGCGGGCTACCCGGCTCCGCCGCTGCAGCTGACCGACGAGCTGAACATGAAGCTCATGCAGAAGATCGCGAAGGAGACCGAGGAGGCCGCCAAGCAGGGCGACACCACCCTCGGCGCCGAGCGTCATCCCGCACAGGACGTCATCGACTGGATGGTCGAGCAGGGTCGTCCGGGCCGCCTCGAGAAGGCCGGCTTCTACGAGTACGACGAGAACGGCAAGCGTCTCGGCATCTGGCAGGGCGTGCGCGACCACTTCCAGACCAAGGCGACGCTCGACGTGCCGCTGCAGGACCTGATCGACCGCATGCTCTTCGCAGAGGCGATCGAGACCCAGAAGTGCTTCGACGAGGGTGTTCTGAAGACCACCGCCGACGCCAACATCGGCTCGATCCTCGGCATCGGCTTCCCGGCCTGGACGGGCGGTGTCGCCCAGTTCGTCGTCGGTTACCCCGGTGGCAAGGAAGGCTTCGTCAAGCGCGCCGAGGAGCTCGCCGCCAAGTACGGCGACCGCTTCACCCCGCCGGCGTCGCTGCGCAGCTGACGCGCGAGTCGCAGACGGGGAAGGCCCCCGACCGGATCCGGTCGGGGGCCTTCCCCGTTCGCGGAAACTTCCGGGAGGTTGTGGCCGGTCTCCGTGGGGATTTCCGGCAACAACCTCCCGCGACTTCTCCCTACGGCTGCCACCAGGGACGCAGCGGTACCTGGGGCCGCTGGGTGTCGTCGAGCTTGACGGCGAGCACCTGGTGCAGCTGGACGACGTTGCGTTCGAAGCCGAGTCGCGAACCGGCCATGTACAGGCCCCACAGGCGGGCCGTGCCCTCACCGACCTCCTCGACGCAGGCCTCCCAGTGCTTCTCGAGGTATTCGCACCAGCCCTTGAGCGTCAGGGCGTAGTGCTCGCGCAGGTTCTCCTCGTGCAGCACCTCGAAGCCGACGTTCTGCGCCTCGGAGATGATCCGGCCCGAACCGGTCAGCTCCCCGTCGGGGAAGACGTAGCGGTCGATGAACCCGCCCGCCTTGACGCGACCCCGGTTGGTCGGGCGCGTGATGCAGTGGTTGAGCAGCAGGCCGCCCGCCCGCAGCTTGTCGAGCAGGAACCGGAAGTAGGCCGGGTAGTTCGCGACACCGATGTGCTCGGTCAGGCCGATCGACGAGATCGCATCGAAGCCGCCCTCGGGCACGTCGCGGTAGTCGGAGTGACGAACCTCGGCGAGATCGCTCAGACCCTCCTCGGCGATGGCCTTCTGGGCCCACTCGGCCTGCTCCTTGGAGAGCGTCACGCCGAGGGCCTTCACGCCGCGACGGGCGGCGTAGCGCACCATTCCGCCCCAGCCGCAGCCGATGTCGAGCAACCGGTCGCCGGGCTCGAGGCCCAGTTTCTCGAAGACGAGACGATACTTGTTCTCCTGGGCGTCCTCGAGGCTCTGGCCCTCCGACTCGAAGACCGCGCAGGTGTAGGTCATCGACGGTCCGAGCACGTACTCGTAGAACTCGTTGGAGACGTCGTAGTGGTGGTGGATGACCTCGGCGTCACGGGACTTCGAGTGCCGCAGACCCTCGGCGATGCGCCGCCAGCGCGGCAGGTGCTCCTGCGGCGGCGGGGAGACCGGCTTGAGCAGTTCGGTGCCGAGCGACTTCACGATCTGGGCGAGGACCCGGGCCGGCGGACGCTCGAAGTGGAGGTCGCCGAGCGCCGCGAGCAGCGGATAGGGGTTACCGGGGTGGACGCCCTTCGCCTGCAGGTCGCCGGCGATGTACGCGCGCGCCATGCCGAGATCGCCGGGGGCCGTTGCGATGTACGACGCCCCCCGCGGGGTGGCGAGATGCAGCCCGAACCGGGAGTCCTCGGGGCCGACGGCGGATCCGTCGTACGCCGTGAACCGCATCGGCATGTCGCCGCCGGTGACGATCTCGACGATATCCGCGAGAGCGAGCTTGTCCTCGGTGGATCTCGTGCTCTCCGCCTTGAATGTGGTCACTTGCGTTGCACCGCCTTCGAAAAGAGGTCCAGTAGACGGGACCGAGGGTCGTACTGCTTCTTGAGGGCGGGGTATTCACCACCGCCGTAATACAATTTCTCGAACTCGTCCTCGCTGTAGTACGAGTCGGAGTAGAGCGACTTGTGTCCGTCGAGCTCGGCGACCTTCTTCTCGATCAGCCTGTTGGCGGCTCCTTTGATCTCGCCCGGCACCTTGGGAACGGAGGACCAGAACCCGACGTTGACGTACGCGCGGCCCGGCTCGAGCGGGTACAGCGGCCATGGGCGCTGCGGATCCGTCGCGCCCTCCGAGCTGCCGTCGCGTAGACGCAAGGGGCACAGCCAGATCGGTTCGATCGGGATCTCTTCGAGGAACCATTCGACGAACTCCCGCGTCCGTTCGATGGGCACCTCGATGTCCTGCACGACCCGTTCGCGCGGCGGGTTGCCCTTGCGTGCCTCGATGCGATCCGCGACCGAGTACTTGTGGTCGATCGCGATGAGCTTCCAGTAGAAGCTGCTGCGCAACAGCTGCTTCGGCCAGAACCGGCGGATCTTCGGGTTCTGGGCGCCGAAGGCCCGTGAGCACCAGAACCAGTCGGTGTCCCACCGCCACAGGTAGTCGTGGATCGTCAGGCGGTCCTGCTTGGGATGGTTTACCGAGATGTGCTGGATCGACCGGTAGTAGATGTCGTCCTTCGTGTAGTCGCTGACGGGGCCGGGTTCGTCGGTCTGCGTGCCGAGGGTCAGATAGCTCTCGTCCGCGGAGAAGACGACGCCGTCGACGTAGTCGACCGGCACGTCGTCCCAGACGCGTTCGTCGACGACCTTCGTGAGCGCGTCCTGCAGATCGGAGATCGTGTCGAATCGCAGGTGACGCAGCGCGACGAACGGCTTCACCGGCTCGAGTTCGATGCGCAGGCGTGTCGCGTAGCCCAGGCTGCCGTAGGAATTGGGGAAGCCGCGGAACAGGTCGGCGTGCTCGCCCTCCGGACGTGCGGTGACGATCTCCCCGGCGCCGGTGAGGATGTCCATCTCCAGCACCGACTCGTGGGGCAGGCCGTTGCGGAAGGAGGTCGACTCGATCCCGAGGCCGGTGACGGCGCCGCCCAGGGTGATGGTCTTGAGCTGGGGCACCACGAACGGGGCCAGGCCGTACTGCAGGGTGACGTCCACGAGGTCCTCGTAGGTGCACATCCCGGCGACGTCGGCGGTGCGGGCCTCGGGGTCGACGGAGATGACGCCGGCGAGGCCGGAGACGTCGAGACCGGGAGCGTTCACGGCGGCGCGGGCGCGGAAGAGATTCGAGGTCTTCTTCGCCAGCCGCACGGGCGCGTCTGCGGGGATGGCGTGATAGGAGCGCAGCAGCCGTTCGACACCTTCGCGGTGGACGGCCTCTCCGTAGGGGCCCTTGGTGCGTGACGATCTCGGCATCGGCATTCGACTCCCTGGAACGGCGCATCGTTGTGGCACATCCACAATAGACCCGGCGGTCGCATCCGTCCGTGTAGCGACAGGGCAGGATAGGGGTGAGTCGCACGAGGTAATTCCGGTCCGAACACGCAGAAGGAGCCGTCGATGGCACAGGTCAGCGCAAGCAGCTCGATCCAGTTGGCAGCAGCCCCGGAGGCGGTGCTCACCGCCCTGGCCGACTACGAGACGGTGCGTCCGCGCATCCTGACCGAGCACTACCGCGACTACCGGGTGATCGCCGGTGGGCGGGGCGACGGCACCGTCGTGCACTGGATCCTCCAGGCCACCGAGAGCCGTCAGCGCGACGTGCAGGCGACCGCGTCGGTGAAGGGCAGTACGGTCACCGAGACCGACGCGAACTCCACCCTCGTGACCACCTACAGCGTGGTCCCGAACGGCACGGGTTCGACCGTGGTCGTCCTCACGCAGTGGAAGGGTGCGGGCGGCATCAAGGGCTTCTTCGAGAAGACCTTCGCTCCGCTGGGTCTGCGCAAGATCCAGCAGCAGCTGCTCGAGAACCTGAAGAAGGAACTCGACTAGAGCCCGTTCGCCGGTCCGTACCGACCGCCCTGCCGGGCGACTAGGCTGGCAGACAACTTGCAGAAAGGACGTGTCCGTGCAACCCGGTGGAATGCCCGACATGCAGCAACTCCTCGCCCAGGCCCAGCAGATGCAGCAGCAGCTGGTCGCCGCGCAGAACGAGATGGCCCAGGCGGAGGTCACCGGTTCGGCCGGCGGTGGTCTCGTCACGGCGACGGTGAAGGGCACGGGTGAGGTCGTGTCCGTGAAGATCGACCCGAAGGTCGTCGATCCCGAGGACGTCGAGACCCTCCAGGATCTCGTGGTCGGCGCGATCGCCGATGCCTCGGCGAAGGCGCAGGAGATCGCGGCCGAGAAGCTCGGTCCGCTCGCCGGTGGTCTCGGGGGCGGTATCCCGGGTCTTCCGGGTTTCTAGAGGTCGGCGTTGTACGAAGGACCGGTCCAGGACCTCATCGACGAACTGGGCAAACTGCCCGGTGTCGGGCCCAAGAGCGCGCAGCGGATCGCCTTCCACCTGTTGTCGGTGGAGCCGTCGGAGATCGACCGGCTCCAGGCGACGCTGCAGCGCATCCGCGACGGCGTGCAGTTCTGTGAGGTGTGCGGAACCGTCTCGGACCAGCAGCGGTGCCGGATCTGCGCCGATCCTCGGCGCGACCGCACGGTGATCTGTGTGGTCGAGGAACCCAAGGACGTGCAGGCGATCGAGCGCACCCGCGAGTTCCGCGGGCGCTACCACGTGCTCGGCGGGGCACTCGATCCGCTCAACGGCATCGGTCCCGAGCAGTTGCACATCCGCGAGCTGCTCACGCGCATCGGCAACCAGGAGGACGGGGTCGACGTCACCGAGGTGATCATCGCGACCGACCCGAACACCGAGGGGGAGGCCACGGCCACCTATCTGGTGCGGATGCTCCGCGACTTCCCGGGGTTGAGCGTCACCCGCCTCGCGTCGGGTCTGCCGATGGGTGGCGATCTCGAGTTCGCCGACGAGCTGACCCTGGGACGAGCCCTGTCGGGGAGGCGGGCGATGTGACCGTGCGCAGCACGGAGACCTCGCATCGTGGCGAACCCGAGAGGCAGCGCCGACGCACGTCCGACGAGACGCGGGCGCTGATCCTCGACGCGGCGGGCAAGGCCTTCGCGACGCGTCCCTACCGGGAGATCACCCTCAAGGACATCGCGGAGGACGCCGGGGTCAGCGCACCGCTGATCATCAAGTACTTCGGTTCCAAGGAACAGCTGTACGACGAGCTCGTCGACTTCCACCATGCCGCGGAGCTGCTGTTCGACGGGCCGCTCGAGAACCTGGGGGAGCGGATGGTGGCGCTGCTGGCGCGGCCACTCGAACCCCACAAGCCGCTCTCGATGAACATCCTGTTCATGAGCGGTGGCAGCGAGGAGAGCAACCGCAAGCTGCGCGAGAACTTCTCGACGCAGATGATCGACACCCTCGCCGCACGGTTACCGGGGCCGGACGCCCGTCTGCGCGCGGAGCTGGCCATGTCGGCGGTGATGGGGCTGGCGATCATGCGGCGGCGGATGATGCGCGACCGCGCGACCGGCACGATCGACGAGGTGGTCGCCGTGTACGCCCCTCTGGTCCAGCGACTGATCGACGGAGGCGGTTCTTAGCGTCACGAATGACTTGGGTCACTTCCCTTGAGGGTAAATAGCCGTTCACCTTAGAGTGGTGAACGACTATTTACCTATGGCGAGGGGAGGGCGTCGTGTCGGTGTCGTTCCCCCTCCGCCTGCACGTTCCCGGACGCACCGGTGCGCTCGCGACGCGCTCCGGCGCGGATTCCACCGTCAGGCGCCGGGATCTGCGGCATCTGGTGTTCCCCGTTCTCGCCGTCGGCGCGGTCTTCCAGGCGATCATGCAGACCGTCATGGTCCCGCTGCTGCCGAGCATGCCCGGCTTCACCGGGGCCGGACCTACGGCCGTGTCGTGGCTGGTGACGAGCACTCTGCTGGTCGGCGCGGTGATGACCCCCATCTTCGGGCGGCTCGCCGACATGGTCGGCAAGCGGCGGATGCTGCTCATCGCGTTCACGCTCATGACCGCCGGATCGTTGATCTGCGCGCTGACCTCCAACATCGCGCTGCTCATCTTCGCGCGCGGCCTGCAGGGCGCCGGTGCGGCCGTCCTGCCCATCGGCATGGCGATCCTGCGGGAGGTCCTGCCGCGCGAGAAGGTCGACCGGTCGATCGCGATGCTCAGTTCGACCCTCGGCATCGGCACCGCCGTGGGCATCCCCTTCGCGGCCGCCATCGTCCAGTTCGCCGACTGGCACCTGCTGTTCTGGGTGACCACGGCGATCGGTGCCGGAGTGGCGACCGCTGCGTGGATCGTCATCCCCGAATCGCGCACCCGCACCGGCGGCCGGTTCGACGGGGTCGGTGCCGTGGGGCTCTCGGCCGCGCTGATCTGCCTGCTCGTGCCCATCACGCAGGGCAGTACGTGGGGGTGGACGAGCCCCGCCGTGCTCACCACCTTCGCCGCCGCCGTGGTGCTGTTCCTGCTGTGGGGTGTGCAGCAGCTGCGCAACCGCAACCCGCTGGTCGACCTGCGGGTCTCCTCGCGGCCGTCTGTCCTCGCCCCGCACCTGTGCGCGCTGCTCGTCGGGTTCGCCTTCTACGGCAACACCCTCATCACCACCCAGCTGCTGCAGGCCTCGGCGGAACACGGCGCCGGCTACGGCCTGACCATCCTGCAGGCGGCGCTGTGCCAGCTCGCCGCGAGCTTCGCGATGATGATCTTCGCGATCGTCGCCTCGCGCATCACCGAACGTTTCGGCGCCAAGATCACGATCATGGCCGGTGCGCTCTTCCTGCTCGGCGGCTACTGCATCCATGCCGTGCCCGGCAAGCCGCTGTGGCTCGTGGTGGCCGCGGTCTTCGTCGCCGCGGTCGGGACGTCGCTCGTGTACTGCACGCTGCCGGTGCTGCTGCTCGGCGCGGTCCCGCTGTCGCAGAACGCCGCCGCCAACGGCGTCAACGTCCTGCTCCGCACCGTGGGCAGCACGGTGTGCAGCGCGGTGGTCGCTTCGGTGCTCGCCGCCCACACCGTCGCCGGCGGTCTCGGGTTCGACACCTCGGCCTTCGTCATCGCTTATCTCGTGTGCGCGGGCTGCGCGGTCGTCGTGTTCGCCTCGGCGTTCTTCCTGCCGTCGCGCCGCGCCCTCGCGCTCGTCGCGGACTGACTTCCGGAACGGGTTCGGCCCCGCATCCCGGCGACGTGACCGGAATGCGGGGCCGAATCCCCTGTCCCCCAGGTAGGAGTGGCGTCAGTGCTCGACGCCGAGATCGCTCGGACGGTATCCGAGGGGGTAGCCCGGATACGTCCTGTTGGTCGCGTTGCCCGCCGACAACGACACCCGTCGTTTCGGCAGCCGCCGCACGAACGCCGAGCGCGCCCGCAGGGCTCCCTCGACGACCTCCGTGAGCTGCGGGGAGCTCTTGGGGAAGCCGAAGGCCGACGCCATCCGGTCGTCGATCAGCGCGAACACGACCTTTTCGATGCCCTTGTTCAGGAACTTCGGGTACCACGACTGGAACAGCCGCAGCGTGTACGTGCCGATCGCGTGGTTGTCGTCGCTGTAGACGAACTTCTCGCGTTCGTACTCGAGCTTGAAGCGGTGGAACTCCTGGAACGACTCCGGGATGTCCTTGATGCCCATCCGGATGCCGACCTGCCGGTAGAAGTAGAACGACGCGAGCCGTTCCTTCGGGTGCAGGCGACGCCAGCCGTAGCGGTCGATCCAGTCGAGCGGGTCGTACACGAAGGTCGACAGCACGTACAGCATGTCGTCGTTGTCGATCGAGTATTTGCCGTGCATCCGGTTGATGTTGCGCAGGGATTCACGGCCCCGGTCGGAGTCGTAGCCGTGCTCGACGAGTTCGGCCATGAGCAGGGCGGTGTCGTCGTACCGCTTCTGCGGCTGCTTCTCGAACTCGCCGGTGCGGGCGAGGAGTTCCGAGATGCTGGGCACGCAGTACGTGCGGAAGAGAGCGAACTCGAGCGACCGCTGGTAGTCCCACGGGAACTCGTAGCCGGCGGTGATCCGCACGATGTCCTGGTGATGGGTCACCGGGTCGAGACCCTCGATCACCTCGACCCAGCCCATCCGGCCCCGCTTCGGATGCGGATCCCGGTTCGGCGGCGGGAAACTGCCCGCCTTCTCGATGCGCGCCTCGGGCGTGGCGACGACGGCCGGTTTCCGGCTGCGGGTGCGCGGGGGAGTGGTGGTCATCGGGTCACCTTCCGTGCATGAACTTCAGCATCGCCTGCGAGATCTTCAGGTCGCGCTCCGGACGCTCGAGGCTCATGAGCTTGAGCGGCGAGCTGAACTTCGCCACCGTGACCGACTTCGGGCGGCTGAACTCGCGCAGGCCGTCGGCACCGTGGATGCGGCCGAAGCCCGACTCGCCGATGCCGCCGAAGGGCAGCGCCGCGATGGCGGCGAAACCGAGCACCGAGTTGACCGACACCATGCCGTTGCGCAGACGCTCGGCGAGCTGGCGGCCCTTCTTCTTGTTGCGCGTGAAGATCGACGCGCCCAGACCGTAGTTCGTGCCGTTGGCGCGCTCGACGGCCTCGTCGAGATCGCGGACCTTGTTGACCACGACGGTCGGGCCGAAGGTCTCCTCGCACACCGCGGCCGAGGTCTCCGGCACGTCGGCGAGGATGACCGGCTCGACGACGCGCTCACCGACCGACTCGACACCGCCGAGCACGGCCTTGCCGCCGGACTTCAGGGCGTCCTCGATGTGGCTGCGCACGATGTCGACCTGGCGGGGGAGCGTCATCGGGCCGTAGGTGGAGTTCTCGTCGCCGCCCGGCTTGGCGCGCTTGACGGTGGCGGTGAGCTTGTCGAGGAACTCCTGGTAGACCGGCTCCTCGACGTAGATCCGCTCGACACCCGCGCAGGTCTGGCCGGCGTTGCCGAACGCACCGAAGGCGGCGAACTCGACGGCCTCGTCGATGTTCGCGTCGGCTGCGACGATCATCGCGTCCTTGCCGCCGCACTCGGCGACCAGTGGGGTCAGCGACTCGGCGCACACCGCCATGACCTTGCGGGCGGTGGGGCCGGAGCCGGTGAAGGCGACCTTGTCGACACCGGAACGCACGAGGGCGGAACCGGTCTCGCCGAGGCCGGTGATCACCTGGAAGACCGGCTGGGTCGGGGCGATCGAGTTCCACTTGTCCTCGAGCCACTTCGCGACGCCGGGGGTGAGCTCACTCGGCTTGAACACCACGGCGTTGCCCGCGGCGAGCGAGTAGGCGATCGAACCCATCGGCGTGTAGACGGGGTAGTTCCACGGGCCGATGACGCCGATGACGCCGAGCGGCTTGTACTCGAGGATCGCGGACTGGTTGAAGCTCGCGACCCCCGAGGGCACCTTGCGGGGCTTGAGGACCTTCTTGGCGTTCTTGGCCGCCCAGTCGAGGTGCTCGACGGCGAGCATCACTTCGAGGAAGGCGTCGCCGTAGGGCTTGCCCGTCTCCTTGGAGATCACGGAGGACAGCGAGGCGGCGTCGGAGGCGATGGCCTTCTTGAACTCGAGGAGCCAGTCGCGGCGGCCCCGGAATCCCTGTGCCTCCCACCAGCGGGCGGCGACCCGGGCACGCTCGACAGCTTCGCGGACGGCAGCCTCGTCGGCGATAGGGTATTCGGCGATGACCTCGCCGTTTCGGGGGTCGAGGCTCGCGAAGGTGTCGCTTTTCGCTGCGGCCGCAGAGTTCTTGTCCGAGGCTGCGTTCGCCTTCTTCGGTCGGGTGAGGTTCTGGGTCATGTTCGACACTTCCTGGTGGACCACATCACATATATTTGATGTGATAGCTGTAGTGGACATCACATTAGGCGCTCTCGGGCCAATTGGACAACCCCCGTGTGCAGTTGGCCGGACTACTTCAGGAGAGATGATGGCGGCACCGGCTCAGACCCCCAGGATCCCGGCCTCGCAACGATCGGGGGCGCCGATGCGCCGGCGTCCCCAGTTGTCCGACGAGGTAGCGCGGCACCTGCGGGGATCGATCATGTCCGGTGTGCTGCGCCCGGGGGACTTCATCCGTCTCGACGAGACGGCCGCCGAGCTCGGTGTCAGCGTCACCCCGGTGCGCGAGGCCCTGCTGACCCTACGGGGCGAGGGGATGGTCGAGTCCGCCCCCAACCGCGGTTACCGCGTCGCACCGCTCACCCGGCAGGACATCGACGACATCTTCTGGCTGCAGGGGCAGATCGCCGTCGAACTCGCGCTGCGCGCGGTGGATCGGGTCACGTCCGAGGATCTCGGGCGCCTCACCGAACTCAACGAGCGGTTGCGCATGCTCGTCTCCCTGCCCGAGGGGGTCTCCCCGGACGTCGAGCGGATCGCCGACGCGGAGTTCGACTTCCACCGCGAACTCAACCGCATCGCCGACAGCCCGAAGCTCGCCTGGTTCCTCAACGCCGCCGCCCGCACGATCCCCTATCGCCTCTACGCGCGCGACACCGACTGGGGCACGCTCGCCGTCCGGTCGCACACCGCCCTGATCGACGCGCTCGGCCGGCAGGACCACAACGAGGTGATCACCCAGACCCTCCTGCAGTTCGAGGATGCGGCCGCACGCCTGGCCGCGCACCGTCAGCGGGTGGGGATCGACCCGAAGACGACGTAGGCACTTGCCTATCTGAGTACGGGTGTGCACAATTTGTACGACAGTGCTGCACCCGTACTTTCATTGTCAGGAGATCCCCATGACGACTCACGCCGAACAGAGGGTTCCGGCTCTCGCGGCCGACCCGCAGGTCGTGGACGGCCCGGCCGAGGAGCGGGCGGCGAGCCCCGCGCCGCTGCCGCCGGGATCGGTGGATCTGTCCGGCTTCGTAGGTGAGTCGATGCTGCTGCTCGGCGCCGGCGCCACCGTGCTGCTGCAGCTCGCGCTGCGCGGCGTCGGGCACGGCGTCGCCGACCACAGCACCACCCTCGACCGGCCCCTCGACCGGCTGCGCACGACGATGACCTACGTCTACGCCGTCACCCTCGGTACGCCGGAGGAGAAGAAGCAGATCGTCCGGCTGGTCAACAAGGCGCACGCCCCGGTGCGGTCCGACACCTACAGCGCGTTCGATCCCGAACTCCAATTGTGGGTTGCGGCAACGCTGTACCGCAACGGCGTCAACATGTACGAGCGGATCTTCGGCCCGCTCACCGACGCCGACATCGAGCGCATCTACCGCCAGTCCGCGGTCTACGGCACGGCGCTGCAGGTCAAGGAACACATGTGGCCGAAGACGCGCGAGGAGTTCGACCGCTACTGGGACGAGATGATCGCGACCGTCGAGGTCGACGCCAAGGTGCGCGCCTTCACGCGCAACCTCCTCACCGGCGGCGACGCCCCGCTGCCCGTGCGCACCCTCATGCCGCTGCAGCGGTTCATGACGATCGGCCTTCTGCCGCAACGGATGCGCGAGGAGTTCGCGCTGCCCTGGAGCCCGCGCGACCAGCGTCGGTTCGACCTGTTCTGGAAGGTCTTCCCGCCGGTCTACCGCGCGATCCCGCGGCCGGTGCGTCAGCTGACCGCCACCTACTACCTGCGCGACATGCGTCGTCGCCTGAAGGGCAACGGCCACATCATCTGACCGGGTTCCCTCGACGGAGCGGCCGGGCGATGCGAATCACCCGGCCGTTCCGCGGTTTCCGGAGGTCGCCGCTCGGACGGCCGTGTCGCGCTCGAGGCCGAACCAGTAGTGCTCGCCGTCGTCGAACACCAGCGAACCCTTGCCGTTCATGACGCCGACGAGGGTGTCGTCGTCGACCTTCTTGAAGTGGTCGAACACGGGCATCCCGTCGTAGACCATCGTCGCCGTGACCTCACCGCGGAAGACGACCTCCCACAGGCTCGCCTCGCCGCGACCGGTCTCCTTGTCGGAGAACAACTCCCCGTGGTCGTCGTAACACACCAGGGGCTGCACCTCGGACGCCGAGACGAACGCCTTGCCGTACCACCGCATCCTGTCGAGCAGCCGGCCGGTGCGGTGGCCGGTGTCGAAACCGAAGCCCTTCCACCGGTATCCGACGAGATCGTCGATGCGCGCGGGTGCGAGTTCCCTCCAGAGGGCGTCGAGTTCGCGCGGATCGATCCGGTCGGTGCGTGCCCGCAGTTCCGCGAGTCGCTGGACGACGTCCATGTGTCCCCCTGATCGTCGTGGTCAGTTGTCGTGGTCGAAGGTGAGTACCGCCTTGACGACCTCGCCGGCGGCCACCGCCGCGAACGCGTCGTCGAGTTTCACGAAATCGAAGGTGCGGACCAGTGCGTCGACCGGGAACCGGCCCTCGCGCCACAGGTCCGCGAGGCGCGGGAGGAACTGCTGCGGGTCGACGTCGCCCTCGATGACCCCGGTCAGTGTGCGTCCGGACAGCAGGTGCGTCTGGTCGATCGTCACCGGGTTGCGGCCCGCGCGCAAGCCGAGCGTCGCGCACACGCCGGGGCCGGCGAGCGACGACAGTGCCTGCCGGATGACCGCTTCCGTGCCCACGGACTCGACCGCGTGGTCGGCGCCGCCGCCGGTGAGTCGGCGCAGGTGACGGCCGAGATCGTCGTGGTCGGCGGGGGAGAGCACCTCACCGGCGCCGAGCGTCCGCGCGAGCTCGTGACGACGTGGGTTGGGGTCGACACCGATGATGGTGTCGCAGCCCGCGATCCGTGCA
Organism: Rhodococcus sp. Z13; assembly: GCF_025837095.1. Classification (NCBI taxonomy): domain Bacteria; kingdom Bacillati; phylum Actinomycetota; class Actinomycetes; order Mycobacteriales; family Nocardiaceae; genus Rhodococcus; species Rhodococcus sacchari. The sequence continues at coordinate 339,393 of NZ_CP107551.1, forward strand.
GCCATGATCGCCGCCATGCCCACGGCGCCGAGCCCGAACACGACGATCGACGAACCGGATTCGGGGCGCAGCACCTCGAGCACCGTCCCGGCGCCGGTGGCGAGCCCGCAGCCCAGCGGTCCGGCGAGCGCGACCGGCACGTCGGCGGGCAGACGCACCGCGTTGCGTTCGGTGGCCACCACGAGCGAGGAGAACGACGACTGGCCGAACCAGTTGCCGTGCACCGCGGCACCGGAGGTGTCCTGCAGGACGGTCGAGCCGTCCGCCCGCCTGCCGCCGTAGTTCAGTGCGGCGAAGTGCGTGCAGTAGGCGTAGCGGCCCCGCGCGCAGTTCCGGCACGAGCGGCACGAGTCGAAGCCCAGGACGACGGGATCGCCGACCGCGAGACGGGTGACCGCGCTGCCGGTCTCGACGACGACGCCGGCACCCTCGTGGCCCAGCACGGCCGGGACGGGCAGCGGGACACCGCCGGCGGCGGCCGTGAGATCGGTGTGGCAGATACCCACCCCGTGGATCCGGACGAGCACCTCGTCGTCGCGCAGTTCGGGGATCAGCACCTGCTCGGGTCGCAGCGGGGTGCCGTATTCGCGCAGCACCGCGGCGGTCGCGGTCCGGGTCATGCCGTGCTCTTTCCGTTCGTGTCCCCGAGCAGCACCGCGAGCATCAGCTGCTGCACCCGGCGCTGCCGCGACTCCGTGGGAACGAAGTGCAGCAGGCTGCCGGTGTCGAGGACGAGGTTGAGTGCCCCGTGGACGAGGAAGCGGCAGTCGACCGCAGAGAGCTCGGGACGGAGCTGGCCGACGAGCCGGGCCCATTCCTCGATGTTGAGGCGCTGGATGTTGCGCAGCTCGCTGCGGTGATGGGAGGGCAGGTTGCCGATCTCGGCGAAGTAGACCGACATCAGTTCGCTGTGTTCGAAGGACAACCGGACGTAGACGTCGGTGAGGGTCTCGAGGGCCTGGGCGGGATCGGTGGACTCGGCGAGGGCGGCCCCGACGGCCATCGCGACGCGGTCGCCGGCCCGGCGGAACGCCGCGGCGAGCAGCTCGGCCTTGCTGGGGAAGTGCCGGTAGACCCCGGATGCGTTGATCCCGGCGGCCGCGCCGATCTCCTCGATGCTCACCTCGTGGTAGCCGCGGGCGTCGAAGAGCAGCACCGCCTCGTGGAGGATCACCTCGCGCTTGTTCACCACGGACAGACCCTGCCGTTCGGCCCGCGGCGCCGGTTCGTCGGTGTCGGGGACGAGTTCGGTGCCCGCCACGGCGCGGCAGGCGTCGAGCAGCAGCTGCTGCAGGCGCCGGTTGGACATCGGTGCGCGATGCGTGGTGATCGAGCCGATGACGCTGAGCATCGCGCTGCTGAGCAGCACGTAGTCGTCGGGGCCGAGGTCGGGATGCAGTCGGGCGACGCTGCGCGCAAGGTGCCGGTTGAGCGCCGTCATCTTGTCACGGATCTCGTGCCGGTCCTCGCCGGTGAGATAGCGGCGCTCCCAGCGGTACAGCCCGCCGGTGCGCCGGTTGTCGATCGTGGTGCGGACGAGCGCGAGGAGTTTGCGGTCGAGTTCCTCGGCCGGTTCGAGTGCGTTCTCCCCGGCGGTCTGCTCGTCGAACTCCGCGAGTGCCCCGCCGAGGGCGTCGGCGAGCGTGACCACGGCGTGGCGGAACAAGGCGTACTTGTTGGGGAAGTGCCGGTACAGGGCGGGTCCGGAGATGCCCACGGCGGTGGCGATCTCGTCGATGCTCACCCCGTGGTAGCCGCGTTCGCTGAACGCCTCGGCCGCGACGGAGGCGATCTGCGCCTTGCGGTTCTTCGGGCGGCGTCGCACGGCCGGGGCCGCCGCCTCGGTCTTCGCGCGCGCACGAATCCCGACCTGGGCTTGTTCGGGCACCGTGCCTCCTCGTCGTGGGTCCTGCGGCGGGTCGTGGCGTCGCTCCGCGGTCCGCCGGTCTCAAAGGTAACAGCACCACCCTCCGGGCACGAACTCTACTTCCTGGTAGGAAGCCGCAAATCCGCAGGACAGAACGTATTGACAAACCAGCATGCAGACACCAAAGTTAACACCGATTCTTCAACCGCGTCGGTACGATCGTGGCACGAAACGGTTTCGACGGCGGCACTTTTCGAAGGACCCGAGGAGGACTCGTGAGAACCCGATTCACCGAAACGTTCGGGGTGGAACACCCCATCGTCCAGGGCGGCATGATGTGGGTCGGCCGGGCCGAACTCGTGGCCGCCGTTGCCGAGGCCGGGGCCCTGGGCTTCATCACCGCCCTGACCCAGCCCACCCCCGAGGACCTGGTCCGCGAGATCGAACGGACCCGGCAGCTCACCGACAAGCCCTTCGGTGTGAACCTCACGATCCTCCCGTCGATCAACCCGCCGCCGTACGCCGAGTACCGCCAGGCGATCATCGACTCCGGGGTGAAGATCGTGGAGACGGCCGGCTTCAACCCGGCCGACCACCTGCCGCACTTCAAGGACGCCGGTATCAAGGTGATCCACAAGTGCACCAGCGTCCGGCACGCCGTGAAGGCCGAGCGCATCGGCGTCGACGCCGTGAGCATCGACGGTTTCGAATGCGCCGGTCACCCCGGTGAGGACGACGTCCCCGGCCTGATCCTGATCCCCGCCGCGACGCGCGAACTGTCCATCCCGGTCATCGCCTCCGGTGGCATCGCCGACGCCCGCGGTCTCGTCGCCGCGCTCGCACTCGGCGCCGAGGGCGTGAACATGGGCACCCGCTTCATGTGCACCGTGGAATCCCCTGTGGCCCAGGAGGTCAAGGAACAGATCGTCCGCAACACCGAACTCGACACCAAGCTCATCTTCCGCACGCTGCGCAACACCGCGCGTGTCGCGACCAACGCGGTGAGCCAGGAGGTCGTCGAGATCGAGTCCCGCGGAGCGAAGTTCGAGGACATCGCCCACCTCGTCGCGGGTGCCCGCGGCCGGAAGGTGTTCGAGGACGGCGATCTCGACGCCGGCATCTGGACCGCCGGCCAGAGTCAGGGTCTCATCCACGACATCCCGACCGTCGCCGAACTGGTCGAGCGGATGGTCACCGAGGCCGAGTCCATCATCACCGGCCGGCTCAACGGCATCGTCGGAGAGGCGGTGCGGGCATGACGGCGGCCACCACGGAGAGCCTGCGCTCCGAACTCGCGGACGGCATCCTGCGCCTGACGATCACCCGTCCGCGCCGGATGAACGCGATCGATCTGTCCACGATGCGCGCTCTCGGCGAGGCCGTGTCGGCGGCGGGGGAGGACGACCGGGTCCGCACCATCGTCATCACCGGCGAGGGCAAGGCGTTCTGCACCGGCGCCGATCTCGCTGCGGGAGCGGCCGATCCGCAGGATCCCGGCGTGGTCATGGACACCGCCAACGGGCTGGTCCGCGCGATCGCCTCGGTTCCGGTGCCGGTCGTCGCGGCGGTCAACGGTCCCGCGGCCGGTGTCGGCGTCTCGATCGCGCTCGCCGCGGACCTGACCTACGCCGCCGAGAGCGCCTACTTCCTGCTCGCCTTCGTGAACATCGGGCTCATGCCCGACGGCGGGGCGAGCCTGCTCGTGCCCGCGGCGATCGGACGCGCCCGTGCCGCCGAGATGGCACTGCTCGGGGAACGCGTATCGGCCGCCGACGCCGAGCGTTTCGGCCTGGTGGCGCGCACGCTGCCCGACGCCGAGCTCGCGGCCCACGTCGACGCCGTCGCGGCGCGTACCGCCGCCGGCCCCCGCCGGGCGCTCGCCCTGACGAAGCAGGCGCTCAACGCGTCCACCCTGCCCGAGCTCGACGCCGCTCTCGCCCGCGAGAAGGAGGGGCAGGTGGAACTGCTCGTCTCCCCCGACTTCGCGGAGGGCGCGGCGGCCATGCTCGAGAAACGACCCGCACGTTTCGCCTGACGTAAACGGATCGACCCCGGAATTTCACACACCGGGATTCCGCACACACTTCCCGGGCGGGAGCAGTGCGCGGCGCAGCTCTCGTCGGACACGCTCCCGCCCGGTGAATCCACCGTTGAACACGGTCTTTTCTCTTCTGTGCTCCCCGTTCCACGGATACCCACCCGTATTCGGATCGACGGAATCCGCGTTAACAAATGCTCTGGCGCAAACCGTCTCGTTCATGTAATGTGCCTCACACATCGACGGCTCGGCGTCTGCCGCGCCGGTATTCCCCGTCACGAGAGGATCATCGATGGTTCCACCCACTGTCGTCTCCGAAGCAGTCGGCGCGGACGCGACCCGCTTCCGTTACAACAACTGGAACAATCAGGTGGCTCGCCACGCCCTGATGATTCCCGAGCGCACGGCCTTCCGTTTCCGCGGTGAGACGATCACGTGGTCGCAGCTGCACACGCGCGTCGAGAAGCTCGCCGATGCTCTCTCCCGTCGTGGCGTCGGATTCGGCGATCGTGTGATCATCCTGATGCTCAACCGCCCCGAGTACATCGAGATCGTCCTCGCGGCCAACGCGCTCGGCGCGATCGCCGTGCCGGTCAACTTCCGCCTCACCGCACCCGAGGTGGCCTACCTCGTCGCCGACTCCGGCGCGAAGGCGATCGTGTCCGAGGGCCCGCTCGTGCCGCTCGCCGCTGCCGCGCGCAGCCAGGCCGAGGGGATCGAGCTGTCGATCGTCGTCGGTGCCGAGCCCGAGGGTGATTCGGTCGCCTACGAGGATCTCGTCGCCGAGGAGGGGGAGCCGCACCCGCAGGTCGACATCCCGAACGACACCCCGGCGCTCATCATGTACACCTCGGGCACGACGGGCCGGCCGAAGGGCGCCGTCCTCACCCACTCGAACCTCGAGGCGCAGTCGCTCACCTGCATCCGTGCCTTCCGTCTGTTCGACGAGACGGGCGTCGGATTCTGCGCGTCGCCGATGTTCCACATCGCGGCCCTGGGGTCGATGGCTCCGAGCCTGATGCTCGGTACCCCCACCGTGATCCACCCGGTCGGTGCGTTCGACCCCGACGAGCTGCTCGACGTGCTCGAGGCCGAGCAGGTCACCAGCCTGTTCCTCGTCCCGGTCCAGTGGCAGGCCGTGTGCGCGGCGCAGCAGGCCAAGCCGCGGAACCTGAAGCTGCGCAACATCTCCTGGGGTGCGGCGCCGAGCTCCGACACGATCCTGCGGGCCATGGCAGAGACCTTCCCGGACGCCTTCAACGTGGCGGTCTTCGGGCAGACCGAGATGTCGCCGATCACCTGTGTCCTCGACGGCGACGACGCCATCCGCAAGCTCGGCTCGGTGGGCCGGGTCATCCCGACCATCCAGGCCCGTGTCGTCGACGACGAGATGAACGACGTGGCGCCCGGCGAGGTCGGCGAGATCGTCTACCGCGGCCCGACCATGATGCGCGAGTACTGGAACAACCCCACCGCGACCTCCGAGGCGTTCCACGGGGGCTGGTTCCACTCGGGCGACCTGGTGCGCGTCGACGAGGAGGGCTTCGTCTACGTCGTCGACCGCAAGAAGGACATGATCATCTCCGGCGGCGAGAACATCTACTGCGCCGAGGTCGAGAACGTCCTGTTCGGTCATCCGAAGATCCTCGAGGCGGCCGTGATCGGCCGTCCCGACGCCAAGTGGGGCGAGGTCCCGGTCGCGGTCGTCGCCCTCAAACCGGGCAACGACGACCTCACGCTCGAGGAGCTCCAGCCGTTCCTCAACGAGCACCTCGCCCGCTACAAGCACCCGAAGGAGATCGTCATCGTCGACGCTCTGCCGCGCAACGCGAGCGGCAAGGTCGTCAAGGGTGAGCTCCGCGGCGGTCTGCCCGCCGTCACTCAGGGCTGATCCACCGGTCCGGCGGCGAGAGCCGAACCGGGACCGGACCGCTCGACGTCGTGCCTGGGGTTCATCGGGGGATGGCAGCACGACCGCGGTGCCGGTTCCGGTTCGGCTCTCGTTGTTCTTCGAGACGAGAACTGGTCCGTTCACATGAATTCCACCGACATTCCTGCCGAGCAGACATCCGGGAGCACGACGGCCCGGAACGAGTCCGACATCTCGGGTTCCGCGCGTGGGCGCGGCATCCTGATCGTGCTGCTCGTACTCGCGGTCGCCGCGGCGACCTTCTTCGGGTTCCGCTGGTGGCAGGCCGAACAGGACGCCTCACTGCGCGACGACGCCGTCGCCCGGGCCCGCGAGTACGCCGTCGCCCTCGGCACCTACGACTACCGCACCTTCGACGACAACATCGCCGCGGTCACCGCGAACTCCACCGAGGAGTTCGCGGCCGAATACGACGGTATCGCCGCCGATCTGCGCGGACTCGTCGAGAGCGGTGAGGGCACGTCGACGGCGCGGGCCGAGCACGCCGGGCTCGAGACCTTCGACGGCGAGACCGCGACGGTTCTGGTCTTCCTCGACCAGGACGTGAAGAACGTCGTCGCCCCGGAGGGGCGCACCGACGCGACACGCTTCGTCGTCACGTTGAAGCGCGACGGCGACCGGTGGCTGCTCGACGGAGCCGAGGCTCGGTAGGGTCCGCTGGGACACCGGCCTCGGGGGGGACATCACCGCCGAGCAGCCTCGGCTCACGCGTCCGCGAGGGACTTCGCGGCGGTCTCCTCGGTTCCCGTGGATTCCCCACGGGGGATGGTGAACGTCGCTGCCACACAGGCGATCGCGACGACGAAGCACGCGATCGTGTACCAGAGGCTACCGATCGGATCCCCGTTGCCGGTGATCCCGTCGGTCGCCGCGAACCAGTCGGGCAGCGCGAAGCCCCACAGCACCGCCATCACCGCGAGATACGCGGAGGCGTACCAGCGCACGAGATCGTTCGAATAGCCCGGTGTCCCGGATTCCCGCAGCCGCCGCCACTGCCGGGCGAGCACGTACACGGCCACGATCGACAGGATCACGAGTTCGGCGGTGTAGATCGTCGCGCGGACCGTGGTGCTGTTCATGCCGATGACGGTCGCCGGGGCGGGCAGGAGCACCACACCCACCGAGGCCAGCAGACCCACCACCACTGTGCGCCAGGCGAGTTCGAGACCGCCGAAGGTGCGGCCGGCGTCGGCGTAGCGGCCGACGAAGAACTGCGCACAGAAGGCCAGGGACATCGGCCACAGGGCGGCGAAGACCACCACGCTCGGCAGCGGAACCGAGTCGAAGAACGGCTGGTTGACCGGATTGTCGAGCGACCACTCCCACCACCGCAACTGCGGGCCGAGGTGGTCGAAGATCTCGTAGAAGGCGTGGTGGACGAATCCCACGCAGACGGCACCGACGAGCGTGCCGTACTGCCGGAACACCCCGAGCATGCGGACGATCTCGAACGCGATCGTCGCCATCACCGGATAGATCGCGACGATGTACAGCGGCAGCCGCCCCCACAGGAATTCGACGGTGAACACGTTGTGGGCGAACATCGTGTCGAGATGCTCCTCGACTCCGAAGGCGTCGGGGAAGTACAGCAGCGGCTCGATGATGAACAGGAACGCGAGCGTGCCGAGCCAGACCACGAGGTTCGTGGGATCTCCCGTACGCCGCAGCCGCACGATCGCGTAGACCAGGGTCAGGACGGCACCCAGGACGATCGTCGCCTCGAGGACGGGCAGCGTCCAGTTCTCCAGCGCGAGGGGGCTGCGCAGTTCGAACGGCCCACCCGCCTCGTCGCACGAGAACCCGAGCCGGGTGGCGAGGTCGTCGAAGGTCGGTCGGCACAGATCCTGCATCAGTCCGCCTTTCCGGCAACGGTTTCGGCGGTGTACCAGCGGGTGACGTCGTAGCCCTCGTCGTAGCGGCGGAACCACACGTCGGCCAGTGCCGGCAGCTTCTCGTGCTCCGGATTGTGCTTGGGCAGCTGGCTACGGACGATGCCGACGAGGGCGACGAGCTGCTCGGACAGCGGCAGGACGTCGAAGGCCCGCGGCATGGGACCGTGATCCTCGTAGGACAGGAAGGGCAGCAGCTGCCGCAGTTTCTGCTTGCGGCGGTACGACGCGAACATCGACATCGAGTCGATCTTCCGTTCCTCGAGGGGCACGTGCTTGTTGAAGCCCTCGCACGCGATGGCGATGACGTCGAGCACGTGCCGGAACACCGAGGGGGCCTGCCGCATGCGGTAGACGTCGCTGCCGACGACGGAGTCGAAGATGATGAGCGCCGAACTGCGGTGCTCCACCTCCTCGACGAAGTGCCAGATGAACAGTGAGGCCACGCGGTCGTCGCCGGGACGGAACAGGGCCGCCTCGTTGTCGAGCATGAGCTTGAAGACCGGGGTGAAAGTGGCCTCGAGGTCGGCGGTGTAGGCGAGCCGGTACTCGGGGGAGGTCTCGGCGGTGAGCTTGTCGAAGGCACCGATAACGTCGTCGAGGGTCTCCTGGAGGCCGGGATAGCTCTTGATCAGGCCCTTGACGTGCTGGCGGTGCGCGGTGGAGTGCTGGCCCTCCTGGTACATGAAGGCGTTGGCCTCTTCCAGGACCTCCGGGTCGGTGATCCGCGGGGTGATCTCGCGGATCATGTTCACGATCATCTTCTCGAAGCCGATCGCGAGGAACGAGACGGCGTTGGCCATGCTCGAGAAGGCGGGGTTCTCTTCGTTCCACAGGAACGGCACGTGGTAATCCGCGAATGCGAAGCGCATCTTGCGGACCTGCAGGTTCGTCATCGGAGTACTACCTCTCGTGGAGACGGGCCGGATTGCGCCTCGGGTGAGCTGTCGAGGTGTCGGTCGGCGTGACCATACACGAAAGCGTCTCTGTGTATGATAGGAGTCGCATCGGCTGTGTGCAGGCGTTTCGAAGGCTCTTCCGGTGCCCGTCCGTGCTACTTTCGGCTTCCGTTCGACCGAGCTCTCGAGGAAGCGCAAGTGGCACGCAGACGTGGGTGGGGTGGGAGTCCTCCCGCCGACGACGAAGAGGCGGCCCGCCGCATCCTGGCGGCGGCGGTCGAACTGGTCGACCGGACCGGAGCAGAGATCAGCATCGCCGACGTCGCCCAGTCCCTCGGCGTCATCCGTCAGACCGTCTACCGGTACTTCCCGAGCGCCGACGCCCTCATGCGGGCGGCTGCCGTCGCCTCGGTGGAGGGCTTCCTGGACCGGCTCGCCGCGCACGTCGCCGGTCTCACCGACGCGGCGGAGGCCATGACCGAGGGGGTCGTCTTCACCCTCGCCGAGGTACGGCGCACCCCGCATCTCGGCATCCTGTTGTCGAGCAGCTACTCGAGCCCGCACCTCGAGGCTCTCGCCTCCGAGGAGGCCCGTGCCTTCGGTATGACGATGATCCGGCGCTTCGAGGTGGACTGGGAGAGTTACGGCTACGACGACGACTCGCTCGCCGAACTCGTCGAGTTCGTGCTGCGCACGATGCAGTCGTTCTTCGTCTCCCCGGGCAATCCGCCGCGCAGCGACGACGAACTGCGCCGATATCTGCGCCGCTGGATGGGGGCGGCCATCCTCGCGCAGCGGGACGTCGCGATCACGGCCGAAAGGCCTCGACCGTAGCCGGGGGAAAAATTCCGTGACGGGGGTTGCAGTCCGAGTGTGATGTAGATAACATCGAAAGTGCGAATCGAGCTTATGAGACGTCCGCGGACGACAGAGAGAAGCTCGTGAAGCAGAGATCCGGCCCGGAGAACGCGTAAAGCGAATCACCGGGCCGAACCCCTGTTCAAGGGAGGATTGCACCCGCACCGATCGTCTCGACTGCGAGGAAATCCCGCAGGATTCACGCTCCTGGGCTGCGCCGGCGTCGACGCGACCCGCCGCTACGTCTCCGGCCCCTATCGGATGGAGACACTCGCGGGTGTGAGCCACTGGATTCCCGACGAGGAACCCGAGGTGCTCGCGCGGCTGATCCTCGAGCACGCGACCGAGCACGGCCGGGAGGCTAGACGCGCAGGCGTTCCCGGCGCAGCTGCTCGACCTCCGGCAGATCCAGCGGCGGCAGCGAGTCGACGCCCAGGGCCCGCGCCAGCAGGTGGTCGGCGAGTTCGGGATTGCGGGCCAGGACCGGACCGTGCAGGTAGGTGCCGATCACCGAACCCTGCACGGCACCCTCGAGTCCATCGCCCACACCGTTGCCGTCGCCGCGCTCGACGCGGCCGAGACCCGCGGCATCCGGCCCCAGAGTCGTTCCGCCACGGTGGTTCTCGAATCCCGTCAACGGCTGCGTGAGACCGGGGACGATCGGGCGGGTGACGATCTCGCCGATCGAGCGGGTCTGCTGCGGCGAGGTGGTGACGTCGAGCAGACCCACCCCGTCGACGCGTTCGCCCGCCGACGTCTCGTACCAGTGGCCCAGCACCTGGATGGCGGCGCAGATGGCGAGGACGGGCGCGCCGCGTCCGGCGGCCTTCTGCAGCCCCGGATAGCGCAGCAGATGCCGCGTGGCCAGTCGCTGCGCGAAGTCCTCCGCCCCACCGAGGGTGTACAGGTCGAGGGACTCGGGCACCGGATCGCTCAGGCCGATCTCGACGATCTCGGCGTCGTGACCGCGCATACGCAGCCGCTGCCGCAGCACCAGGGCATTGCCGCCGTCGCCGTAGGTGCCCATGACGTCGGGGAGCACCAGGCCGATGCGGACGGTCGAATCAGACATGCGCAGCTCCCTTGGAGATGGCGGTGTTGAGATCGCGGAAGGCGGTGTAGTTTGCGAGCACTTCCACGCGGCCCGGCGGGCACGAGGCGATCGCTTTCAGCGGATCCGCCACGAGGGTGTGCTCCACACCCGCGTAGGTCAGCCGGACCCCGAGGTCGGTACCGCGTTCACCGGACGCCACCACCTGCACGCCCTCGAAGTGCTCGAAGCGCACGTCCCACAGCCACGACAGGTCCTCGCCGTCGGGCACCTGCCCGTTGACCGCGATCACCAGGCCGTCGACCGTCGGATCGATCATCGACAGGGCCTCCTGCCAGCCGGCGGGGTTCTTCGCCAGCAGCATGTGCACGGAGTGCGGGCCCACCTGCACCGTCTTGTAACGGCCGGCGACCTCCTCGACCACCGATGCCGCCGCAGCGGCCTTCGCGGGGTCGGCGCCGAGTGCCACGGCCGCCGCCACCGCCTGCGCGGCGTTGCCGCGGTTCGCGCGGCCCGGCAGTGTGAGCTTCAGCGGCAGGACCAGGCCGTTCGGACCGTAGAGGTTCTCGTCGTCGACCCACCAGTCGGGCTTCGGCCGCGCGAAGTCGCCGCCGGTGCTGTACCAGTGGTCGCCCTCGCGGACGATGGGTTCGCCGGTGCGGGGGCAGCTCACCGAGTCGTTGGCCCAGCCCGCCCCGGCCGCGACCCACACGACGTTCGGGTTGTCGTAGGCGGCGGAGGTGACGAGGACGTCGTCGCAGTTGGCGACGATCACCGCGTCGGGATGCCGCTTCAGGCCCTCGCGCAGCTTCCGCTCGATCATGTTGATCTCGCCGACCCGGTCGAGCTGGTCGCGGGAGAGATTGAGCAGCACGATCGCGCGCGGCTCGAGGGCGTCGGCGACGTGCGGGGTGTGCAGTTCGTCGACCTCGATCGCGGCGAGCGGCGCCTGCAGGTCGGTGGCGAGTGCGGCGACGATCCCGGCGTCCATGTTGGCGCCGTCGGCCTGCGTGACGACCGAGTCGATGGTCTCGAGCGCGGCGGCGGTCATGCGGGTCGTCGTGGACTTGCCGTTCGTGCCGGTGACGAGCACGGTCCGGCGACCGTGTCCGAGCTGCTTCATCAGCGTCGGCTCGATCTTCAGGGCGATGAGCCCACCGATCATCGAGCCCTTACCGCGTCCGGCCTTCTGGGACGCCCACGCGGCGGCCTTCGCGGCGCGCAGCGCGAGCCGTCCGCGTGCGGTGATTCCTGTGCTGGTTCCCACGTCGGCGAGTGTTCCACAGGCTCGCGACGGGTGTGTCGCCGGAGGAGCGTCCTGCTCGTCACACTGCCGAGTCCGCCCTGGGCGGCGAGGGCCCCGAGGACGACGATCACACCGCCGAGCAGGTCGGACGGGGCCGGACGTTCACCGAGGGTGATCCAGGCGACGCTGAAACCCACGACGGGGACCATCAGTGAGAGCGGTGCGACGGTGCCGGCGGGATAGCGCGACAGCAGGGAGGCGTAGATGCCGGTGCCGGCGATCGTGCCGGCCAGGACGACGTAGGCGAGCCCGGCCAGCGCCAGGCCGCCGTCCACGGTGGTGACGGCGGTCCCGAGGGTGGACCAAGCGTGCGGGCCCTCGACGAGCCAGGAGATCCCGAAGAAGGGGAGGACGGGCACGACGCACATCCACAGCATCAGGCGCATGGGGTCGGTGGCATCCGCCCTGCGGGTCGCGATGTTGCCGACGGCCCAGGACAGACCGGCGAGCACGGCCAGTGCCAAGGGGAACAGGCTCGCGTCCGCGGCGCCCCGGCCCAGCGCCACGATCGTCATGCCGATCACTGCGACGACCAGACCTGCGAGGCGGACGGCGTCGAGTCGTTCCCGGAGGAACAGGGCGGCGAGCAGGACGGTGAAGGGAGCGGACGACTGCAGCACGAGCGATGCCAGGCCGGTGGGAAGCCCGGCCTCCATCGCCCAGAACAGGAAGCCGAACTGGGCGAATCCGAATCCGGCGCCGTAGAGCAGGAGCCAGCGCAGCGGCACCTGCGGTCGCGGTACGAACATCACCACGGGGACGGCGATCACCGCGAAGCGGAGCCCGGCGAAGAAGAAGGGCGGGAAGTGGTCGAGACCGAACCGGATGGCGAGGAAGTTGCATCCCCACAGCACCACGACGGTGAGCGCGAGCAGACGGTCCCGAAACGACATGCGTCAATTCTTCGCGAAGGAAACAATCAGAACAAGCGAATGTTGCTGAAGCAATTGTGTAGTTTATCTACATGGATGTGATGCGGTTGCGGATTCTCCGTGAGCTCGCCGATCGCGGAACCGTGGCCGCGACGGCAGCGGCCCTGTCCATGACGCCGTCGGCCGTGTCGCAGCAGTTGAAGGTCCTCGCGCGGGAGGCCGGAGTGCCCCTGCTCGAACCCGACGGCCGGCGCCTGCGGTTCACAGACGCCGGTCGCGCGCTCGTGGTGCGCGCCGACGAGGTGCTCGACGCCCTCGACCGGGCGGCCGACGAGATGACCTCCTACGCCCGGTCGCCGCGTGGCCGGGTGCGTGTCGCTTCCTTCCCCTCAGGGGCGGCCCTGCTGCTCCCGGCCGTGCTCGAAGCGGCGGACGCGATCGGCGTCGAGGTCGATGCGAGCGACGAGGACGTCCCGGCCTCCGCCGTGCCGGCCCTGCTCGCCGACTACGACGTGGTGCTCACCCACCGGGACGAGCGGTCGGCGCCGCTGACCGACCCCCGCGTCCGCGTCGACACGCTCATGCGCGAACCGATCGATCTCGTCCTCCCGTCCGGGCATCGGCTCGCGTCGCAGGAGAAGGTACGGATCGACGAGCTGGCGGGGGAGGACTGGATCAGCGTGCGGGGTGGCTTCCCCGTCGACGACGTGCTGCTCTCCGTCGCCGCGGTGACCGCCATCCGTCCGCGAGTCGTGCACCGGATCAACGACTTCCGTGTCATCGAGGAACTTGTGGCGGCAGGTCGCGGGGTGGCTCTGCTGCCGCGCCATTCGGTGCTGCATCCGCACCTCGTGCGGGTACCTCTGGCCGGGGTGCGCGCGGCGCGGATCTACGAGCTCGCCACCCGGCCGGGCGCCGCCCGGCGACCGGCCGTGGCCGCAGTGCTCGACAGCTTCCGTGCCGCGGCGGCACGGAAGCTGTCGAGGTGAGAACGGTATGCAGGTGACGAGCCGGAGGTCAGGGCCGGCCGGAGGCCAGGACGACCGGTGTCAGGACGGCCGGTGTCAGGACGGCCGGTGTCAGGACAGGGCCTTGGCCTTGAGGGCCTCGAACTCGGCCTGGTCGATGACACCCTCGTCGAGCAGCTTCTTCGCGTCGGCGATGTGCTCGGCCGGCGACTTCCCGGCGACCGAACGGATGTAGTCGTCCTGCGCGGCCTTGAACTGGGCGGCCTCCTTCGCGGACCGCTCGGCCATGCCGCTGCCGTGGACGATGAGATAGATCAGGCCCGTCAGCCACGGGAAGATGAACAGGAAGACGATCCAGATCGCCTTGACCCAGCCGGACTGCTCCCGGTTCCGGAACAGGTCGCCGATGATCATCCAGAGCATGATCAGGTACGCGATGAAGGCGAAGCAGACGACGATGTACCAGATGATGTCCATGAATTCCATGCGCACACTCCGGGTTCGAGCAGAATTTCTTCTGCGAGACGAGAATCGGGGGGAATTCGACGGATTTCACACAGGGTGCATTTGCCGTCGTCAAACCCCTCGAACTATATCTTCCGACAAAGCGTGACAATCGGACGAAATGCTAGCGAATGGATGAATTCCACGGGTGAAAATTCGTGAAACGACGAATGCGGTGGACCCCGACGGGGTCCACCGCATTCGTGCGAGAGGGATCAGCGGTGGGCGCGGTTCACCGCGGAGACCACTGCGCGCAGCGACGCCGTGGTGATCGACGGGGCGATACCCACACCCCACACCAGGACGGTCTTGCCGTCGGGGCGGGTGACGTCGGCCTCGACGTAGGCGGCCGCGTTGGCGTCGTCGCCGGCGGACATCGCGTGCTCGGCGTAGCCGCGGATCGACACCCGGTAGTCCAGGCTCTCCAGCGCCTCGACAAAGGCGGCCAGCGGGCCGTTGCCGGTCCCGGTGATCTCCTTCTCGACGCCCTCGACCTTCAGCACCGCGGTGATGGTGTCCTCACCGTCGTCGGTCTCGGAGGCCGTGACCTTCTGGCGGATGCGCTCGAGCGGCGTGATCGGGGCCAGGTACTCCTCGTGGAAGATGTCCCACATCTCCTTGGGGCTGACCTCGCCGCCCTCGCCGTCGGTGACCTTCTGGACGGCCTGGGAGAACTCGATCTGCAGACGACGCGGCAGGTTCAGGCCGTGGTCGTGCTTCATGATGTAGGCGATGCCGCCCTTGCCGGACTGCGAGTTCACGCGGATGACGGCCTCGTAGGTGCGGCCGACGTCCTTCGGGTCGATGGGCAGGTACGGCACGGCCCACGTGTGGTCGTCGATGTCGACACCGGCGGCGTCGGCATCGGCCTTCATCATGTCCATGCCCTTGTTGATGGCGTCCTGGTGGCTGCCGGAGAAGGCGGTGTAGACCAGGTCGCCGCCGTACGGATGACGCTCGTGGACGGGCAGCTGGTTGCAGTACTCGACCGTGCGGCGGATCTCGTCGATGTTCGAGAAGTCGATCTGCGGGTCGACACCACGGCTGAACATGTTCATGCCCAGGGTGACCAGGCAGACGTTGCCGGTGCGCTCACCGTTGCCGAACAGGCAGCCCTCGATGCGGTCGGCGCCGGCCTGGTAGCCCAGCTCGGCGGCGGCGACACCGGTGCCGCGGTCGTTGTGCGGGTGCAGCGACAGGATGATCGAGTCGCGCTTCGCCAGGTTGCGGTGCATCCACTCGATCGAGTCGGCGTAGACGTTGGGGGTGGCCATCTCGACCGTCGCCGGCAGGTTGATGATCACCGGGTTCTCGGGAGTCGCGCCCAGGGTCTCGACGACCGCGTCGCAGACCTCCTTGGCGTAGGTCAGCTCGGTTCCGGTGTACGACTCGGGGGAGTACTCCCAGCGCCAGTTGGTGTCGGGGTGCTTCTTCGCCTCCTCGAGCACCAGCTCGGCGGCGTCGGTCGCGATCTTCTTGACCGTCTCCTTGTCGGCCTTGAAGACGACGCGGCGCTGCAGGATCGAGGTGGAGTTGTAGAAGTGCACGATCACGTTCTGCGCGCCGGCGCAGGCCTCGAAGGTGCGCTTGATCAGCTCGGGACGCGACTGCGTCAGCACCTGGATGGTGACGTCGTCGGGGATCGCGTTGTCCTCGATGATCTCGCGGACGAAGTCGAAGTCCGTCTGACTCGCGGACGGGAAGCCGACCTCGATCTCCTTGTAACCCATGCGTACGAGCAGGTCGAACATGCGCCGCTTGCGGGCGGGGCTCATCGGATCGATCAGGGCCTGGTTACCGTCGCGCAGGTCCACGGCGCACCAGGCGGGGGCGCGGTCGATGACCTTGTCGGGCCAGGTGCGGTCGGGCAGCGAGATCGCCTCGACCTCCTCCGCGAACGGCCGGTACCGGTAGGTCGGCATCGAGGAGTTCTTCTGCTTGTTCCACGACGGCTGGTCGGCCGGAGCGGGCTTGCTCGGAGGGGTGATGGTGCGCGAGCCGGAGGTGAAAGCGTCGGCGGGTGACATGACGTACTCCATTGAAGAAAAGGGGACCTGTGAGTCCAGATCGAATATCGACCGGCGCGTCGAAACCCCGCGACGGGAAGCCGGTCTGGTCAGATCCCGCCGCGGCGGCCGAGGAGAAGGGCGCGCTGCATGTCCAGCAGTGTATCGCGCCGTGCCGGGGGTCGACCAAGTGGCATCTCGCACATCTCTCCGGCAACGATCGGAACGGATCGTTGCGCGAGTTCACCGGGCGTCCGTTCTGTTCGTGATCCGATCGATATCTCCTCGACCCGCGCGTGATCCGGTGGTCACCTAGCGTCGCTCGAGTAACTGCAGCAACAAAAGAAACATCTGTCACAACTGTGCGGTGGAGAGGTGCGTCCATGACGTTGCGAAGGGGTCTGGCCGGATCGTGTGCGGTGCTCCTGGGCCTGGCCGTCCTGGTCGCGACGGCTCCCACTGCCGGGGCCGAGCCCTGCGGCTCCCCCGGGGTCATCGGCTCCGGTCCGCTCGGGAGCCTGGGATCGGGTTCGGGTGGCAGCGGCTCGAGCGGCGGTCTGCCGGCCCAGGGGCCGCAGGGACCACTGCCGACCCTCGATTCGGGCCCGACCCGCACCGTGGCCTGGGTGACGGGCCCGCGCAGCATCAACGACACCTACGAGCGGTTCACCATCTCGGGCACCGACCTCGGGATCATGTGGGACAACGGTGGTGAGGGCGAGGACCGGCAGCTCCTCATGGCCTTCGGCGACACCTTCGGGAACTGTTCGGTGCCCGGTCAGCAGTGGCGGCACAACGTCCTCATGCGCAGCACGGACACCGGCCTGGAGGACGGTATCGACGTGCCCGATCCGGTGCCGGGCGACCTGAGGGCGGGTTCGCCGGTCCTGCTCGAGGACCCGGACTTCTCCCGCGAGCTGGTGGGCAGCCTCGGACTCGAGGGCGTCGAGGTCACCGTCATCCCCACCGCGGGTATCGCCGTCGACGGCGTCCAGTACCTCAATCTCATGTCGGTGCGTGCCTGGGGCGAGCACGGCGAGTGGTGGACCAACGCCTCGATGATCGCCACCTCGGGGAACAACGGTGAGACCTGGACGATCCAGCCGTCCACCGTCCGGCTGAACCTGCCCGTCGACGTACCCGGCCTGCGGCAGGTGTCGCAGGGCAACGAGAATTTTCAGCAGCACGCCTACGTCCGCCACGAGGAGTACGTCTACGACTTCGGCACTCCCCAGGGCCGCTTCGGTGCGGCCCACCTGTCCCGCGTGCCGGCCGATGCGCTGCTCGATCTCGCGGCCTACGAGTACTGGAACGGACAGGAGTGGGTGCCCGACGATCCCTCCGCCGCGGTGCCCGTGCTGCCGGCGGCGGTGGGGGAGATGTCGGTCGCCCACCTGGGCGGGAAGTTCGTCGTGCTCTACGGCAACGAGATGCTCGGCCGTATCGAGATGCGGACCGCGGAGCGGCCCGAGGGGCCGTGGAGCGAGCCGAGGGTGCTGGTGACGGCGCAGCAGATAGGCGGGCTCTACGCCCCCTACATCCATCCCTGGTCGTCCGGGAACGACCTCTACTTCACCGCATCGAGCTGGGGTGACTACAACGTCATGCTGTTGCGCACGACACTTTCCTGACGCGACCTCTTCACGAACTGCCGCGATCGGTAAGCTTGGCCTCTGGACTTGTTTCCCCAGACCCGGAGGTTGGCCAGCGTGGCACTCGTCGTCCAGAAGTACGGAGGATCCTCGGTCGCGACGGCCGAGCGGATCCGGCGCGTCGCTGAAAGGATCGTCGAGACCAAGAAGGCGGGCAACGACGTCGTCGTGGTCGTCTCGGCGATGGGGGATACGACCGACGAGCTCCTCGATCTCGCCCAGCAGGTGTGCCCCGCACCGCCGGCCCGTGAGATGGACATGCTCCTCACCTCGGGTGAGCGCATCTCGAACGCGCTGGTCGCGATGGCTATCCACTCGCTCGGCGCCGAGGCCCGGTCGTTCACCGGCTCGCAGGCCGGTGTGATCACCACCGGCAGCCACGGCAAGGCGAAGATCATCGACGTCACGCCGGGCCGCGTGCGGGCCGCCCTCGACGAGGGCAGCATCGTGCTCGTCGCGGGCTTCCAGGGCGTGAGCCAGGACAGCAAGGACATCACCACCCTCGGTCGTGGTGGTTCGGACACGACCGCCGTCGCTCTCGCAGCCGCCCTGAACGCGGACGTCTGCGAGATCTACACCGACGTCGACGGTGTGTTCACCGCGGACCCGCGCATCGTCAAGGACGCGCAGCGCCTCGAGACGGTCTCCTTCGAGGAGATGCTCGAGCTCGCCGCGTGCGGTGCGAAGGTCCTCATGCTGCGGTGCGTGGAGTACGCCCGCCGCTACAACGTGCCCGTGCACGTTCGTTCGTCGTACACCACCAAGCCCGGCACCATCGTGTCCGGATCGATGGAGGACATCCCTGTGGAAGAGGCCCTGATCACCGGCGTTGCGCACGATCGCAGCGAAGCCAAGATCACCGTCGTCGGTATCCCGGACACCCCCGGCTACGCCGCCAAGGTGTTCCGCGCCGTCGCCGACGCCGAGATCAACATCGACATGGTGCTCCAGAACATCTCGAAGGTGGAGACCGGCAAGACCGACATCACCTTCACCCTGCCGAAGAGCGAGGGCCCGCGCGCCGTCGAGCTCCTCACCAAGCAGCAGGGCGACATCGGCTTCACCCAGGTGCTGTTCGACGACCACATCGGCAAGGTCTCGCTCGTCGGCGCCGGCATGAAGAGCCACCCCGGTGTCACGGCCAAGTTCTGCGAGGCCCTCGCCGACGCCGGCATCAACATCGACCTCATCTCCACCTCGGAGATCCGCATCTCGGTGCTCGTCGACGACACCGAACTCGACGACGCCGTGCGTGCCCTCCACGCCGCCTTCGACCTCGGTGGCGAGGAAGAGGCCGTCGTCCACGCAGGAACGGGACGGTAATTTCTCATGACTACTCTCGCAGTCGTCGGTGCGACCGGTCAGGTCGGCATCGTCATGCGCACCCTCCTCGAGCAGCGCAACTTCCCCGCCGACAAGGTGCGGTTCTTCGCCTCGGCCCGCTCGGCCGGCAAGAAGCTGCCCTTCCGCGGTGAGGAGATCGTCGTCGAGGACGTCGCTGCGACCTCGGACGAGGACCTGAAGGGCATCGACATCGCGCTGTTCTCGGCCGGTGGCACCCTCTCGAAGGAGCAGGCCCCGCGCTTCGCGGCGGCCGGCGCGATCGTCGTCGACAACTCGTCGGCGTGGCGCAAGGACCCCGAGGTCCCGCTCGTCGTGAGCGAGGTGAACCCGGACGAGGTCAAGAACCCGCCCAAGGGCATCATCGCCAACCCGAACTGCACCACGATGGCCGCGATGCCGGTGCTGAAGGTGCTGCACGACGAGGCCGGTCTGCGTCGCCTCATCGTCTCCAGCTACCAGGCGGTCTCCGGCAGCGGCCTGGCCGGTGTCCAGGAGCTCGTGGGGCAGGTGCGCGCCGTCGCCGACGAGGCCGACAAGCTCGTCCACGCCGGTGACGCCGTCGACTTCCCGGCTCCGGACAAGTACGTCGCGCCGATCGCCTTCAACGTCGTCCCGCTGGCCGGATCGCTGGTCGACGACGGCACGGGCGAGACCGACGAGGACCAGAAGCTGCGCAACGAGTCGCGCAAGATCCTCGGCATCCCCGACCTGCTCGTCTCGGGCACGTGTGTGCGCGTCCCTGTCGTGACCGGGCACTCGCTGTCGATCAACGCCGAGTTCGAGCGCCCGCTGTCGGTGGAGCGCGCCAAGGAACTGCTGGCCGACGCGCCGGGCGTCAAGCTCGTCGACGTGCCGACGCCGCTCGCCGCCGCCGGCGACGACGTGTCGCTGGTGGGCCGCATCCGCCAGGATCCGGGTGTGCCGGACGGCCGCGGCCTCGCCCTGTTCGTGTCGGGCGACAACCTGCGCAAGGGTGCCGCGCTCAACACGATCCAGATCGCGGAGCTGCTGGTCTAGGAACCCTCCGCACCACCTCTTCGAGCGGGTGGATCACCTTCGGGTGGTCCACCCGCTCGCGTTTTCGCTGGTAGAGGCTTTTCCGAAAAAACTTACAATCAGTCTGGACTGTTTGTTGTTTTGCCGTTACGATTCGTAGCGTGATCCAGGACACTGCGCCGAACGGAAGTCGCACCCAGGCGCAACGCACGGCCGCCACCCGGGCCAAGCTGCTCGACGCGGCGATCGACTCCCTCGTCGAACACGGTTACGCCGGCACCAGCACGCAGGGCATCGCCAAGCGCGCCGGCGTCTCCCGCGGCGCCCAGCTGCACCACTTCCCGACGAAGGAGAGCCTCGTCGTCGCGGCCGTCGAACACCTCGTGGACAAGCGTCTGCAGGAGATCCTCGAGGTCCGTCCGGATCCCGAATACGGCTTCGACACGCTCATGGACGCGTTCTCCGGCCCTCTCTTCCACGCGGCACTGGAACTGTGGGTCGCGGCACGGACCGATCCGTCGCTGCACGAGGCCATGATCCCGCTGGAACGCAAGGTCTCCGACGCCCTCCGGACGGGCTGCCTGGAGATCATGGGCGACCGGGTCTCGCCCGACCACATCGACCTCAGCATCGAACTGGCACGGGGCTTCGCCGTCTCTGCCCTGATGCGCACCCCGGAATCCGATCGAGAGTTCCGGGAGCGCCTGCTCCCGGTCTGGAAGGCGTTGGTGATGAAATGAGTCTCGCAGTGCTTCCCGATCACGTGCACACGCTCGTCGTCGGCGCCGGCTTCGGCGGCATCGGCATGGTGGCGACGCTGCTGCGCGAGAATCCCCGTGCGGACGTCCTCGTGATCGAACGCGGGGACGACGTCGGCGGAACCTGGCGCGTGAACGACTATCCGGGCGCCGCGTGCGACGTGCCGAGTGCGCTGTACTCGTTCTCCTTCGCCCCCGAACCCGACTGGTCGCGAGCGCACGGCACCCAGGAGGAGATCTACGCCTACCTGCGCCGCGTCGCCCGCGAACAGGGCGTGACCGAGCGGACGATGTTCGGATGCGAACTGCGTGAGGCCCAGTGGGATCCGGAGCGTTCCGTGTGGTCGATCTCGACCTCGCGCGGCGACCTCACCGCCGACGTGCTCGTCTCCGCGACCGGTGCGCTGTCGACCCCCACCTACCCGAAGGTGCCTGGGCTGGAGCTGTTCCGCGGCAAGAAGTTCCACTCCGCCGAGTGGGACCACGACTACGACCTCACCGGCAAGCGCGTCGCCGTGATCGGCACCGGCGCCTCGGCCATCCAGTTCGTGCCCGCGATCGTGGACCGGGTCGAGCACCTCACCCTCTTCCAGCGCACCGCCTCGTGGGTGATGCCCAAGCACGACCACGTCATCGCCGAGCCGGTGCGCAAGCTCTACCGCCGGTTCCCCCTCGCGCAGAAGCTCATGCGCGGTGCGGTCTACGGGCAGAAGGAGATCTACGTCGTCGGCATGACGAAGCCCTTCGCCCGCAAGTACCTGCTGCCGCTGTTCGAGGTCCGGGCGCGCCAGGTGCTGCGCAAGAACGTGCGCGATCCCGAGCTGCGCAAGCGTCTCACCCCGGACTTCGCGATCACCTGCAAGCGGATCCTGCTGTCCAACGACTGGTTCCCCGCCATCACCCGGCCGAACGTGACCGTGGTGTCCTCGGGTCTGACCGCCGTCACCGAGAACGGCGTCGTCGACGACAAGGGCAACGAGTACGCGGTCGACGCGATCATCTTCGGCACCGGATTCACCCCCACGGAACCGCCTGTCGCACACCATATCCGCGGAACGGACGGGCGGACCCTGGCCGAGACGTGGGACGGCAGCCCCGCGGCCTATCTCGGCATCACCGTGCCGGGCTTCCCGAACCTGTTCCTCATGTACGGTCCCAACACCAATCTCGGCCACAGCTCGATCGTGTACATGCTCGAGTCGCAGGCCAACTACATCGCCGACGCGCTGCGCACCATGCGCCGGCGTGGCGTGCAGGCCGTGGAGGTCCGCAAGGACGCGGTGAGCCGCTACAACGCCGACCTGGATCCCGCGCTGAACGAAACCGTCTGGAACCAGGGCGGTTGCAGCAGCTGGTACATCGACCAGAAGGGCCGCAACTCCGTGATGTGGCCGACCTTCACCTGGCAGTACCGGGCGCGTACCAAGCAGTTCGACGCGGAGAACTACACGGAGCACCGAGCGACGGCAGGAGCGAACGCATGACCCACTACGACGTCCTCGTCATCGGATCGGGGTTCGGCGGCAGTGTCGCCGCCCTCCGCGCCACCGAGAAGGGCTACAGCGTCGGTGTTCTCGAAGCGGGCCGCCGGTTCGAGGACGACGATCTGCCCAAGACCAGCTGGCGGCTGCGCAAGTACCTGTGGGCCCCGCAGCTGGGCTGCTACGGCGTGCAGCGCATGCACCTGCTGCCGAACGTCCTCGTCATGGCCGGCGCCGGGGTGGGCGGTGGTTCGCTGAACTACGCCAACACCCTCTACAAGCCGCCCACCCCCTTCTTCCGCGACCCGCAGTGGGGCCACATCACCGACTGGGAGGCCGAACTCACGCCGTACTACGACCAGGCGGCGCGGATGCTCGGTGTGCGGCCCAACCCCACCGTCACCCCGGCCGACGAGGTGATGCGTCAGGTCGCCGAGGAGATGGGAGTCGGCGACACCTTCACGACCACCCCCGTCGGTGTGTTCTTCGACGAGCCCGGAAAGACCGTGTCCGACCCGTTCTTCGGCGGTGTCGGCCCGGAGCGCACCGGCTGCACCGAGTGCGGCAGCTGCATGACCGGTTGCCGGGTGGGCGCGAAGAACACCCTGGTGAAAAACTATCTGTACCTGGCGGAGAAGGCCGGTGCGCGGATCCATCCGCTGACCACCGTGACCCGCGTCGTGCCCCGCCCCGGCGGCGGCTACGAGGTGCACACCCGCAGCACCAACGGAATCCGCAAGCGGCGCAAGGTCTACACCGCGGACCAGGTGGTCGTGGCGGCCGGCACCTACGGCACCGCGCGACTGCTGCTGGCGAGCAAGGAGACCGGCGACCTGCCGAACCTGTCGCCGCGTCTCGGCACCGTGGTGCGCACCAACTCCGAGGCCGTCCTCGCCGCGACCGCGCAGGACCGCGTCGTCGACTACACACAGGGCGTGGCGATCACCTCGTCGTTCCATCCCGACGACCACACCCACATCGAACCCGTGCGATACGGCAAGGGCAGCAACCTGATCGGCCTGCTGCAGGCACTGCTCGTGGACGGCGGGACGCGGATGCCGCGACTGCTGAAGTTCTTCGGCGTCGCCGCGAAGAACCCCGGGGCCTTCCTGCGGTCGCTGTCGGTGCGGAACTGGTCGGAACGCACCGTCATCGCACTCGTCATGCAGACCGACGACAACTCCCTCGAACTGGCCACCCGCCGGACGCCGTTCGGCCGCGGTCTCACCAGCAAGCAGGGCCCCGGCACGCCGCCGCCCGAGTGGATCCCGGTGGGGCACGAGGCGGTCCGGCGGGTCGCCGACAAGATCGACGGCGACGCCGGCGGTTCGATCGCCGACCTGTTCAACATCCCGATGACCGCGCACTTCCTCGGCGGGTGCGCGATCGGCGACTCCCCGCGCACCGGCGTCGTCGACCCCTACCTGCGGGTCTACGGCCACGAGGGGCTGCACGTCGTGGACGGTTCGGCGGTGAGCGCCAATCTCGGTGTCAATCCGTCGCTGACCATCGCGGCGCAGGCCGAGCGCGCCCTGGCGCTGTGGCCGAACAAGGGGGAGAAGGACAACCGGCCGCCGCTCGGGTCGTCCTACGAACCCGTGACGCCGGTCCGGCCCGTGCGGCCGATCGTGCCGGCCGACGCTCCGGCCGCGCTGCGCCTGCCCCTCACCCCCGTCCGGAAGGAGGGCCAGCGTGCTCTGGACAGTGCCTGAGAGCGAGGACGACCGCACCGACTGGCCGGTCTCCCCGCCGCCGCCCTGGCCCGCCACGGTGCGGGCCACCCTGTGGTGGCACCGCAGCACCCCGGAGGCCGCGCAGTACGGTCCGAGCGGACCCACGCTGCCGATCACCCTGGCGATGATGGTCGACTACCTCGACTCACCGGTCGGACCCTATCGGGAGGTGCTCGCGAGTCCGGTGCTGCGCAGGGGTCCGATACCGGCCATGGCGGTGCCGTTCATCGCCGTCGACTCCGAGCCGTCGGTGCACGGCGGACGTCAGCACTGGAAGCTGCCCAAGGTGCTCGCCGACTTCGACGGCGACGTGCTCGGCGACTTCTCGGCGACCGGGGCCCGGTGGAAGGTCCACACCTCCGCGGCACCGAAGGGCCCGGAACTGCCGATCGTCGGCGGGCTGACCTTCGCGCAGCCGACCCCCTCCGGTGCGGTGGAACGGGCGTCGGCGCGGCTGAAGGGCTGGTGCCGCTACGCGCGGGTGACCGTCGACGCGGAGGGCCCGACGCTGAGCCGCTGGCTGCGGCCGGGTACCCACCACGGTCTGGTCATCACGTCGGGGCGGATGGCGACAGGCCCGTCGAAGATCGTCGGATAGGCCCTCAGCGAGAGTCGCCGCGGGACGGCGCCGGTTGCGCCCACGCGGCCAGCAGGTTCATCGCGTCCCGCGACGACGAGTCGGGCGCGGTGGTGTAGACGAACAAGGTCTGGTTCCGGTCGCCGGGCAGGGTGAGCGATTCGAAGTCGACGGTGAGCTCCCCGACGACGGGGTGGTGGAGGCGCTTGGAACCGTGGGTCCGCTGGTGGACCTGGTGTTCGGCCCACCAGCGGCGGAATTCGCTGCTTGCCAGGGACAGTTCGCCGACGAGTTGCTGGGCGAGAGGATCGTCCGGGGTCGTGCCCACCTCGAGGCGCAGGCTCTCCACCGCGGTCCGCGCCTGGTCCTCCCAGTCCACGAACAACTCCCGGGCCTCCGGGCTCAGCAGCATCCACCGCGCGTAGTTGCGTTCCCGCGGCGGCATGGCGTCGAAATCGGAGAACAGTGCGCGGGCCATCCGATTCGAGGCGAGCACGTCGGTGCGGCGTCCGAGGATCAGGGCGGGATGGGATTCGAGGGTGTCGAGCAGCTGGTACAGGCCCGGCCGAACCCGCTGCACCGCGCCGCGGCTGCTGCGGGCCGGCCGGGTCGCAGCGCCGATCAGATCGTCGAGATGCCGGCGACCGGCCTCGTCGAGACCGAGGGCGCGCGCGATCGCGTCGAGGACCTGGCGGGACGGGACGATGCGGCGCCCCTGCTCGAGGCGGGTGTAGTAGTCGGTCGACACCCCGGCCAGCAGCGCGACCTCCTCGCGCCGGAGCCCACGGACCCGGCGGATACGCCCGTCGAGGGGGAGTCCCGCCGCGTCGGGATCGCGCGCGGCGCGGGCGCGGCGCAGGAAGTCCGCGAGTTCACGGTT
Source organism: Rhodococcus sp. Z13 (assembly GCF_025837095.1). Taxonomy (NCBI): domain Bacteria; kingdom Bacillati; phylum Actinomycetota; class Actinomycetes; order Mycobacteriales; family Nocardiaceae; genus Rhodococcus; species Rhodococcus sacchari. The sequence continues at coordinate 365,002 of NZ_CP107551.1, forward strand.
CCGGGAGGGTTCCACCCGTCGATTGTCCCTCCGGCGGCACGGATGTGCCTGGCCCTCGCAGTCCCAGGTTGCAGGGGCCCAGGTTGCGGGGACCCGGGACGGACAGGGCCGGATATGCGTCCCCACGGGTGGTGATCCGGCGGGACTCTGGAGTCACCGCGGCGGAACCGCTCCGCCCGGTCGCTCCGAAAGGAACCATCGTGTCCGAGAATTCCACAACCACAATCTGGTTCGTCACCGGCGCCTCCCGGGGCATCGGCCTGGAACTGGTCTCCCGGCTCCTGCGGCGCGGTGACGCCGTCGCGGCCACCACCCGGTCGGTCGACCGGCTGCTCACCGCCCTCGACGGGACCGACACCGGAAACCTCCTGCCACTCGAGGTCGACCTGACCGATCAGGAGCAGGTCACCGCGGCCGTGGCGGAGACGAGGCGCCGCTTCGGGGGCCTCGACGTCGTCGTCGACAACGCCGGTTACGGCTACCTCTCGGCGGTCGAGGAGATCGTCGACGCCGATGCCCGCGCCATGTTCGACGTGCAGGTCTTCGCGGTCCTCAACGTGCTGCGGGCGGCGCTACCGGTGTTCCGGGCGAACCGGCGCGGTCACATCGTCAACGTCTCCTCCATCCTGGGGCGCACCACCTTCGCGGGGTGGGGGCTGTACAGCGCCGGCAAGTACGCGCTCGAGGCCCTGACCGAGGCGCTCGCCGCCGAGGTCGCCGATCTCGGGATCCGGGTGAACCTGATCGAACCGGGCTACGTGCGCACCGACTTCCTGACGGAACGCTCTCTTGCCCTTCCGGATTCGACGATCGACGACTATCCGGAGGTGCGGGGGACGACGCAGGCGCATCAGGGGATGCACGGCACCCAGCTCGGGGACCCGGGGAAGGTCGCGGAGGCGATCCTCGCGGTCGTCGACTCCGGGAGCGCTCCGCTGCACCAGTTCCTCGGGTCCGACTCCGTCTCGTTCGCCGAGGCGCATCTCGAGGCTCTCCGGGCCGACGTGGAGGCCTCTCGCGTGCTGGCGGACACCGACATCGTCGAACCCGCCCCGGCGCGGGGGTGAGGGTCGCCGGCAGGTGACGAGGGGCGGTGTGACGGGGAGCGCACCGCCCCTTTTCTTGACTGGTTCCAGAAAAGGGGCATACTGGAGGCATGCAACAAGGACACGAGCATCGCTTCGAACCCAAGGAGCTCCTGCGCTCCGTGGGGCTGCGGGTGACTGCTCCCCGCGTTGCCGTACTGAGAACCGTTGCCGAACACCCGCATTCGGACGCCGACCGGATCGCCGCGCACGTACGCGATGAGCTCGGGTCGGTATCGACGCAGGCCGTCTACGACGTGCTCAAGGCCTGCGTGGGGAGTGGACTCCTCCGCCGGATCGAACCGGCGGGATCCCCCGCCCGGTACGAGACCCGCATCGGCGACAATCACCACCACCTCGTGTGCCGCAACTGCGGCGAGGTCGTCGACATCGACTGCGTGGTCGGTGCCGCCCCCTGCCTCACCCCGTCCGAGGACCACGGCTTCGTCATCGACGAAGCGGAGGTCACCTTCTGGGGCCTGTGCCCCGCCTGTCGCGAGAACTAGCCACCACTCTCACCCGTCACCCGTGCACCCGACAGGGGCACGGGCGGCCGACTCGTGTCCCGGGACCCGGAACACGCGCATTCGGAGGTCAACCATGACGAACACCCGTTACACCACCAACCACGTCGGCATCCCGGTCGCGAGCGACGACGAGTCGCTGACCGCGGGCACCCAGGGCCCCATCCTGCTGCACGACCACTACCTGGTGGAGAAGCTGGCGCACTTCAACCGCGAGCGGGTGCCCGAGCGTGTCGTGCACGCCAAGGGCGGCGGTGCGTTCGGCGAGTTCGTCGTCACCGAGGATGTCTCCGCCTACACCAAGGCCACGCTGTTCCAGCCCGGCGCGCGCACCGAGATGCTGGCCCGCTTCTCCACCGTCGCCGGTGAGCAGGGCAGCCCCGACACCTGGCGTGACCCGCGCGGATTCGCCCTGAAGTTCTACACCGAGGAGGGCAACTACGACCTCGTCGGCAACAACACCCCGATCTTCTTCATCAAGGACCCCATCAAGTTCCCCGACTTCATCCACTCGCAGAAGCGCCTGCCCGGCTCCGGCCTGCGCGACCACACCATGCAGTGGGACTTCTGGACCCTGCGTCCCGAGACCGCACACCAGGTGACCTGGCTGATGGGCGACCGCGGCATCCCCCGCACCTGGCGGCACATGGACGGCTTCGGCTCGCACACCTACCAGTGGATCAACGCCGCAGGTGAGCGCTTCTGGGTGAAGTACCACTTCAAGACCGACCAGGGCATCGAGTTCCTCACCCAGGCCGAGGCCGACCGCCTGGCCGGCTCCGCTCCCGACTTCCATCGCGCCGACCTCTACCAGGCGATCGAGTGCGGCGAGTTCCCGAGCTGGACGCTGCACGTGCAGATCATGCCGGTCGCGGAGGCGGAGACCTACCGGTTCAACCCCTTCGACCTGACCAAGGTGTGGTCGCAGAAGGACTACCCGCTGATCAAGGTGGGCACCATGACCCTGAACCGCAACCCGCGCAACTTCTTCGCGGAGATCGAGCAGGCCGCGTTCGCGCCGTCGAACGTCGTGCCGGGCATCGGGTTCTCGCCCGACAAGATGCTGCTCGGCCGCGTGTTCGCCTACGCCGACGCCCACCGCTACCGCATCGGGGTCAACCACGCCCAGCTGCCGGTCAACTCCGCGAAGGCCGCCCGGGTCGACTCCTACAGCAAGGAGGGCAACATGGCCTACTCCTTCAACGACCCGGAGACCCCCGTCTACGCGCCGAACAGCTTCGGCGGACCGCACGCCGATCCGCAGCGCGCCGGCGACGACGGACTGTGGGACTTCGGCACCGAGGCCGTGCGTGCCGGATACGTGCAGCATCCGGAGGACGACGACTTCGGTCAGGCGGGCACCCTGGTCCGCGAGGTGCTGGACGACGCGGCGCGGGAACGCCTGGTGAACAACATCGTCGGCCACATCCTCGGTGGTACCTCCGAGGCCCTGTACGAGCGGATCTTCGCGTACTGGCGCAACGTCGACGAGGAGCTCGGCAAGCGGATCGAGGCGGGCGTGCGGGCGGGAGCATGACCCGGCGCCGGGGGAGCGGCGGTCAGAGGAGACCCCACCAGTAGATCAGGGCCGCCAACGCCAGCACGATCAACGTGGTGGTGTCCATGTCGCTCTCCCTCCACCCGACTCCTACGACTCCATCTTCCTCGGAGGGGACGGATTCGGCACACGAAGCGGGGTCATCCACCGGCGAGGTGGGTGGCCCCGTCGCCGTCGCCGGAACATACCGGCTGTTCGAACATGCGTGTGACGGGTGTGTCGGTTGCGGTTGTTAGGTTGGAGTTCCGGGCCGACGGAACCGCCGACGGGCCGGGCCGCGCTCGCTCATCGAAAGGTGTTGTCCGACATGGTGATGGGTCCTACCCATGCGGTATCCGGGGCATTGGTGGGCCTCATCGTCGCCGATCTGCTGCCCCCCGACTGGGGTGCGCCGGCCTCCACCGCCGAGACCTTCGCGTTCGCGGCCGTGTGCTCGGGGGCGGCGCTGCTGCCGGACCTCGACACGGCGCAGTCGACCGTCGCCCGCTCCTTCGGGCCCGTCAGCCAGACCCTGGCCAACGGAATCGACGCGGTGTCCACCGGCTACTACTCGCTCACCAAGGGCAGCCGCGACCGCAAGCGCCGCGGCGGGCACCGCACCATGACGCACACCGCACTGTTCGCCGCGCTGCTCGGGGTGGGTGTCTCCGCGCTCGTCGCGCGCTTCGGCAGGGAAGCGATCATCGGCATCCTGTTCCTCACCCTGGGTCTCGCCCTGCGCGGCCTGTTCGGTTCGTGGGCGAAGAAACGCGGCTGGGTGGTCGTCACCCTCTGCGCGGCGGCACTCTCGATCCTGTCGTGGACCTGGTTCCCCAGCGAGGTCGCGTCGACGGGTCTGGGGGTCGCGGTGGCGCTGGGATGCGTCACCCACTGCCTGGGTGACGCCGTGACCAAGGAGGGTATCCCCTTCCTGGCCCCCTTCGTCCCGTGGCGCGGACAGCGGTGGTGGGAGATCAAGCTGCCCGACGCGCTGTCGATCCGGGCCGGTGGGCCGTTCGAGGTGGCCGTCCTCGGCCCGGCACTCACCGTCGCCGCGGTCGCGATGGGGATCTGGTCCATCGACGGCGCACCCGAACACATCCTGGGCACCCTGGAGGCGTCCGGGTTGTCGTTCTGGCAGGGATCCGTTCCGCAGCGGTAGTCCTGCGGAACGGTACGGGTACTGGCCCGAAGCAGGAACTTGTTCTATTTTTTCTTCGATCCGTGCCCGCCCTACAGAAACGGAGCGCGCCCTCGTGAGCGATCGTGCTTCAGGCCCCACCCTCAGCCGTCGTGGTCTGTTCGGAGCAGCAGCAGGCGCCGCAGTTCTCGCCGGGACCGGATGGTCCCTCGCCGGTGCCGTCCCCCTCGGCGACCCCGCGGCCACCATCCCCGCCCCGCCGGACTTCCCCGCCGACATCCCGCTCTCCCAGCAGCAGTTCGTCAACTGGGCGAAGACCATCCGTTTCGACGCGGTGTGGACCGCCACCGCCCGCAACGCCGACGACGTCGTGCGCCTCGCCAACTGGGCCCACCGCAACGGCTACCGGATCCGCCCGCGCGGCTCGATGCACAGCTGGAGCCCCCTCACCCTCGAGGCCGGCCAGGACGTCGCCCGCGTGGTGCTCATCGACACCATGTCGCACCTCAACGGCGTTGCCGTCGACGCCGCCGCCTCACCCGCACGGGTGACGGCCGGGGGAGGCGCGAGCATCGAGGCCATCCTCACCGCTCTCGAGGCCCACGGGCTCGGGTGGGCGAACTCCCCGGCGATCGGCGACATCTCCATCGCCGGCGCCCTGTCCATCGGCGCCCACGGCGCCACCTATCCCGCGGCGGGGGAGAAGGCGATCCCCGGCCAGTCGTTCGGGTCGCTGTCGAACCTCGTCCTCGCGCTCACCGCCGTCGTGTGGAATCCCGAGAAGGGCGAATACGAACTGCGCGAGTTCCGCCGCTCCGACCCCGAGATCGGACCCCTGCTCGCGCACCTCGGTCGCACCTTCGTCACCTCCGTGACCCTGCAGGCCGGCGCCAACTACCGGCTGCGCTGCCAGAGCTTCACCGACATCCCGTGGCGCGAACTGTTCGCCCCGCCCGGCGCCCCCGGCCGCACCTTCGAACGGTTCGTCGAGGAACACGGCCGCGTCGAGGCGATCTGGTTCCCCTTCACCGAGACCCCCTGGCTGAAGATCTGGTCGGTCGCACCCGAGAAGCCCGCCGAGTCCCGCGAGGTCGCCGGGCCCTACAACTACTTCTTCTCCGACAGCCTCCCCGAACCGCTCACCGACCTGCTGGCCCAGGTCGCCAGCGGTGCCCAGGCCGTCACCCCGGCGTTCGGTGCCTCCCAGTTCGGTGCCGTCGCCGCCGGTCTCGCCGCGACCGGCACCCACGACCTGTGGGGCTGGTCCAAGGACCTGCTGTTCTACCTCCGCGCCGCGACCCTGCGCGTGGTCGCCGGCGGCGGTGTCGTGGTCACCCGCCGCGACAACATCGCCCGCGTCATCCACGAGTTCACCACCTGGCTGAACGAACGCATGACCCACTACGCGTCGCTCGGGCAGTACCCGGTGAACATGCCGTTCGAGGTGCGCCTGTGCCGCGTCGACGACGCCGACGAGGTGCTCGTCGACGCCGCCGGCGTACCGAACCTGTCCGCGGTGCGGCCGCGCCCGGACCGCCCCGACTGGGACACCGCCATCTGGCTGAACGTCGTCTCCATCCCCGGCACCGCCGGGATGCCCGCCTTCTTCCGGGAGATGGAACAGTGGATGGCCGCCCACTACTCGGGCGACTACGCCACCTTCCGTTCCGAATGGTCGAAGGGCTGGGCGTTCGACGACCAGGGCGGCTACCGCGATCCGGGTTTCCTCGGGCAGACCGTGCCGGCGATGTACCGCACCGGCCTCGGCGCGAACGAAGGCTGGGACGCGGCCGTGGCGGCGTTCGAGAAGTACGACCCGCACCGGGTGTTCAGCAACGCCTTCCTCGACCGTCTGTTCCCCTGACCGAGGGGCTCGCCCGGGCCACGGGAGTATCGTCGATTCACGACGTGTGATCCCGGAAGCGCCCGGGCGAGCGCGTGCGGCGAAGGCGTACCCGTCGGGTGGGCCTCGGCGGGAGGAGTCGACATGGCTCGCACCGATGATGCCCGCAGCGGCGGACTCTTCCGCGCGAAGTCGGTGGAACAGTCTATCCGCGACACCGACGAACCGGACTCCAGACTGCGCCAGGACCTCACCGCGTGGGACCTTATCGTGTTCGGTGTCGCGGTCGTCATCGGCGCCGGCATCTTCACCCTCACCGCCCGCACCGCCGGCAACGTCGCAGGACCGTCGGTGTCGCTGGCGTTCGTCTTCGCGGCGATCGCGTGTGCCCTCGCGGCCCTCTGTTACGCGGAGTTCGCGTCGACGGTCCCGGTCGCGGGTAGCGCCTACACCTACTCGTTCGCGACCTTCGGCGAGTTCGTGGCGTGGATCATCGGCTGGGACCTGATCCTCGAATTCGCGTTGGCCTCCGCGGTGGTCGCGAAGGGCTGGTCGCTCTATCTGGGCGAAGTCATGGGTGTCCCTTCGACTTTCATGATCGGATCCGCGAAGGTCGACTGGGGCTCGGTGCTGATCGTCCTGGCCATCGGGGTGCTGCTCGCGACCGGCACGAAACTGTCGTCCCGGGTGTCGCTGGTCATCACGTCCATCAAGATCGCCGTGGTGCTGTTCGTCGTCGCGCTGGGTGCCTTCTACATCCGGACGGAGAACTATTCGCCCTACATCCCTCCCTCGCAGCCCGGGGACACCGGTGAAGGTCTGCACCAGTCGCTGTTCTCGTACCTCACCGGCGCCGGTGGCAGCACCTTCGGCTGGTACGGACTCCTCGCCGCCGCGAGCCTGGTGTTCTTCGCCTTCATCGGCTTCGACGTGGTCGCGACCACCGCCGAAGAGACCCGCAATCCGCAGAAGGCGGTGCCGATCGGCATCCTCGGCTCCCTCGCGATCGTGACGGTGCTGTATGTGGCCGTCAGCCTCGTGCTCACGGGGATGGTGAGCTACACGGAACTCGAGGGCGACGAGTCGAACCTGGCGACGGCGTTCGCCCTCAACGGGATGGGCTGGGCGAAGAACCTCATCGCGATCGGCGCCCTCGCGGGTCTGACCACCGTCGTGATGGTGCTGATGCTGGGGCAGACGCGTGTGCTGTTCGCGATGGCGCGCGACGGTCTGATCCCGCGCAGGCTCTCCCGCACGGGCCGGCGCGGGACGCCGGTGCGCACGACCGTGCTCGTGACCGTCGTCGTCGCCGTCCTGGCGGGCTTCGTCTCGCTCGGCACCCTCGAGGAGATGGTCAACATCGGCACGTTGTTCGCGTTCGTCCTCGTCTCGAGCGGGGTGATCGTGCTGCGCCGGAGCCGCCCCGACCTCGAGCGCGGTTTCCGGGTGCCGCTGGTGCCGTTCGTGCCGATCCTCTCGGTGGCCGCCTGCCTGTGGTTGATGGTGAACCTGTCCGTCGAGACGTGGCTGCGGTTCGTCGTGTGGATGCTCCTCGGGCTCGTCGTCTACTTCGCCTACAGCCGGAACCACTCGGTTCTGGCGCGGTCGCCGTGAAGAGGGTGGGTGCGCAGGAACGGAAAAACCCGCTCCGTCCTGCTTCCGCAGGTCAGAGCGGGTTTCCGCTGTCGGGGTGGCGGGATTCGAACCCACGACCTCTTCGTCCCGAACGAAGCGCGCTACCAAGCTGCGCCACACCCCGTGTTGAACCTCGGATAGCTTACAGCACGAAAACGGGGAAGGTTAAATCGCCTGGTCAGCGGCGTGAACCGGCGCTTTCCGCGGTGCTTCCGGCATCCTGCTGCGCATTGTCACGCGAGGCCGGAACGAGGGTCAGCAGGGTGGCCTCCGGGCGGCAGAAGAACCGGGCCGGAGCGAACGGCGACGTGCCGATGCCCGCGGACACGTGCAGCCGCATGTGCGAGCCCCACTTGGAGGCACCCTTCACCCGCGACCGGTCGATACCGCAGTTGGTCACCAGCGCCCCGACGAACGGCAGGCACAGCTGCCCCCCGTGCGTGTGGCCGGCCAGCACGAGGTCGTAGCCGTCCGCCGCGAAACGGTCGAGCACGCGCGGCTCGGGGGAGTGGGTCAGACCCAGACGCAGATCGGCCGACGGATCGGCGGGACCGGCGATGGTCTCGTAACGGTCGCGGTCGAGGTGTGGATCGTCGACACCGCCCACCGCGATGCGCACCCCACCGACCTCGACGGTGCGGCGCACGTGCGTCATGTCCTGCCAGCCGCGCTCGGTGAACGCCGCCCGCAGGTCGCCCCAGGGCAACGGAGGACCGTAGACGCGCTCGTGGTCGCGGTCGAAGTAGGCCAGCGGGTTCTTCAGCACCGGCGCGAAGTAGTCGTTGCTGCCGAAGACGAACAGGCCGGGACGGGCGAGCAGACCACCGAGTGCCTGGACGACGGCGGGCACCGCCTTGGGGTGCGACAGGTTGTCGCCGGTGTTGACGACGAGATCCGGCTCGAGCGCGTCCAGTTCGCGCAGCCAGTTCTGCTTGAGCTTCTGGCCGGGCGTCATGTGCAGATCGCTGATGTGGAGGACCCGAACCGTGGAGGCGCCGGGAGCCAGCACCGGAACGGTCACCTCGCGGAGTGTGAACGCGTTCCGCTCGATCAGCGTGGCGTAGCCGAGTCCGAGAACCGAGGCCCCGGCGACACCGAGGGCTGCGCGGCGAATTGCAGTCAGGTCAGGCACTTCTCCAGCGTACCGCCGTGTGTCGTCCGCGCACGGGCTTCGCGGCTCCCGCGTAGCGTCTACACGCATGACGGATACCACACCCTCGGTCAAATCCCGGCTGCGAACCGATCTGACGGCGGCGATGAAGGACAAGGACACGCTCCGCGTCGAGACGCTCCGCATGCTGCTCGCCTCCATCCAGAAGGAGGAGGTCGCAGGCAAGGAGGCCCGCGAACTCTCCGACGACGAGGTGCTGAAGGTCCTCGCGCGGGAGTCGAAGAAGCGCGGTGAGGCCGCCGAGATCTACACCGAGAACGGCCGCGGGGAACTCGCCGCGAAGGAACACGCCGAGGCCCGGATCATCGACGAGTACCTGCCCACACCACTCACCGACGCCGAACTCGTCGACGTCGTGGACTCGGCGATCGCGCAGGTCGCCGAGGAACTCGGGGCGCGGCCGGGCCCGAAGGACATGGGCCGGGTGATGAAGGTGGCGACGCAGATCGCCGCGGGCAAGGCGGACGGCAAACGGCTGTCGTCGGCGGTGCGCTCGCGCCTGTAGAACGGCGGTGCGCGCGCGCCCGTAGAACGGGCGGTGCGTTCGCGCCCGTAGAACGGGCGGTGCGTTCGCGCCCGTAGAACGGGCGATCGGGAGTGCGGTTCCCGTCGTTCCCCGGGGGTGGGGGCGACGAGAACCGCACTCCCGATGCGGTCGTGAGGGGTCAGTTGTCCCCGTCGGACGGCGTCTGCGACTCACTCTGCTCCGGTTCCTCGGCCGGGGTCGGCGACGGCGTCGGGCGGCGGGTCGTGTCGGGCACCTCCCGGTCGCGCGGACGCGCCGGGGTCGCGCTGGTCGTGGGCGCGGCGCGCACCGAACCGTCGCTGATGAAGATCGTCACCGTCGAGCCGGGCACGGCCGAACCGGTGGGGGACGTGCCGGTCACCGTGCCGGCGCGCTCCTCCCGGGCGACGGTGGCCTCGGAGACCTCGAAACCGGCGTCGCGGAGACGCTGGATCGCGCGGTCCTTCGACAGGCCGGTCACGTCGGGCACCTGGGCGTTGCCGGCGCCGCGGACGTAGCGCTCGTCGGGGGCGGGCAGCTCCACCGGACCGAACTTGGTGGCCACGGGCAGCAACGCCGAGAACCACGTCCGGGCGGGTTCGGTGCCGCCGTAGAGGTTGCCGTTGTAGCAGGGGCGCACCGGACCCGAGCAGATCTCGCCGGGCGTGGGGGAGTCGCCGTAGGTGTAGACGACACCGGCGTAGCGGTTCGTGAAGCCCAGGAACGCCGACGACATGTGCGACTCGGTGGTACCGGTCTTCGCCGCGACCGGCAGGTTCCAGCCCGTCATCCCCGCGGCGCCGGAGGCGGTACCGCCGGCCGCGGTGTCCTTGCTCATCGCCACGGCCAGGGTGTCGGCGAGACCGGGCTCGACGACCTGCTCGCAGGCCTGCTGGGTGATCGGGACGGGCTTGCCCTCCCGGTCGAAGACCCCCTCGATCGGCGACGGCGGGCACCACTTGCCGTGCGAGGCGAGGGTCGCCGCGACGTTCGACAGTTCGAGGGCGTTCACCCAGGTCGGGCCGAGCGTGTAGGAGCCGAGGTGCTGGTCCTTCTGCATGTCCGCCATCGACTGGTCACCGAAACCGGAGGTGCGCGGCTGCAGGTACGAGCGCAGGCCGAGCCGCACCGACATGTCGACGGCCGCGTCGACGCCGGTGGCCTCGATGAGCTTCACGAACGCGGTGTTGGGCGACTGGGCGAGAGCGTCGGACACCGACAGCTGTGCCGGATAGGGACCCGCGTTCTCGACGCAGTAGTAGTTGGCCGGGCAGCCGCGGGCACCGCCGTCACCGAGCCCGAGTGCGTTGTACCGGGAGGGCACGTCGAGCACCGCCGAGGTGCCGAGGCCCTTCTCCATCGCGGCCGCGACCGTGAAGATCTTGAAGATCGACCCGGCGCCGTGGCCGGCGAGCGAGTAGGGCTGCGGCTGGACGGTCTCCTTGGCCTCGGCGTCGAGGCCGAAGGTGCGGCTCGACCCCATCGCGAGGACCTTGTGCGAGTCCTGTCCTGGCTCGATGACGTTCATGACCGTGGCCACGTCGTCGACGGTGGGGCTGGTGTACTGGTCGAGCGAGGCCTTGACCGAGTCCTGCACCTCGGGGTCGAGGGTGGTGCGGATCAGGTAGCCGCCCTTGTCGATCTGCTCGCGGGACAGTCCCGAGTTCTCGAGGTACTGCAGCGCGTACTCGCAGAAGTAACCGCGGTTGCCGGCGGCGATGCAGCCGCGCGGCAGCGTGTTGGGCTCCGGCAGCACCCCGAGCGGCAGTTCCTTCGCGGCGCGGATCTCGTCGGCGCGTTCGGGGATGTTCTCGATCATGGTGTCGAGCACGGTGTTGCGGCGCTCGAGCACCCCGTCGGGATTGGTGTAGGGGTTCAGCGCCGAGCTGGACTGCACCATGCCGGCGAGCATCGCCGCCTGCGGGATGTTCAGGTCCTTGGCGTCGATGCCGAAGTAGGTCTGGGCGGCGTCCTGGATGCCGAACGAGCCGTTGCCGAAGGGGACGAGGTTCAGATAGCGGGTGAGGATCTCGTCCTTGGTGAGCTGCTCGTCGAGGGTGAGCGCCATCCGGATCTCGCGGATCTTGCGGGCTGGGGTGGTCTCGATCGCGGCGCGCCGCTCGGCGTCGGTCTTCGCGATGACGTGCAGCAGGTAGTTCTTCACGTACTGCTGGTCGATCGTGGAGGCGCCCTGCTCGACCTGCCCGCTCGTGGTGTTGGTCAGGAAGGCGCGCATGGTGCCCTGCCAGTCGACACCGCGGTGCTCGGGGAAGCGTTTGTCCTCGATGGAGACGATCGCGAGTTTCATCTCGTTGGAGATCTGGTCGCTGGGCACCTCGAAGCGGCGCTGCTCGTACAGCCACGCGATCGGGTTGCCGTCCCTGTCGACCATGGTGGTCACGGCGGGGACGACGCCTTCCACGAGTTCGGCGGAACTGTTGTCCACCGTGTCCGCGGCGCGGTTCGAGACGTACCCGAATCCGCCTGCGGCAGGGAAGAGCATCCCTGCTACGAGAACGCCGCCGAGGGCCGTGCAACCTGCGAGCTTCGCCACCGTTCTTCGGATCGACACGCCTACACAGTACGTGGAGAGGCGGCGATCGGATGTTTCCAGGGAGCGGGCGTCGTCGGGGCCTTATCGAAAAAACGCCTCCGACGTGCGGCTTTGTACGTACGTACCAGAAAAGGTTTCGTTCGTCTTGCGCGTGGGCATCAGTTTACCTAGATTGAGACATCAGTGTGATGCAGATAACACCTTGACGGGCAGGTTGCGTCGGCTGCGGGCACACGGACGGCGCGACCTCGAACACCGCGAACCGGCGTTCGGAAAGTAAAGGGGAACTGAATGCACATGACCACCCCGACGACCCGACTCGACTTCGACCAGGCCGAAGCTCGTATCGCGTGGGTCTCCAAGGCCCGCTGCCGCGAAGTCGATCCCGATGAACTGTTCGTACGCGGCGCCGCGCAGCGCAAGGCAGCGGTCATCTGCCGGCACTGCCCGGTGATGCTCGAATGCGGTGCAGACGCTCTGGACAATCGTGTCGAGTTCGGTGTGTGGGGAGGCATGACGGAACGGCAGCGTCGTGCCCTCCTCAAGCAGCACCCGGAGGTCGAGTCCTGGGCCGACTTCTTCAAGGCCCAGCGACAGCACCAGCACCAGAACGCGGTCTGATCCACCACGACGGTGTGGTCGTCAGGGGGTGACGACGGCACACCACGCAGGGGGTTGAACGGCGGCGCCGCCGCCCGGTCATCGGAACGGCGTCGCCACACCGACCGCGGAACCCGGACCCGCGAGACCGTCAGGCCTCGCGGGTCAATTGCTCGCCCACGGCCCGGAGCGCCTCGAGGTCCGAGACCTCGAACGGCAGGGACGGCACTCCCACCACGGGAACGGTCGGGTGCGCTGCGGTGAAGTTGCGCAGCAACCGCAGCTCCCGCTTGGCGGTCACCGCCCGATGGGCATGGATACGCAGCACGGCCTCGGCGGTTCTCGCGTCGAGGCCGTCCTCGTCCGCGAGCTGATCGGCGGCGGTGAGGGCGTGATCCGCGGGCAGCGACGACAGGGTCGGATGCGTCCGGTTGAGCACCAGCCCCGACAACGGCATCCGGTCCTCGCCGAGACGCTCGACGAAGAACGACGCCTCGCGCAGAGCATCGGGCTCGGGGGCCGCGACCACCACGAAGTGGGTACCGGGCTGCTGCAGCAGCCGGTAGGTGCGGTTGGCGCGTTCACGGAACCCACCGAACATCGAGTCCAGCGACTGCACGAACGCCGAGGCGTCCGACAGCATCTGGCTGCCCACAATGGTCGAGACCGCCTTCAGTGCGAGCCCCATCGCACCGGTCACGAGCCGGCCGAAGCCACGCCCGGGGGCCGTGAAGATGCGGATCATCCGGCCGTCGAGAAAGGCGCCGAGGCGCTGCGGGGCGTCGAGGAAATCCAGGGCGTTCCGGGACGGTGGGGTGTCGACGACGATCAGATCCCACTCGTCGCTCTGCGCGAGCTGACCGAGCTTCTCCATCGCCATGTACTCCTGCGTGCCGGAGAACGACGACGCCACCGTCTGGTAGAAGGGGTTCTCCAGGATCTGCTGGGCCTTCTCCGGCGTCGAGTGCTCGAGCACCATGTCGTCGAAGGTCCGGCGCATGTTGAGCATCATCGCGTGCAGCTCGCCCTTCGCCTCGGGACCGAGCTCCACCTTCTGCGGCGAGTTGTCGAGGGTCTCCACGCCGAGAGCCTGCGCGAGCCGCCGCGCCGGGTCGATCGTCAGCACCACGACGTTGCGGCCCCGCTCGGCCGCCCGCAACGCCAGCGACGCCGCGGTCGTCGTCTTGCCCACGCCACCGGAACCGCAGCACACGATCACCCGGGACGACCGGTCGTCGAGGATGCGCGCCACGTCGAGTTCGCGCCGGGTCTGCGTGCTCATCGGACTCCCTGCTCTGCGAGTGCCTCGGCGAGCTCGTACAGGCCACCGAGATCGACGCCGTCGGCGAGCGACGGCAAGGACATACGTGCCACCTTCACATCGTCGAGTTGGGCGGCGCTCACCTGCTGCGCCTGGAGAACCGAGGCGTGCTCCACGGTCTGGGTGAGCAGGCCGGCGAAGTCGTCGTCGGAGAGCTTCAGCCCCACCCGCTCGAAGGTCGCGCGGATCGGGGGACCGTCGATGCGCCCGGCCGCGGCCTCGTCGACGAGTTCGGCGGGCAGGTGCTCGGGGACGGTCTTGTTCACGATCACCGTGCCGAGCCTCAGATCGGCGGCCTGCAGTTCCTCGACCGCGTCGGCGGTCTCCTGCACCGGCAGCGCCTCGAGCAGCGTCACCAGATGCACCACGGTCTGGTCGGAGTGCAGCAGCCGCACCACACCCTCGCTCTGCGAGCGGATCGGGCCCGACTTGGCGAGATCGGCCATCGCCTTGGTGACGTCGAGGAAGCTCCCGATGCGGCCGGTGGGCGGCGAGTCGACCACCACCGCGTCGTAGACGGGCGCGCCGGACTTGTCGGTGCGCACCACCGTCTCCTTGATCTTGCCGGTGAGGATCACGTCGCGCAGACCCGGCGCGAGCGTGGTGACGAACTCGATGGCCCCGATCCGCCGCATCGCGCGCCCCGCGAAACCGAGGTTGTAGAACATGTCGAGGTATTCGAGGAAGGCCGTCTCGATGTCGATCGCGAGCGCCGACACGACGCCCCCGCCCTCGGCGGTGGCGATCTTCGTCTCGACCGGGGGCAGCGACGGCACGTCGAACAGTTGCGCGATGCCCTGCCGCCCCTCCGTCTCGACGAGCAGTACCTTGCGGCCGCCGGCGGCGAGCGCCAGGGCCAGGGCTGCGGCGACAGTGGATTTCCCGGTCCCACCCTTGCCGGAGACGAAGTGCAGTCGCGCCTGTGCGGCGCCGGCCGGCCACTCGCCGGAATGTGATGTCGGAGATGCCACGGGCACGAGCCTATAAGTCGTGGAGCCCGAGCGGTGCCGGATAGGGTTCACGACATGAGTGAAACGACAACATGGGAGTACGCGACCGTTCCGCTGCTCACACACGCCACCAAGCAGATCCTCGATCAGTGGGGCGCCGACGGGTGGGAACTCGTCACCGTTCTGCCCGGGCCGACCGGTGAGCAGCACGTCGCCTACCTGAAGCGTCCGAAGGGCTGATCGATGGCGGAGAAGACCTGGAGCGAACGTCTGAAGGAACTGGGCATCATCCTGCCGCCGGTGGCCAAGCCGGTCGCGGCCTACGTGCCCGCCGTCCGCAACGGTGACGTCGTCTACACCTCGGGGCAGCTGCCCCTGGTCGACGGCACCCTGACCCACACCGGCAAGGTCGGTGCGGAGGTCACCCCCGAGGACGCGAAGACCGCCGCCCGCACCGCGGCCCTCAACGCCCTCGCCGCCGTCGACGGCATCGTCGGGATCGACAACATCGCGAGCATCGTCAAGGTGGTCGGATTCGTCGCCTCCGCCGAGGGATTCACCGGTCAGCCGGGTGTCATCAACGGCGCCTCGGAACTGCTCGGTGAGATCTTCGGCGACGTCGGTGCGCACGCCCGCTCGGCCGTGGGTGTCGCGGAACTGCCGCTCGGCGCCCCCGTCGAGGTGGAACTGATGGTCGAGGTGCGCTGAGCACCGTCCTTCCTTCGACAACGAGAGGCGACGAGATGGCGCTGGTTCACCCCGCCTACGCACAATTGCGGCAGGTCACCGAGAACGCTGCGGTGGTCCTCGCCGAGAACCCCTCGATGATGTCGCTCGAGGGCACCAACACCTGGATCCTCCGCGCGCCGGGCAGCGACGAGTGCGTCGTGGTCGATCCGGGTCCGCTCGACGAGAAGCATCTCGAGCGGATCGCGCAGGTGCCGGTGGCAGCGACGCTCATCAGCCATCGGCACTTCGACCACACCGAAGGGGCCGAGCGCTTCTCGCAGCTGGCGGACTGTCCCGTGCACGCCGTCCTGCCGGAGCACCGGCACGGGGGCGGGGGAGAGCTGTCCGACGGCGACGTCGTGGAGGCGGCGGGGCTGCGCATCCGGGTCCTCGCGACCCCGGGGCACACGGCCGACTCGCTGTCGTTCGTGCTCGAGCAGGACCGCAGCGTGCTCACCGCCGACACCATCCTCGGCCGGGGCACCACCGTCCTCGACGACAGCGACGGCGACCTCGGCGACTACCTGCGGTCGCTGCGGGCGCTGATCGCGCTCGGCGACGGCTACACGGTGCTGCCCGGGCACGGCCCCGAGCTGCCGGATCTGGGGACGATCGCACGCCAGTACCTCGCGCACCGCGAGGAACGGCTCGAGCAGGTGCGCGGTGCGCTGCGCACCCTCGGCTCCGAGGCCACGGCCCGGGAGGTCGTCGAGCACGTCTACGCCGACGTCGACCGCTCACTGTGGGGAGCGGCCGAGAAGTCGGTCAACGTGCAGCTGGAGTACCTGCGCAGCTTCGGCTGAATCGGAACACCTGCAGCCGGAACACGCGAAGAGGCCGGGACGCGAGTGCGTCCCGGCCTCTTCGCGATGTCGGGGGGTGTCAGCGAGCGCGACGCGCCAGACGCTCCGAGTCGGAGATCAGAACGCTCTTGCCCTCGAGGCGCAGCCAGCCGCGGTGCGCGAAGTCGGCCAGGGCCTTGTTCACGGTCTCGCGGGAGGCGCCGACGAGCTGCGCGATCTCTTCCTGCGTCAGGTCGTGGGTGACGCGCAGGGCGCCGGCCTCCTGGGTGCCGAAACGCTGGGCCAGCTGCAGCAGCGCCTTGGCGACACGGCCGGGAACGTCCGTGAAGATCAGGTCGGCGAGGCTGTTGTTGGTGCGGCGCAGACGACGTGCGAGGACGCGCAGGAGCTGCTCGGCGATCTCGGGGCGCTGGTCGATCCACGCCTTGAGGGCGTCGCGGTCCATGCTCACGGCCCGCACCTCGGTGACGGTGGTGGCGGTGGAGGTACGCGGACCCGGGTCGAAGATGGACAGCTCACCGAACATGTCGGACGGGCCCATGATCGTCAGGAGGTTCTCACGGCCGTCGGGCGAACGACGTCCGAGCTTCACCTTGCCCGAAACGATGATGTACAGCCGATCGCCGGGCTCACCCTCGTTGAAGATGACATGGCCGCGCGGGAAATCGACCGGTTGCAGCTCTTTGATCAGCGCCGCAACCGCAGAGGGCTCGACTCCTTGGAAGATGCCTGCTCTGGCCAGGACCTCGTCCACGTGCGCTCCTTTTGGGAATGAAAATCTCGTCATCTACTGCCGGGTCTGCACGTCGACGGATATCCCGGGCAGGGCACCTGTCAGGCGTACGAGCGTCCAGTCTACTGTGCTCGCGGCGTGAGTGAGTGACCGATACCACGGAAACGGTCGACGGGAATCGCTCACCGGCCCCTCCAGGCTACCGGCAGGTAGTCGCTCAGCTGGCGCGACGTGCGCGCAGGTCGTCGTCGGAATCGTCGACCTCGTCGGTGTCGGCCCCGCGCCGGCGGCGACGGTGGAAACGGGCGAGGGCTCCGGGAAAGCCTTCCCGGGCGAGTGCCGCTACGTCGGCGTGGTTCGCCTTGTCGAGGAATTCCTCCACTTCCTGCTGGCGGACCGACAGTCGACTCAGGCGCGCCTCGACACGCTCCATGGACAGTGCGAACAGCATCAGCAGCACCGGGAAGAGCACGACAGCAAGAGCTTGCATAGGGGGAAGTAAACACGGGGAATGTCTCAGAAGAGACACGGGGCCGGATCGACGTCGGAAGCTTTACGTACAGTGGTTCAGGTGCGAGCGACCCCTTCCGAGAGCCTCCAGACGGCCCCGCGCCGAGCATCCGGAAAGGCTCGCGGGCCGGAGTCGCGTCTGGCCCTTGTCCGTCGCGCACGGCGGATGAACCGGCGTCTCGCCGAGGCCTTCCCCCACGTCTACTGCGAACTGGACTTCACGAATCCGCTCGAACTCGCGGTGGCCACGATCCTGTCCGCACAGTGCACGGACGTGCGGGTCAACCAGGTCACGCCCGCTTTGTTCGCGCGCTATCCGGACGCCCGCGCCTACGCCGAGGCCGACCGTGCCGAGCTCGAGGAGTACATCCGCTCGACCGGCTTCTACCGCAACAAGGCCAACTCGCTGATCGGTCTCGGCCAGGCGCTGCTCGAGCGTTTCGACGGCGAGGTGCCGGCCCGGATCGAGGACCTCGTCTCGCTGCCCGGCATCGGCCGCAAGACCGCCAACGTCATCCTCGGCAACGCCTTCGATGTGCCGGGAATCACCGTCGACACCCACTTCCAAAGGCTCGTGCGCCGCTGGGAATGGACCGACGAGACCGACCCGGTGAAGATCGAACACGCGGTGGGAGCGCTCATCGAGCGCAAGGAGTGGACCCTGCTGTCCCATCGCGTGATCTTCCACGGCCGCCGGGTGTGCCACGCACGGAAACCGGCCTGTGGGGTGTGCGTGCTCGCGAAGGACTGCCCCTCCTACGGGACGGGCCCGACCGACCCGCAGACCGCTGCCGCGCTGGTGAAGGGACCGGAGACCGAGCATCTGCTCGAGCTGGCCGGGCGGTGAACAGGTGCGACCCTCCTCAGCAGGCCGATGGAGCCTGGCAGTACTCGTCGTGATCGTGGCGCTGATCGTCGCGATCTGGCCGCGTGACCGCGCGGAGACCCCCACCACCGGATCCACCTCCGCCACGACGTCGGCGGCACCCGTCGACCGCCGGCCCCAGGACACCCCCGACGCACTGGCCCCACTGCGGGCGGAAGCCGCGTTGAATCCGTGTCCGCAGCCGGGCGTGTCGCCCCCGGATCCGCAGGCGCCGATCGCCGGACTGGTCCTCGAATGCGTCGGCGACGGCTCCACCGTGGATCTCGCCGCGGCCCTCGCCGGACGGCCTGCCGTCGTCAATCTCTGGGCGTGGTGGTGCGCCCCCTGCGCCGAGGAACTGCCGGTGCTGCAGGAGTACGCGGACCGCGCCGGCGATGCCGTCACGGTCCTGACCGTGCACACCGACCCCAACGAGAGCAACGCCCTCGGCCGGCTCGCCGACTACGGCGTGCGGCTGCCCGGCGTGCAGGACGGCTCCGGCCGCGTCCAGGCGGCGGTCGGCGCCCCGGCCGTGCTGCCGGTGACGGTGCTGCTGGAGGCCGACGGCACGGTCGCCGCCGTGCTGCCCCGCCCGTTCCGTTCCGCCGACGAGGTCGCCGAGGTCGTCCGCGAGCATCTGGGGGTGGCGGCATGATCCCCGCATGGCTGCGGCGCCTCGCCGCGTCGAACCCCGCCGACCCGCACGGCGACAACCCGATCCTCGACCGCCGCGCCCCCGACGGTGCGCGCGTGCGCCAGGCGTCGGTGCTGGTGCTGTTCGGCGGGTCCCCCGAACCCGATCCGCTGGCGCGCGGCGGACTGCCGCACGACGCCGACGTGCTGCTCACCCAGCGTGCGGCCACCCTCCGTCAGCACAGCGGGCAGGTCGCCTTCCCCGGTGGCGCCGCCGATCCGGGGGACTACGGCCCAATCCACACCGCCCTGCGCGAGGCGGAGGAGGAGACCGGCCTGGACCCCACCGGCATCCGCCCCCTCGCGGTGCTGCCCGAACTGTTCATTCCGCCCTCCGGTTTCGAGGTGACACCCGTGGTCGCCTACTGGGAGACCCCGAGTCCCGTCGGGGTCGTCGACCCGGGTGAGGCGACCCGCGTGGTGCGCGTGTCGCTGCACGAGCTGCTCGATCCGGAGAACCGCTTCCAGGTACGGCACCGGCTCGGCTATCGCGGCCCGGCCTTCCAGGTCGACGGAATGCTGGTCTGGGGTTTCACCGCGGGCGTGCTCGCGGGGCTGTTCGCGGCTTCGGGGTGGGAGATCGAATGGGATCACCACGACGTCCGTGATCTCGACGTGGTGCTGGCGGAGCTGGAGACGGGGGTGGTCGAGTCGTGACCGGATCGGGCTGGATCGATCTGATCATCGTGGTGGTCGTGCTGATCGCGGCGTCCTCGGGACTCCGGCAGGGCGCGGTGGCGTCGGCACTGGCGTTCTTCGGAGTGCTTCTCGGCGCGGTCGCCGGCATCCTCGTCGCGCCGCACGTCCTCGTGCACGTCGACGACGGCCGGCTGCGCATCCTCGCCGGGATCGCGCTGATCGTCGTGCTCGTCGTGGTCGGCGAGGTGGCCGGCATGGTCCTCGGACGTGCCGCGCGCAGCGGCATCCACAGTCCCGGCGCCCGTGCGGTGGACAGCGTCGTCGGTGCCGGGCTGCAGGCCACCGCGGTACTGGTTGCGGCGTGGCTGCTCGCCATCCCGCTGACCGCGACCACCCAGCCCGCGGTCTCCGCGGCGGTGCGCGGCTCGACGGTGCTCGGCACGGTCGACGACCTCGCCCCCGACTGGATGCGGGCGATCCCCAACGAGTTCTCGGCGCTGCTCGACACCTCGGGCCTGCCGGAGGTGATCGGCCCGTTCGGCCGCACCCCGATCGCCGAGGTCGCCGCCCCCGACGCCCGGCTCCTCGAGAGTTCGGTGCCGGCGCAGCTGCAGCCGAGCGTGCTGCGCATCAACGGTGTCGCGCCGAGCTGCCAGAAGGCCCTCGAGGGCTCCGGTTTCGTGGTGGCACCCGAACGTGTCATGACGAACGCCCACGTCGTCGCCGGCACGGCCGCGGTGACCGTCGACACCGCCGGCGGGCCGCTCGACGCGACGGTCGTACTGTTCGATCCGGAGGTGGACGTCGCGATCCTGGCGGTGCCGGGCCTGGTGTCCCAGCCGCTGACCTTCGCGCCGTCGCCCGCCGAGACGGGGGACGACGCCATCGTGCTCGGCTATCCGGGCGGTGGTCCGTACACGGCGAGCGCGGCCCGCATCCGCGAGACGCTCGATCTGCAGGGCCCGGACATCTACCGCGGTGGCACGGTCGAACGCGAGGTGTACACGGTGCGCGGCACGATCCGTCAGGGCAACTCGGGTGGCCCGCTGGTCGACCCGTACGGGCGGGTCCTCGGGATGGTCTTCGGTGCCGCGGTCGACGACTCCGACACCGGCTTCGTGCTCACCTCCGCCGAGGTGAGCCGGCAGCTGCAGATGGCGGGCGGGAACGTGCCCGTCGAGACGGGCGCCTGCATCGTCTGACCGGGCGGATCGCCGGTCAGTCGAGGCCGCGGACGAAGTCGGCGAGCAGCGCCGTCACCGTCTCGTGCTGCTCCTGGTGGGCGTAGTGCCCTGCGTCGTCGACGAACTTCAGGATGCGTCCCGGGGCGTGCCGCACGCAGCGCCGCAGCGTCGACGCGAGCACGTAGGGGTCGAGGGCGCCGTGGAGCTGCAGGATCGGCAGGTCGAGCCGGACGTCCATCGCCTTCATGAAGCGGCGACCGTCCGGCCGCCACTGGCTGCGGAACGCCCAGCGCTGGTATTCGAGGGTCAGGTGCGCGGTGCCGGGGATCCGGATGGCCGTGCGCAGACGGGAGACGACCTCGGTGAACTCGTCGGTGCGGCGCCACTGCGGACCGCACCGCAACCGCATGAGCCGCTCGATCTCCAGGCCGTCGTCGCGGACCAGTTTCCGTTCCGGGCGCCACGGCAGCTGGTACGCGAGGAAGGTGGGTAGCAGCGCCTTGCGCTGGGCCCGGTCGCGCAGCGTCGCGTCGCGCAGCGAGATGGGATGCGGGGAGTCGACGACGGCGATCGCCCGCACCAGCGTCGGGTGCAGCACCGCCGTCGCCCAGCACACGAGCCCACCGTCGGCGTGCCCGACGAGGATCGCCTCGGTGTGGCCGAGCGCCCGGATCAGCCCGGCGATGTCGTCGGAGAGGGTCCACCCGTCGTAACCGCGCGGCGGTTTGTCGGTGTCGCCGTAGCCGCGCAGGTCCACGGCGACGGCCCGGTAGCCGAGATCGGCGAAGGCCGTGAGCTGGTGACGCCACGACCACCACAGGTCGGCGAAGCCGTGCACGAACACCACGAGCGGGGTGTCGGGATCCTGCGGGCCCGCTTCGACGGCGTGGAACCGGATGCCGTTGGCGCGGATGTCTCGATGTGTCCACGGCCCGGGATATCGGACCGTGGACGGATCGGGAACGGACAAGTCGGCTCCGCGGTCAGCGACGTGAGACCGGGGCACCGGCTCCGGCAGCGTCCTGTCCGTCGTGGTGCGTCGGCAGGACGGTCGCGGTCGCCTTGAGCGAATCGATCGTCTTGTTCGGTGCGCGGAGCTTGCGCACCCGCAGATAGCCGATCAGGGCCAGCAGGCCGGTCACCACCAGCATGAGCAGGAAGACGATGAGGAAGGCGAGCCACCGCGCCACCCACACGTCGAGGAGTTCGGCGAGGAAGAAGAAGAAGAAGAACGAACTGAAGGCCAGGACGGTGAGCGCGAGAATGAAGAACAGGCTGCCCTGGATGCCCTTCTTGACCTCACCGGTCACCTCGGCCTTCGCGAGCTGCACCTCGGCCCGGAAGAGGGTCGACACCTGGGCCGCGGCGTCGCGGACGAGCTCACCGATGCTGGCGTCCCGTGGTGTCGGAGCGTCCACCTTCGACAACGGAATACCCGAGATGCTCGACGGGACTCCGTTCTCCGGACGATTCGCGTTCGTCACGCTCACTACTCGACCCCTTCGGTTGTTTCGTTCCGTTGGCGGTGGGCGCGCCCACGTCGTAACAGTAGCGTCGACCCCAGGACGGACGCGATCAAAGAGGTCACCAGTACGGCGGCCTTGGCGATCTCGGCGGGTTCGCCGCCGTGGATGTCGCCGAGCGAGAGTTCGGCGATGAGCAGGCTCACCGTGAAACCGATGCCGCCGATGACGGCGAGCGCGAGCACGTCGCCCCACATCAGACCCGTGGGGCGGGTCGCGAGACCGAGCCGGATCGCGACGAAGGTGGCACCGAAGATGCCGATCGTCTTACCGACGAGCAGGCCGAGGACGACGGACAGGCCCACCGGATCGGTGAACACCTTGCCGAGCATCTCGGCGCCGATGGGCACACCCGAGGCGAACAGGGCGAAGACCGGGACGCACAGACCCGCGGACCACGGCTGGATGCGGTGGGCCAGGCGCTCGGCGGGCGCGTAGTCCTCGCCGGGGTCGGGGTGGACGCGGGTGAGCAGGCCGAGGAGGACGCCGGCGACGGTCGCGTGGATGCCGGCCTGGTGCATGGCGTACCAGGTGAACACCGCGATCGGGATGTAGAGCAGGGGGGTGGTGATGCGGCGTTGCTGCGCGAACCAGTACACCGCGGCCGCGGCCACCGTGGCGAGCAGCCACACGACGGCGAGACCCGAGGTGAACAGGATCGCGATGAGGGCGATGCCGATGAGGTCGTCGACCACGGCCAGGCTCAGCAGGAACACCCGCGCGCTGGTGGGGATCCGCGAGCCGGTCAGGGCGAGCACGCCGAGCGCGAAGGCGATGTCGGTCGCGACGGGGATCGCCCAGCCGCGGTCCATGCCCGGGGCGCCCCAGCCGACGACGGCGGCGATGACCGCGGGCATGATCACGCCGCCGCACGCGGCGATGACGGGCAGGATCGCCTTCTTCCGTTCGGCGAGTTCACCGACGACGAGTTCGCGTTTGAGTTCGAGGCCGGCGACGAAGAAGAAGACGGCGAGCAGGGCGTCCTTGGCCCAGTCGCCGAGTGTCAGGTGCAGATGCAGGGATTCCGGTCCGACGGCGAAGTCCCGCAGCGCGACGTAGGAGTCGCCGAGAGGGGAGTTGATCCAGATCAGGGCTATCGCTGCGGCGATGAGCAGCAGTGCGCCCCCGACCGTCTCGGTGCGGAGGAAACGACCGAGCGGAGCGGTCCAGGTGGGCGTCGAGGTGTCGGACACGTGGGTCTTTCGGGTCGATGGATACGGGTACGGCCGAGCCGCCGCCGACCAGACTTCCCGGCACACCCCGGGAGGAGTCTAACGGTGTTCGGGGTGGGCACGTGAGGGTGTCCGATTTGCGGGGGGAGGAAACCGGGGTGTTCACTTTCCTATTAGTTGGGATTCTTTCTCACCATATGGTTCCTAGTCCTGGAGTTGGTTCAGTGAGTACATCCGTCGGGCTCGGCGACGACGACTCCTCCGTCGTCGCCGGAGTGCCGCGCAGTCGCATCGTCGTGGCGAGCATGGTCGGCACGTCCATCGAGTTCTACGACTTCTACATCTATGCGACGGCCGCCGTTTCCGTCTTCCCCCATCTGTTCTTCCCGAAGGGCAACGAGACCACCGCGCTGCTGGCCTCCCTTGCGACCTTCGGTATCGCCTTCGTGGCGCGGCCGGTCGGGTCGATCGTCTTCGGGCACTTCGGCGACCGCATCGGCCGCAAGGCCACGCTCGTCGGCTCCCTGCTGACGATGGGTATCGCGACCTTCCTCATCGGTCTGCTGCCCACCTACCACCAGGTCGGCCTCGTCGCGCCGGCGCTGCTCGCCCTCATGCGGTTCTGCCAGGGCCTCGGTCTCGGCGGGGAATGGTCCGGTGCGGCGCTGCTCGCCACCGAGACCGCCGAACCCGGCAAACGCGCCTGGGCGGCGATGTGGCCGCAGCTCGGCGCCCCCATCGGTTTCATCGGCGCCAACGGCTTGTTCCTGATCATGACGCTGCTGCTCGGGCACGACAATTCCGATCCGGACCTGTCCAGCGCGTTCCTGCAGTGGGGCTGGCGCATCCCGTTCCTGCTCAGCGCGATCATGGTGATCATCGGCCTGTACGTGCGTCTGAAGCTGGAGGAGACCCCGGTCTTCGCGAAGGCCGTCGCCGAGGGGAAGAAGGTCAAGACCCCGCTCGCCGAGGTGTTCAGGACCAGCTGGCGTCAGCTGATCATCGGCACGTTCGTCATGCTCGCGACGTACACGCTCTTCTACATCATGACCACCTGGGTGCTCAGCTTCGGCACCGGCAAGACCCCCGCCGAGGGCGGTCACGGCGCCGGCTTCCAGTACTCGGACTTCCTGGTGCTGCAGCTGATCGCGGTGCTGTTCTTCGCCGCGGCCGTGCCCCTCGCCGGCTGGCTCGCCGACCGCTACGGCCGCCGCTCCACGCTGCTGGTCGTCACTGCCGCGATCATGGTCTTCGGCCTGTGCTTCCAGCTCCTGCTGTCGGGTGACGGCATGGGCTCGGGTCGGATGCTGTTCTTCCTGATCGTCGGCATGCTGCTCATGGGCCTGACCTTCGGTCCGCAGAGCGCGATCCTGCCCGAGCTGTTCCCCACCAACGTCCGCTACACGGGCTCCGGCATCGCCTACAACGTGTCGAGCATCCTCGGCGCGGCCGTGGCCCCGTTCATCGCGACGTGGCTGGCCACGACCTACGGCGTCGGCTGGGTCGGCATCTACCTGCTGGTGGCGGCGTCGACGACCTTCGTGGCGCTGCTCGTGGTGAAGGAGACCCGCGACCGGGCGCTCGACGAGGTCTGATCCCCACACCCGCACGAGGCCTCCCGATCCGGACGGATCGGGAGGCCCCTGTCGTTGCTGTGGACTGTCGTTGCTGTGGACGTGCAGATCAGGTGAGCTTGTTCCCGCAGTTGGAGCAGAAGTTCTCGTTGCCGCGACGTTCGGTGCCGCAGGACGAACAGAACCGGCCTGCCTGCGGGGGCGTCGACGAGTTCTGGGCCGGCGCGCTCGGCGGGGTCTGCAGGTTCTGCAGGGTGATCGGCGGCGTGTACCCCGCCGGGAGCTGGGAGAAGGCCTTGATCTCCACATCCGGCGACTGCGCACCCGGCGTCTGCACTCCCGGCGTCTGGCCCCCGGGGGTCGGTGCACCCGGGGTGTGGACGCCGTGGACGGGCATGCCGTGCTGTGGCTGCTGTGCGCCGCCGACCGGCGGAACCGGGCCGGAACCGGGAGCACCGTGGAAACCGACGGCCGCAGGGGCCGGGGTGTTGCGGCGGTTGCGCATCATCAGGAAACCGCCGAGCGCGGCGACGACCACGACCGCGGCGCCGGTCCCGCCGAGCACCAGCGGCAGCGACGAGGAGGAGCCGGAGGACGCCGCGTCGCCGTACTGGTCGCGCAGGCGCACGGCGTCGGACTTGAGGTTCGAGATACCGGGGTAGCCGGGGGACATGGCGAGGACGGAATCGAAGCCCTCGATGGCCTCGGTGTAGCGGCCCTCGTAGTAGTCGGTGAGCGCCTCGCGGTAGCGCTCGTCGGCCGGGCCGAGCTGGGCGGTGATGCCGCGGGCGGCGAGCAGTTCCTCGAGACCGCTCGACGGGGCGATGAAGTTGAACGCCTGGCTCTCACCCGAGGGGCCGAAGCTGTTCAGGCCGATGACCCGGCCCTCGAGGTCGACGGTCGGGCCGCCGCTCATGCCGCCGGACAGGGCCGCGTCGGTCTCGTAGAACGGGACGGTGCCGGAGGTCTTCTTCGCGCTGACCTTGCCGCTCTTGTTGGTCGGTTCGAGGGTGGGATCGGTGACTCCCGCGGTGCTGCCGGGGAAGCCCACCGACAGCACGGGCGTCCCGATCGCGACGTCGTCGTCGCTCGCGAGCAGCGAGGAGGGCAGGTCGTCGCGCTGCACCTTGAGCAGGGCGACGTCGCCCTGCTGCAGCGGGCGGAACTCGATGACACTGGCGGGCAGGGTCTCCGCGACATTGCCTTCACCGAAGTACACGGAGATGTCGAGGGCCGGGTCGGATCCGCCCTTCTCGCCCTCGACGGTGAAGCTGCCGTCGACGAAGGCAGCGAGTTCGTCGGGGTCCCAGTCCATGTTGGCGGCGTAGATGTCGGCGAACGCCGTGTCGAGCAGCATGCTGCGGACGTCGTCCACGCAGTGGCCGGCCGTCGCGACCCATCCGTCGGGGTTCACGACGAAGCCGGTGCAGGTCCAGCTGGCCTGGTAGGGCGCGGTGTCGAAGAGCTCCCCGTCGGGCATGCGGAGCCAGCCGGTCGTGGTGGCCTCGATGTACACGGTGGCCGGACGGATCAGGGCGGCGGCGCGCTGCTCCGGGTTGACCGCGGGGCGGGTGGCGTTGTCCTCTGCCAGCGCGGTGCCCGGGGATGCGCTGAGCAGACCGAGTGCGAGTACCGCACCCGCAGCGAATCGGCGTGACGTACTGCGTCCTGATCCGGACATGGGTCCTCCGAACGAACAGTGAAGAAAGATGTGGACGGCGCGGCGTCACACATGACTTCGGCTTCGAATGATTCCTGCGAGGCAGCGCCGTTCGATTACCGGCCAAGAGTAGGCCCAAGAATCAGCAAGGCCAATGGGACAAATCGAATAGTGTTCCCGGTTCCAATGGGTCCGAAACGTACTTTGGGACAATTCATAAGTAACGCGACGTGAAGTAGGTATGAATACGCAGACGCGGCCCGCTCCTTCAGGAGCGGGCCGCGTCGGTGCGGAGGAAAGCGGTCCGGGCTACTTGCCGCGGATCGCGTCGAAGACCGCCGGATCGACCAGCGTCGAGGTGTCGCCGAGCTCGCGGCCCTCGGCGACGTCGCGCAGCAGACGCCGCATGATCTTGCCGGAGCGGGTCTTCGGCAGCTCCGGCACCACCGTGATCTGGCGCGGCTTGGCGATCGGGGAGATCTCCACTGCGACGTGATCGCGCAGTTCCTTGATCAGCTGCTCGCCCGTGTTCTCGACGTGCTCGCGCAGGATCACGAACGCCACGATGCCCTGACCGGTGGTCTCGTCGGAGGCGCCGACGACGGCGGCCTCGGCGATCGCCGGATGCGACACCAGCGCCGACTCGACCTCGGAGGTGGAGATGCGGTGACCGGAGACGTTCATGACGTCGTCCACGCGGCCGAGCACCCACAGCGCGCCGTCCTCGTCGTAGCGGGCACCGTCACCGGCGAAGTACCAGCCCTGCTCGGCGTAGCGCGACCAGTAGGTCTCGCGGTAACGCTCGCTGTCGCCCCAGATACCGCGCAGCATCGACGGCCACGGCTGGTCGAGCACCAGATAACCGTTGCCGCCCGCCCCGAGCGGATTGGCCTCGTCGTCGACGATCTTCGCGGAGATGCCGGGCAGCGGCGCCATCGCCGAACCGGGCTTGGTGGCCGTGATGCCGGGCAGCGGCGAGATCATGATCGCGCCGGTCTCGGTCTGCCACCAGGTGTCGACGATCGGGGCCTTGCCGGCGCCGATGACCTCGCGGTACCAGCGCCAGGCCTCCGGGTTGATCGGCTCGCCCACCGAGCCGAGCAGACGGATCGACGACAGGTCGTGTGCATCGGGGATCTCCCGGCCCCACTTCATGAACGTGCGGATCAGCGTCGGGGCGGTGTAGTAGATCGACACCCCGTACTTCTCGATGATCTCGAAGTGCCGGTGCTCGTTCGGCGAGTTCGGGGTGCCTTCGTAGACCACCTGCGTCACGCCGTTGCTCAGCGGGCCGTAGACGATGTAGGAGTGCCCGGTGACCCAGCCGATGTCGGCGGTGCACCAGTACACGTCCTGGCCAGGCTTGTGGTCGAAGACGTAGTGGTGGGTGTACGACGCCTGGGTCAGGTAACCACCCGAGGTGTGGATGATGCCCTTGGGCTTACCGGTGGTGCCCGAGGTGTACAGGATGAACAGCGGGTGCTCGGAATCGAACGGCTGCGCGGTGTGCTCCGGCGAGGCCTTCTCCACCGTCTCGTGCCACCACAGATCACGGCCCTCGGTCCAGGCGACGTCGATACCGGTGCGACGCACCACCAGCACGTGCTCGACCGACTCGGCGCCGGCGACGGCCTCGTCGGCGGCGGCCTTCAGCGGTGCGGCCTGGCCACGGCGCCACTGGCCGTCGACGGTGACCACGAGCTTGGCCTGTGCGTCGTCGATGCGTGAGCGCAGCGCGGAGGCGGAGAAGCCACCGAAGACGACCGAATGGGTCAGGCCCAGCCGCGCGCAGGCGAGCATCGTCACGATGGCCTCGGGGATCATCGGCATGTAGATCGCCACCCGGTCACCGGCGACGAGGCCGAGCTCGGTGAAGGCGTTCGCCGCGCGGGAGACCTCCGCGAGCAGGTCGTTGTAGGTCAGGGAACGGCTGTCGCCGGGCTCACCCTCGAAGTGGATGGCCACCCGGTCGCCGTTGCCGGCCTCGACGTGCCGGTCGACGCAGTTGTAGGCGACGTTGAGCTGCCCGCCGACGAACCACTTCGCGAACGGAGCGTCCGACCAATCGAGCACCTCGGTCCACGGCGTCGCCCAGTCCAGCCGCTTCGCCTGCTCGGCCCAGAACGCCAGCCGGTCGGCGTCCGCGGCAGCCTGCAGTTCGGGACCGGCATTGGCCGTGGCGGCGAACTCCGGGCTCGGCGGGTACGCCTTCGATTCGTGCTCCTGGGCTGCGCTCGTCATACTGCGGGCCTTTCCGGGTCGTTCGGTGTTTCTTGCGCTTGTGAGCGTAGTCACCTGTGACTCGGGCCGCACCGTTGCATCGGGCTGCAACCCCGTCACAGTCGCCGATCGGTTGCTTTCACGCGACGAACGGCCTGTGTGCACACCGGGGGAACCACTCGTCCGGAAGCCGGGGCCTCGACTGTACCGTCGTGCACGTGACCGACCCGCTTCAGCCCCTCGTCGACCTCCCGGGCGTACGCGACGCCGCCGACCGCGCCCGCGACGCCCTCGCGGAGGTGCACCGTCACCGCACCAACCGGCGCGGCTGGGCCAACACCGCGGCGGAGGCGTCGGTGCGCGCGGCGCGAGCGTCGGCGGCGATCGACGGCGGCTCGATGGAGTTGCCGCAGCCGGGGGAGAAGGGCGACCCGATCCTCGCCGGGGCACTGCGGGTCGCGCAGTCGCTCGACGGCGACGCACTCGCCAACTCGGTGGCGACCTGGCGCCGCGCACCTCTGCAGGCGCTGGCCCGGCTCCACGTCCTCGCGGCCGCCGACCTCGTCGACGATGCGGAACGGCTCGGCCGCCCACGCGTCGAGCCGGGTGTCGGGGAGCGTCTCGATGCCCTCGCCCAGCTCGTCACCGGGGGAACCGGCGCACCGGCCCCGGTGCTCGCCGCCGTGGTGCACGGTGAACTCGCCGTGCTGAAACCCTTCGGGGTGGCCGACGGGATCGTGGCCCGGGCCGCGGCCCGGCTGGTGTGTGTCGCGTCGGGGCTCGATCCCCGCAATCTCGGGGTCCCCGAGGTGCACTGGATGCGCCGCGTGCCGGCCTATCGCGACGGGCTGGAGGGCTTCGCGTCGGGCACGGCCGAGGGCGTCGGCGGCTGGGTGCTGTTCTGCTGCGGGTCGCTCGAGGCCGGTGCCCGGGAGGCCGGCTCCATCGCCGAGGCGTTCGCGGGCTGACCGACCGAAACCTCCTGCGGTTCAGCTCTTCTCGCGTATACGAAAGCGGGTGGCTCATCGATCGGAATCGATGTCGCCACCCGCTAGCACGGGCGGTCCGGGTTACCATGCGTGCTGAAATGGGTTGTGTTTCAACGGCCTCGGCGATCATCCGGTGTCGCCGATTCGGTCCTCGCAACGGGTGCGAGGTCTTCGTCGAGGACGGTCCGGAGTCGCAGGCCCACAAACCTCGTGCCCTTATAGTGGCATCGGCTTCGCGTGGGTACTCGGTGTCCGTGCTGGGAAGTCCGGTCGGGAGATCGAATCTTCTCTTCCGATTCGCTCTTGGCCTTCCGTCCTTCCGTAACTCCTTTGTACCCCGCTGTGGGAGTGTCGGCAAGCCCCAAAATCCGGTGTGTTGCAGATGCTCTCGCCGGCGCTCCGGGGAGGGGTCAGTGGGTCCGTCGCTGCGCGAGACGACGTGTGGCACCGAGGATCAGGACCGTCGCGCCGAGGGTGGCAGCGAGTGTCACCAGCGCGCGCAACGACGGCCGTGCGCGTCGGCCGAGCGGAACCGGCCGAGCGAAAATCAAGATCGGCCAGTCGTTTTCGACGGCCGCGCGGCGGAGGGGACGGTCGGGGTTCACGACGCGGGGATTGCCGACCTCCTGCAGCATCGGCAGGTCCGTGGCCGAATCCGAGTACGCGTAACTGCGTGAGAGGTCGTAACCGTACCGCTCGGCCATCTCGCGGATCGCCACCGCCTTCGCCTCGCCGAAGCAGTAGAACTCGACCTCGCCCGCGTACCGTCCGTCGACGATCCGCATCCGGCTGCCGGTACTGTGCTCGGCACCGAGTGTCCGGGCGATCGGCTCGACCACCTCCTGCCCCGAGGCCGACACGATGATCACGTCGTGTCCGCGGGCACGGTGGTCGGCGATGAGGTCCTGCGCCTCCGCGTACACGAGCGGGGTCACCACGTCCTGCAGGGTCTTGTCCACGATCGACCTGATCTGCTCGACGTCCCAGCCGTTGCACATCCGCGCGATGTGCTCGCGCATCCGGTCCACGCGCGCCTGGTCGGCGGCGGACAGCATGTACAGGAGTTGCGCGTACAGACTCTGCAGCACCGCCCGGCGGCTGAGCAGACCCTCCTCGAAGAACGGGCGGGTGAAGGCCAGCACGCTGGACTTCGCGACCACGGTCTTGTCGAGGTCGAAGAAGGCGGCGATGCGACCGGGACCCGGGGCACGTGCGGTCGACGGGGCCGTCGTGCTCGGGTCGGCGGGCGCATGAGTCACGTCCCCACAATAGGTGCGGGGCGTTCCCGCCGGGGCGCGAGACCGCGCGCCGCGTCGAAGTTGAGCTTGCAACCATCTGTGCTCGACGGTGTACTATCGCGAATGCCCGGATTCGGTTCGGGTTGTGTTCAGCCCGACCCCCCGGGGCTGAACGCAGACGGCCCTCGCCTCCTCCCCCCTGGCGAGGGCTGTCGTCTGTTCTGGGCACTTTCTCTTCTCCGTGCATCCTGCCTCGCTGCGCTGCCGGCGACCGTGCGCGCAGCCGAGTTGTCCACAGGGCGCCGATTCATCCACAGATCCGCCGGTCCGGGTGCTTTCCGGACCGGAATCGGCCCCGCAGGCGGCACGCTGTCCGCCATGAACGACATCCTCGGCCTGATCGACGACCCCGCGCTCGTCGCGGACCTGCGTCGCGTCGCCGCCGCGGCCGACCGCGCGCTCCACGAGGCGTCCCCGCCGGTACCACGGCGGATGTGGACCGACGCCGCGATCGTCGTCCTTGACCGGGCCGCGGCCACGGTGTGTGCCGCCGAGCATCCCCGCCGGCCCGGCGTCGTGCTGGTGTGTTCGGGACCGGCAGACCTGGACGAATGGCAGGCTGCCGCCACCGTGGGCGCCGAGCACGTCCTCGCGCTGCCGGACGACGAGGTGGAGCTGCTCGCGCTCGTCTCGGCGGCCGGTGAACCCGCCGCGGGCAGCGGCGTCGCCCTCACCGTCGTCGGCGGATGCGGCGGCGCCGGGGCCTCCACCTTCGCAGCCGCGCTCGCCTGGACCCCAGGTCACGACACCCTGCTCGTCGACGCCGATCCGTTCGGCGGTGGTCTCGACGTCCTCACCGGTCTCGAGGAACGCCCCGGCGTGCGATGGTCCGGCGTCACCGTGGACGGCGGACGCGTCTCCGCCCGGGCCCTGCGCGACGCCGCCCCGGCCTGGCGGCCCGGAGTCGGTGTGCTCTCCACCGACCGTGAGGCCGCCGACCGGCTCACTCCCGCCGCGGCCGGCGCGGTGGTGGAGGCCCTGAAGGGCGCCGGGACGACGGTCGTCTGCGATGTCGGCCGCTGCTTCGGCCCGGTGGCCGAGACCGTGCTCGCCCTGTCCGACCTCACGGTCGTCGTGACCCCCGCCCGCGTCGGAGCAGCACTGTCCGCGGCGCGGGTCGCGGGGCGTCTCCTCGAACGGGGAGATCCCGCCGGGCTGGTCGTGCGCGGCCCGGCACCCGGCGGTCTGCGTGCCGAGGACGTGGCCGACGTCGTGGGACTCGACCTGCTCGCCTCGATGCGCCCCGAGCCGGGACTCGCCGAGATGCTCGAACGCGGCGGACTGCGGCTGCGGTCGAGATCACCGCTGGCCGCAGCCGCCCGGGACGTGCTGGCCACCCTCTCCACCCGCCTCGTCCCGAGGCGGGTGGCATGAGCGACATCCTCGACGGCGACCTGCTCGGCCGGGTGCGCGACCGGCTCGCCGACGAAGCGGGTGAACTCACCCCGGCCCGGGTGGCCGCGGCGCTGCGCGCCGAGTCGGGCGGGGTTCTGGGCGACTCCGACCTGCTCGCGGCCCTGCGGCACCTGCAGACCGAGCTCAGCGGCGCCGGTCCGCTGGAGAGCCTGCTGGCCGACCCCGCCGTCACCGATGTGCTGGTCACCGCCCCCGACCGGGTGTGGGTGGACCGCGGCAGCGGCCTGCACCTGACCGACGTCGTGTTCCCCGACGAGGCCGCGGTCCGGCGTCTCGCCCAGCGCCTGGCGTTGTTCGCGGGCCGGCGCCTCGACGACGCCCAGATGTGGGTGGACGGCCGCCTGCCGGGGCACGGCGAGTTCGGGGTGCGGCTGCACGCCGTCCTCTCACCGGTCGCGCAGGGCGGCACGTGCCTGTCGCTGCGGGTGCTGCGTCCGGCCACGCAGGGACTCGAGGCGCTGCGCGATCGGGGCGCGGTGGACGAGGACGCCTACCGATTGCTGCGACGCATCGTGCGGGCGCGGCTCGCCTTCCTGATCGTCGGAGGCACCGGCGCGGGGAAGACGACTCTGCTCGCGGCGCTGCTGGGAGCGGTCGACGCGACCGAGCGCATCGTGTGCGTCGAGGACGCCGCCGAGCTGGTGCCGGCTCACCCGCACGTGGTGCGGCTCGTCGCGCGGGCCCCCAACGTGGAGGGCGTCGGGGAGGTCACCGTCCGTGATCTCGTCCGGCAGGCGCTGCGGATGCGTCCCGACCGCATCGTCATCGGGGAGGTACGGGGCGCGGAGGTCGTCGACCTGCTCACCGCGCTGAACACCGGGCACGACGGCGGGGCCGGAACCGTGCACGCCAACTCGCCCGACGAGGTCCCGGCCCGGCTCGAGGCGCTCGCCGCCCTCGGTGGGCTCGACCGCGTCGCGCTGCACAGCCAGCTCGTCGCGGCGGTGCAGGTGATCCTGCACGTCCACCGGGGCGCCGACGGGGTGCGGCGGCTGGCGCAGATCGGGGTGGTCGAACGCGACCCGGTGTCCGGAGTGATCGTCGCCCCGGCCTGGACCCACGCGCACGGTCCGGGGGACGGGATGGAGAGACTCGAGACCCTGCTGCGTCGTCGGGAGGCACCGTGACCGCGACCGTGCTCTGCCTGGCGGCAGCGCTGTGTCTCGTCCCGGACCGGCCCGCGGCCGAGCGGTTGCGACGCGACCGGCCTCGTCGGGGTGGATCTGCGCGACGGCGGCCGCCGCGACCCGCCCTCCTCGGCCTCGCCGCCGCGGCGGGCCTCGTCGCGGTGCTGTGGGTCGGTGTCGCCCCCGCGCTCGCCGCCACGATCGTGGCCGGCACGACCTGGCGACGCCTGCACGCCCGCCGCCGGGACACCGCCCTCGACGGTCACCGCCGCGCGCTGCTGTCGGGTCTGGACACCGTGATCGCCGACCTGAGGGTCGGCACCCATCCCGCCGAGGCGTGCGAGACCGCCGCCCGCGAGACGACCAGTCCCGCCGCCGACGCCTTCCGGATCGCGGCGGCCCGGGCGCGGCTCGGCGGGTCGGCGTCCGACGGACTGCGCGCTCCCACGGACGCGCACGGCCGGAGCGGGATCGCCGAGAGCCTCGACCGCATCGCGGACGTGTGGGCGGTGTCGGAGCGGCACGGTCTGGCCCTCGCCGAACTACTCACCGCCGCCCGGGCCGATCTCGCGGCCCGCATGCGGGTGCGCGCCCGCACCGAGGCCGGACTCGCCGGAGCGCGGGCCACCGCCTCCGTCCTCGCGGGACTGCCCGCGCTCGGCGTGGGGCTCGGGCAGCTCATGGGTGCCGCGCCGCTCGGCATCCTGCTCGCCGGGGGTCTCGGCGGCGCGATGCTCGTCGTGGGTACGGCCCTCGCCTGCGCGGGTCTGCTGTGGACCGACGCGATCGCCGCCCGGGTGGCGGCATGAGCGCCGTGTGGGCGGCGCTGCTCGGCGCGGGCGCGCTCACCGTCGTCCCCGTTCCGGACGCCGCGACGCGGCTCGTCTCGACGAGGGAGTCGGGGGATTCGCCGTCCGGTCCCGGCGCCGGCCCCGACCCGCACGCCCTGCCGGCCGCGTTCGACCTTTTCGCCGCGTGCCTGCGCGCGGGGATGCCGCCCGCCTCGGCGGCGCGCGTGGTCGCGGAGTCGGCGCCACCCGACCTCGCCGCGGCCCTGCGTCGCGGCGCCGACCGTCTGCAACTCGGCGCCGATCCCGCCGAGGCGTGGCAGGGCACCGGTGATTCCGGTGTTCTCGACGACTTCGCGCGGGCTGCACGGCGATCCGCGAAGTCCGGTGCCCCGCTGTCGGAGACCGTGGCCGAACTCGCGAGCCGGCACCGCCAGGAGGAGGAGGATCGGGTCGCGGCGCGGATCGACCGGGCCGGGGTGCTGGTGAGCGGTCCGCTCGGACTGTGTTTCCTGCCCGCCTTCGTCTGTCTCGGCATCGTGCCGGTGGTCGTGGGACTGGCGAGGGACGTGCTGGGGGCCGGGTTGATGTGAGCGTCGGCGCGGAGCGTCCGCGCCGTGGAATGAAGGGGGAGAACGATGTCGACACGGGAAACTGTTCTGCGCGAGGTGCGTTCGCGGACGATCGGTCTGTGGGGGCGCGAGGACGGCATGTCCACCGCGGAGTACGCGATCGGGACCATCGCGGCGGCGGCCTTCGGTGCGGTGCTCTACACCGTGGTCACCGGCGATTCGATCGTCTCGGCGCTCACGGGGATCGTCGAGCGTGCGCTCGAGACGTCGGTGTGACGGCAGGGCACAGGCTGCGGGGTCTCGCGGCCGAGGACGGGGCGGTCACCGTCGAGGCGGCCCTGGCGATCGCGAGCCTGGTGACCGTGCTGGTGCTGTGTCTCGGTGCGCTGCTGAGTATCTCGCATCAGGTGCGGTGCCAGGACGCCGCGCGGGAAGCTGCCCGCCTGGCCGCTCGCGGAGACCGGGACCGTGCGGTGGAGGTGGCGACGCGCGTCGCTCCTGCCGGTGCGCGGGTCTCGCTCACCGAGGAGGGCGACCTGCTCGTCGCCGGAATCGACGCGGACGCACCGCTGCTGCCGATGCTGACCCTCACCGCGGAGGCGGTGGCCGTGCGCGAACCCGAATCGGCGGAATGACTTCCGGCGACGACCGGGGCAGCGCCACCGTTTTCGGCTGCGCGATCGCCGCGGCACTGGTCGCGCTCACCGTGACGGCCGTGCACCTCGGGGGTGCGGTGGTCACCCGTCATCGGGTGCAGGCGGCGGCGGATCTGTCGGCGCTGGCCGTCGCTGCCGCGCTCGACCGGGGAGCGGACGCCGCGTGCGGGAGCGCGGACCCGATCGTCACCCGGATGCGGGTGCGCCTGCGCGGGTGCCGGATCGAGGGATGGGACGCCGTCGTGGAGGTCGCCGCACGGACGTCTCCGCTGTTCGGTGGGAGGGAAGCGGCCGCGGTGGCGCGGGCCGGACCGGCCGGGACGTGATCAGGCGGGCTCCGATCCTTCGATCGCGTCGAGGACCGCCCCGAGCACGGCGATCGCGCCGGCCTTGTCGAGCGGATCGTTGCCGTTGCCGCACTTGGGGGAGTACACGCAGGACGGGCATCCCGCCGCGCATTCGCAGGCGGCGACGGCGTCGCGGGTGGCGCGGAGCCACCGGGCGATCCGGTGGAAGCCGCGTTCGGCGAATCCCGCACCGCCGGGCTGCCCGTCGTAGACGAAGACGGTGGGCAGCCCGGTGTCGGGATGCAGATCGGTGGAGACACCGCCGATGTCCCAGCGATCGCAGGTCGCCACGAGCGGCAGCAGGCAGATCGCGGCGTGTTCGGCGGCGTGCAGCGCACCCGGGACGCGTTCGGCGGTGATGCCGATCCGGTCGAGCAGCTCCGGGTCGATCGTGTACATCACGGCGCGGGTCGGGAG
This sequence comes from Rhodococcus sp. Z13, assembly GCF_025837095.1. NCBI lineage: Bacteria > Bacillati > Actinomycetota > Actinomycetes > Mycobacteriales > Nocardiaceae > Rhodococcus > Rhodococcus sacchari. The sequence continues at coordinate 401,783 of NZ_CP107551.1, forward strand.
GGTGTGCTCGGGCATGTCCAGGATGATCTGGTCGAGCACCTCGCCGGAGGGCAGCCGGCGCAGATACCCGACCACGCGGTGGCTCACCTCGACGCTCACCGACGCGACGGTGACCGCCCCGTGGTCGTGCATCTCGTCGACGGAGATGCAGCAGATGTCGGTGATCTCGCGTGCGCTGGTGGACCATTCGGGATCCTCGGCGTGCACGAGCGCGATGCCGTCCTCGAGGTGCAGTTCGTCGACGACGAAGGTCTCGCCCTGGTGCAGGTGCACGGCGCCGGGGTGTACGGTCGCGGGGGCGCGTCCCGCCTCCACGGTGCCGAGCATGCGCCCGGTGTCCGCTTCGACGATCGCCACCTGATGCCCGATGCCGCCGCGGATCTCGACGTCGCCGTGCGGTTCGACGCCGGGGGCGACGAACCAGCCGTGCGGGCGCCGGCGGATCAGGCCCTGGTCGGCGAGGTCGGTGAGGACCTCGCGGGCACCGAACTCGTCGACCTCGTCCTCGGACAGGGGGAGCTCCGATGCGGCACAGAGCAATTGCGGACCGAGGACGTAGGGGTTGCCCGGATCGGTGACGGTGGCCTCGACCGGCCGGTCGAGCAGCGCCTGCGGATGGTGCACCAGATAGGTGTCGAGCGGGTCGTCCCGCGCGACCAGCACGACCAGCGATCCCTGCCCGCGCCGCCCGGCGCGACCGCCCTGCTGCCAGAACGATGCGACGGTGCCGGGGAATCCGGCGACCACCACCGCGTCCAGCCCGGCGATGTCGACCCCGAGTTCGAGGGCGTTGGTGCTCGCGACACCGAGCAGTCGTCCCTCCGACAGCGCGGCTTCGAGTTCGCGTCGGTCCTCGGCCAGATAGCCCGCGCGGTACGCCGCGACCCGCTCGACGAGGTCGGGTGCCACTTCGGTGAGCAACCGGCGAGCTCCCATCGCGGCGAGTTCGGCGCCGTGCCGGGATCGGACGAACGCGAGGGTGCGGGCGCCTTCGACGACGAGATCGGCGAGCAGCCGCCCGGCTTCGGTGCCGGCCGCGCGCCGCACGGGTGCGCCGTGTTCGCCGGTGACGTCCTTCAGTAGCGGGGGTTCCCACATCGCGACGGTGCGCGGGCCGTGGGGTGAACCGTCCTCGGTGACCTCCCGGCACGGCGCCCCGATGAGCCGGGACGCGGCCGCTCCGGGTTCGGCGGTGGTGGCCGAGGCGAGGACGAAGACCGGATCGGCGCCGTACCGCCGGGCCACGCGGCGTACCCGCCGCAGGATCAACGCGACGTGCGATCCGAACACCCCGCGGTAGGCGTGGCATTCGTCGACGACGACGTACCGCAGCCGCCGCCACAGGTGCGCCCAGCGCGCGTGCGCGGGCAGCAGCGACAGGTGCAGCATGTCGGGATTTGTGAAGATCCACCGTGAATGCCGTCGTGCCCATTGCCGGATCTCGGGCGAGGTGTCCCCGTCGTAGGCGCACGCACACACCGTCGACAACGTGTCCGTCGCCGAGGTCAGTTCGGTGACGGCTTTCAGCTGATCGGCGCCGAGCGCTTTGGTGGGGGACAGGTACAGGGCGGTGGCGTGCGGATCCTCGGCGAGTGCACCGAGGACGGGCAGCTGGTACGCCAGGGACTTGCCGGAGGCGGTGCCGGTGGAGACGACGACGTGCTGCCCGCTCGCCGCGAGTTCGGCCGCTTCGGCCTGATGACTCCAGGGCCGGTCGACGCCGCGTTCCCGAAACGCCTGGACAAGGGGGTCGGGAGCCCACTGCGGCCAGTCGCCGTACCGGGCCTCGCGGGCGGGGATCTCGGCGACGTGCGTCAGCGGGGTCTCGCCCGAGGGGGTTCCGGCGAGCAGGTGATCGAGGAGGAGACGCCCGTAGGTGGGAGCGGTGCCGTCGCCGGTGTGGAGAGGGGGCGGGCCGGTCACGCGGAACTCCGAGACGGTCGGGCTGGATCGAGGTCCGGGGGAGCGCTCACGCCCCTCCCGTAACACGGCAGAAACAACTACCGGTCGGTAATGCTACCGACACATGAACAAGATCGAGGAATCGGCACGTTTGTGCCTATTCCTACTGTTGCACAGGCTCGGAACGTGGTTGACTGACACCCGGTCGCAGCTTCTGTGTTCGGTGCCTCGAGAAGGTTCACGCTCGCAGGATCGATGGTTGCGAGCGCGGTGCTTTGGCTCTTCCAGCGGGGGATTCGAGAAGTACAGCGGTCGGAATCGGGACCTGGCGGACCGCGTACCCGGCGGTTCGTCGAATCCGGTGTTAGAAAGAGAAGGAAAAGCATGGCACAGGGCACTGTGAAGTGGTTCAACGCGGAGAAGGGCTTCGGCTTCATCGCTCCTGAGGACGGCTCCGCCGACGTGTTCGTTCACTACTCCGAGATCCAGGGTTCCGGTTTCCGCACCCTCGAGGAGAACCAGCGAGTCGAGTTCGAGGTCGGCCAGGGCACCAAGGGCCCGCAGGCCACCGGTGTTCGCGCACTCTGATTCACCCGCTCGAACGAGCTGACGGGTGAGACCCTGCGTCTCATCCGAATCGTCCCCCATCACCTCGGGTGATGGGGGACGATGCTTTTCCGGGCATCCTGCGATCACTCCGCTGTGCTCGGTCACGAGGCCCGTCATGAGGTCGGCCACGAGGAGAGGAGGACCCGTGAGTCAACTGTCCTTCTTCGGTGCGGAGACCATGCCGCCCGCCCTGGCCGATCTGAGCGGCCTGCTCGCCGCGCACGGCCACGTGACCGTCACCGACGAGGGCGCATCGATCTCCGTCGAGGTCGAGGAGGAATGGCGCGCGGCGGCCGTCGCCCGGTTCGTGCGCGACACGGGGATCGACGCCGAGGTCGTCCGCGACGACGGGCTCTTCCTCGTCGGTACCGCCACCGACAGGCTCATCGGGACCCTCGCGGCGGAGTGGACGGGCGAGGAGGGCAAGACGGTGCCGACGGGATGGATGCCCACCGCCCGCGCGCAGCGGGTGTGGTTCCTGGCCGCGGGCCGGATGGAGGTCGAGGGCGCGCAGTACGTCCTGGGACTGGACCCGGTGGCGCCCGGTACGCACGGTCCGCTGGCGCAGGCGCTCCTGCACGCCGGGATCGCGCCCACTCTGATCGGAACGCACGGCACCGGCCGGCCGGGTCTGCGGATCTCCGGCCGCAAGCGGCTGACCAGGTTCGTCGAGAACATCGGGGCACCTCCCGACGCCGACGAGGCGCGGCGGATCTGGCCCCATGTGGAGCCCGCCGATCATCACTTGTGAAGAGTCGTCCGGTGAGGATGTGCGACCCTGTGTGTGGCCGCGTCGGGGGAACGGGTCGGTATACATGTCTTCGAACAGCGCGACATGTCGGCAATGAGGGAAGGTGCGGGCGGCACGGTGGCAGCACGGGAGAAGAGCACTGCGGGCGGTTCGTCGGGCACGCGTCGGCTCGTGATCGTCGAGTCCCCGACCAAGGCGAGGAAGATCGCCCCCTACCTGGGTCGCGACTACGTCGTCGAGGCCTCGGTCGGTCACATCCGCGACCTGCCGCGGGGCGCCGCCGACGTGCCCGCCAAGTACAAGGGCGAGTCGTGGGCCCGCCTCGGCGTCGACGTCGACCACGACTTCGAACCGCTCTACGTCGTCAGCTCCGACAAGAAGTCGAAGGTCGCCGAGCTCAAGAGCCTGCTGAAGGACGCCGACGAGCTGTACCTCGCCACCGACCCCGACCGCGAGGGCGAGGCCATCGCGTGGCACCTGCTCGAGACGCTCAAGCCCAAGGTGCCGGTCCGGCGTATGGTCTTCCACGAGATCACCGAGCCCGCGATCCGCGCCGCCGCCGAGAACACCCGTGACCTCGACAACGCGCTGGTCGACGCCCAGGAGACCCGCCGCATCCTCGACCGTCTGTACGGCTACGAGGTCAGCCCGGTGCTGTGGAAGAAGGTCATGCCGCGCCTGTCCGCGGGCCGCGTGCAGTCGGTGGCGACCCGAATCATCGTGCAGCGCGAACGCGAACGCATGGCGTTCCGCTCCGCGGAGTACTGGGACATCGCGGCCACCCTGGACGCCGGCGCCGCGGCGAGCCCGCGCTCGTTCGGTGCCCGTCTGGTCAACGTCGACGGTGCGCGCGTCGCGTCGGGCCGAGACTTCGGTCCCGACGGCAACCTGAAGACCGACGGTGTCGTGGTCCTCGACGAGGACCGGGCCCGTCGCCTCGCCGAGGCCCTCGCCGGTGTCGAGCTGACGGTCTCCTCGGCCGAGAGCAAGCCCTACACCCGCAAGCCCTACGCGCCGTTCATGACGTCGACGCTGCAGCAGGAGGCCGGCCGCAAGCTGCGTTTCTCGTCGGAGCGCACGATGCGCACCGCGCAGCGTCTGTACGAGAACGGCTACATCACCTACATGCGTACCGACTCCACGACGCTGTCGGAGTCGGCCATCGCCGCGGCCCGCGCCCAGGCCACGCAGCTGTACGGCGCCGAGTTCGTGCACCCGACGCCGCGGCAGTACACCCGCAAGGTCAAGAACGCGCAGGAGGCCCACGAGGCGATCCGCCCTGCCGGTGACGTCTTCGCCACCCCGGGTGAGCTGCACTCGCGTCTCGACGCCGACGAGTACAAGCTGTACGAGCTGATCTGGCAGCGCACCGTCGCCTCGCAGATGGCCGACGCGCGCGGCACGACCCTCACGCTGCGCATCACCGGCACCGCGGGCACCGGCGAGGAGTGCACCTTCTCGTCGTCGGGCCGCACCATCACCTTCCCCGGCTTCCTCAAGGCCTACGTCGAGAGCGTCGACGAGGAGGCCGGTGGCCAGTCGGACGACGCCGAGTCGCGGCTGCCGAACCTGTCCGAGGGCGCCGCGGTCACCGCGACGAAGCTCGACCCGGACGGTCACTCCACCAACCCGCCTGCCCGCTACACCGAGGCGAGCCTGATCAAGACGCTCGAAGAGCTCGGCATCGGCCGTCCCTCGACGTACGCGTCGATCATCAAGACGATCCTCGACCGCGGCTACGTCTACAAGCGGGGCAGTGCGCTCGTGCCGTCCTGGGTGGCGTTCGCCGTCATCGGCCTGCTCGAGGCGCACTTCGCGCAGCTCGTCGACTACGACTTCACCGCCGGGATGGAGGACGACCTCGACGAGATCGCCGCCGGGCACCGGCAGCGCACCGACTGGCTCACCCGCTTCTACTTCGGCAGCGAGGATGGCGACGAGGACACGGTCGCGCGCAAGGGTGGCCTGAAGAAGCTCGTGGGGGAGAACCTCGAGGACATCGACGCACGCGAGATCAACTCGATCCGCTTGTTCGACGACTCCGAGGGCCGCGAGATCCACGTGCGCGTCGGCCGCTTCGGCCCGTATCTCGAACGGATGGTCGCCGACCCCGACAACCCCGACGCCGAACCGACCTCGCAGCGCGCCAACCTGCCCGACGACCTGCCGCCGGACGAGCTCACCCTCGAATACGCGGAGAAGCTCTTCTCGACGCCGCAGGAAGGCCGTGTGCTCGGCGTCGACCCGGCCACCGGCTACGAGATCGTCGCGCGTGAGGGCCGCTTCGGCCCCTACGTGACCGAACTGATCCCCGATCCGGAACCCGAGCCCGAACCGGAGCCGGACGTCACGCCCATCCCCGTCGAGGAACTCGGCTCGGAGGGGGAGGGCGGTACGAAGACCGCCACCAAGAAGGCCGTCGCCAAGAAGGCGGCGAAGAAGGCACCGGCCAAGAAGGCCGGCCCGAAGCCGCGCACGGGTTCGTTGTTCAAGTCGATGGACCTGGCCACCGTCACCCTCGAGGACGCGCTGAAGCTGCTCTCGCTGCCGCGCGTCGTGGGGGTCGACCCGGAATCCGGCGAGGAGATCACCGCGCAGAACGGTCGCTACGGCCCGTACCTGAAGAAGGGCAGCGACTCGCGTTCGCTCGCCAACGAGGAGCAGATCTTCACGATCACGCTCGAGGACGCACTGAAGATCTACGCGGAGCCCAAGCGCCGCGGCCGGCAGGCAGCTGCCGCCCCGCCGCTGCGGGAACTCGGCACCGATCCGGTGAGCGGCAAGCAGATGGTGATCAAGGACGGCCGGTTCGGCCCGTACGTCACCGACGGCGAGACCAACGCCAGCCTGCGCAAGGGCGACGAGGTCGAGACGATCACCGACGAACGCGCCGCCGAACTGCTCGCCGATCGTCGTGCGCGCGGGCCGGCCAAGAAGGCTGCGAAGAAGACCGCCGCGAAGAACACGACGGCGAAGAAGACCGCGGCGAAGAAGACAACCGCCAAGAAGACCGCGGCGAAGAAGACGGCCGCGAAGAAGTCCGCGGCGAAGAAGACGGCCGCGAAGAAGTCCGCCGAATAACCGGCGGTCCGACCGCGCTGCCGGTCGCACGTGCCGTCGATCCGGCCGTGCGATCGGGAGCGGTCGGACCCGCTGGTTAGGCTGAGCGCATGCCCGGGGTATTCGATCGGCTCGTCGGTCAACGTGATGTCGAGGCCGAACTCGTCGCGGCCGCCCTCGCGGCACGTCGAGGAGACACCGGCTCGGCGATGACGCACTCCTGGCTGTTCACCGGGCCTCCCGGTTCCGGCCGATCGGTCGCGGCCCTGTGCTTCGCCGCCGCGTTGCAGTGCACCGACGAGGGCACCCCCGGTTGCGGTCGCTGCCAGGCCTGCACCACCACGATGGCTGGTACCCACGGCGACGTCCGGCGGGTCGTGCCCGAGGGCCTGACCATCAGCGTCAAGTCGATGCGCGACATCGTGCAGGTCGCGTCGCGGCGCCCGAGCACCGGCCGGTGGCAGGTCGTGGTGATCGAGGACGCCGACCGCCTCACCGAGGGAGCTGCGAACGCGCTGCTGAAGGTGGTCGAGGAACCTCCGCAGCGCACCGTCTTCCTGTTGTGCGCGCCGTCCGTCGATCCCGAGGACATCTCGGTGACGCTCCGCTCGCGGTGCCGCCACATCGGGCTGGTCACCCCCAGCGCCGACGCCATCGCCCGCGTTCTCGAGCAGACCGACGGCATCGACGCCGAGACGGCCCGCTGGGCCGCGTCCGTCAGTGCCGGTCACGTCGGCCGGGCCCGCCGGTTGGCGACCGACGCCGAGGCCCGCGACAACCGGTCGCGAGCACTGGCCCTCGCCACCGCGGTGCTGCGGCCGGCGACGACCTACTCCGCTGCCGAGGATCTGGGCCGGAGTGCGGAGGCCGAGGCCAAGGCGATCAGCGCCGAACGCGACGAACGCGAGACCGAGGAACTGAAGACCGCGCTCGGCGCCGGGGGCACCGGCAAGGGTGCCGCGGGGGCACTGCGCGGTTCGGCCGGGGTGCTCAAGGAACTCGAACGCACCCAGAAGTCACGGAAGACGCGCACCGAGCGCGACATCATGGATCGCGCCCTGATCGACCTCGCCGGTCTGTACCGGGACGCACTGGTCCACTCCTTCGGGTCGGCGGTCACCCCCAATCACCCCGACATGGCCGAACGCGCCGCCGACCTGGCTTCCCGGACCCGCCCCGAGGCGCTGCTGGACTGCATCGAAGCGATCCTCGACTGCCGCGAGGCCCTGGCCCAGAACGTCAAACCCCGGTTCGCGCTCGCCGCCCTCGCGGCCCGGTTGAGCGCAGCTTTCCGCTAGTCGACGTGCGCGTTTGCATCGGAGTGGGGGTAGTCGGCTAGACTTCGGACGCCGAAAGGCTCGCTGCCTTAGCTCAGTCGGTAGAGCATTTCACTCGTAATGAAAAGGTCGTCGGTTCGATTCCGACAGGCAGCTCCACGAAGGCCCCTCACCAGCAGGTGAGGGGCCTTCGGTGTTTCTGCTGCACCGTCGACCCGGGGCGGGATGATGGAGACATGTGGATGGAACTGTTCTCGCTGATCCTCATAGTGGGCGCGCTCGTCGTCGTCCTGCCGACGGCCATCCGGGTGTTCCGGAACCGCGACGACCACTGACGGGGTCCGCAGACACCGGAAGGGGAGCTGCGCCGGATTCATGTGGCGAAATCATTCCCGTCATCGGTCCCGGCGCCGCATGCTCTTGTCATGGGTGAGTCGTTGAAGGACCGGGTTCGAGAGAAGATTCTGCGGCAGCGGGCGGAGGACGGTGGCCGGCCGATCGGGGACGCGGAAGGCGACGATCCCCGGCTCATGGACATCCGCAGCGACCTCGCGATGCTCGAACAAGCGGAAGAGGACGATCCCGTGGTCCAGCACCTCGCCGCCAAGTACTGGGTGCCCTGACCCCGGATGCCTCCCCGAGAGGCCCGAAACATGTCCTGACCTGGCGATTTGGTTTTCTGCGTCATGTTCGCGTAACTTATTCCAGGTCAGAGCGACACGGACACCGACCCGGACCGCGAGGTACGGGACAACGAGGTTGGACGAAGGCGCCTGCGAATTTCACTGGTTCGAAACCTTCTGGTAAGGTTTTGAGCCGTGCCCGAGAGCCGCGAGGCCCTCGGATGAACAGTCACCCCGGAGTGAACGGGCCGAAAGGTTCGGGATCGATGGTGTGTGCGTGTTCTTTGAGAACTCAACAGTGTGCCGATGAATGTCAGTGCCAAATTTTTTTTGGTGCAGCCACTTCTAGCGGAGTGGTTGTTTGCTGGTCGTCTCGTTCTTCCGTCTGGGGCGATCGGTATTTGAGTTTTTACGCTAGTGATTTGGCTCTACGCTTATGGCTGATTACCCCTTCGGGGGGATCGAGAGTCTTTAACGGAGAGTTTGATCCTGGCTCAGGACGAACGCTGGCGGCGTGCTTAACACATGCAAGTCGAACGATGAAGCCCAGCTTGCTGGGTGGATTAGTGGCGAACGGGTGAGTAACACGTGGGTGATCTGCCCTGCACTCTGGGATAAGCCTGGGAAACTGGGTCTAATACCGGATACGACCTTCTGCTGCATGGCAGGGGGTGGAAAGTTTTTTCGGTGCAGGATGAGCCCGCGGCCTATCAGCTTGTTGGTGGGGTAATGGCCTACCAAGGCGACGACGGGTAGCCGGCCTGAGAGGGCGACCGGCCACACTGGGACTGAGACACGGCCCAGACTCCTACGGGAGGCAGCAGTGGGGAATATTGCACAATGGGCGAAAGCCTGATGCAGCGACGCCGCGTGAGGGATGACGGCCTTCGGGTTGTAAACCTCTTTCAGCAGGGACGAAGCGCAAGTGACGGTACCTGCAGAAGAAGCACCGGCCAACTACGTGCCAGCAGCCGCGGTAATACGTAGGGTGCGAGCGTTGTCCGGAATTACTGGGCGTAAAGAGCTCGTAGGCGGTTTGTCGCGTCGTCTGTGAAAACCCGCAGCTCAACTGCGGGCTTGCAGGCGATACGGGCAGACTTGAGTACTGCAGGGGAGACTGGAATTCCTGGTGTAGCGGTGAAATGCGCAGATATCAGGAGGAACACCGGTGGCGAAGGCGGGTCTCTGGGCAGTAACTGACGCTGAGGAGCGAAAGCGTGGGTAGCGAACAGGATTAGATACCCTGGTAGTCCACGCCGTAAACGGTGGGCGCTAGGTGTGGGTTTCCTTCCACGGGATCCGTGCCGTAGCTAACGCATTAAGCGCCCCGCCTGGGGAGTACGGCCGCAAGGCTAAAACTCAAAGGAATTGACGGGGGCCCGCACAAGCGGCGGAGCATGTGGATTAATTCGATGCAACGCGAAGAACCTTACCTGGGTTTGACATATACCGGATCGCCTCAGAGATGGGGTTTCCCTTGTGGTCGGTATACAGGTGGTGCATGGCTGTCGTCAGCTCGTGTCGTGAGATGTTGGGTTAAGTCCCGCAACGAGCGCAACCCTTGTCCTGTGTTGCCAGCACGTAATGGTGGGGACTCGCAGGAGACTGCCGGGGTCAACTCGGAGGAAGGTGGGGACGACGTCAAGTCATCATGCCCCTTATGTCCAGGGCTTCACACATGCTACAATGGTCGGTACAGAGGGCTGCGATACCGTGAGGTGGAGCGAATCCCTTAAAGCCGGTCTCAGTTCGGATCGGGGTCTGCAACTCGACCCCGTGAAGTCGGAGTCGCTAGTAATCGCAGATCAGCAACGCTGCGGTGAATACGTTCCCGGGCCTTGTACACACCGCCCGTCACGTCATGAAAGTCGGTAACACCCGAAGCCGGTGGCCTAACCCCTTGTGGGAGGGAGCCGTCGAAGGTGGGATCGGCGATTGGGACGAAGTCGTAACAAGGTAGCCGTACCGGAAGGTGCGGCTGGATCACCTCCTTTCTAAGGAGCATCTCCTGTCTCGGACCAGCACGCAGGTGGTGGGGGAGCAGGCAGAGGCCGATTGTCCCCGATCGTGGGACACGGTTGCTCATGGGTGGAACGCTGGCAATCATCACCGTGTATGCATCATCCAATAGTGGTGGTGTGCGGTGGTTATATCGGTGCACTGTTGGGTCCTGAGGGAACACGCGAGTGTTTTTTCAGCGACGATGATCCGCGAAACGAGGAGCTTCGGTTTCTTGCGGTAGGGGTTGTTGTGTGTTGTTTGAGAACTGCACAGTGGACGCGAGCATCTTTGTTGTAAGTGTTTATGAGCGTACGGTGGATGCCTTGGCACCAGGAGCCGATGAAGGACGTGGGAGGCTGCGATATGCCTCGGGGAGCTGTCAACCGAGCTGTGATCCGAGGATTTCCGAATGGGGAAACCCAGCACGAGTGATGTCGTGTTACCCGCACCTGAATATATAGGGTGTGTGGAGGGAACGTGGGGAAGTGAAACATCTCAGTACCCACAGGAAGAGAAAACAACAGTGATTCCGTGAGTAGTGGCGAGCGAAAGCGGATGAGGCTAAACCGGGCACATGTGATACCTGGCAGGGGTTGTGTGTTCGGGGTTGTGGGGTTCGATATGTCGACGCTGCCGAGTCGGTCGACAGTCAGAAATCGTTGTGTTAGTCGAAGTGGTCTGGAACGGCCTGTCGTAGAGGGTGAGAGCCCCGTAGACGAAAACATGGCGACTGTCGAATCGGATACCCGAGTAGCACCGGGCCCGTGAAATCCGGTGTGAATCTGTCGGGACCACCCGATAAGCCTGAATACTCCCTGGTGACCGATAGCGGACTAGTACCGTGAGGGAAAGGTGAAAAGTACCCCGGGAGGGGAGTGAAATAGTACCTGAAACCGTGCGCTTACAATCCGTCAGAGCTGGTGCATGATTTGGTTCATGGCTGGTGATGGCGTGCCTTTTGAAGAATGAGCCTGCGAGTTAGTGGCATGTCGCGAGGTTAACCCGTGTGGGGTAGTCGTAGCGAAAGCGAGTCCGAACAGGGCGGTTGAGTGGCATGTTCTAGACCCGAAGCGGAGTGATCTACCCATGGCCAGGGTGAAGCGATGGTAAGACGTCGTGGAGGCCCGAACCCACTTAGGTTGAAAACTGAGGGGATGAGTTGTGGGTAGGGGTGAAAGGCCAATCAAACTCCGTGATAGCTGGTTCTCCCCGAAATGCATTTAGGTGCAGCGTCACGTGTTTCTCACCGGAGGTAGAGCTACTGGATGGTCTAGGGGGCCCACAAGCTTACCGAAATCAGCCAAACTCCGAATGCCGGTGAGTGAGAGCGTGGCAGTGAGACTGCGGGGGATAAGCTTCGTAGTCGAGAGGGAAACAGCCCAGATCGCCGGCTAAGGCCCCTAAGCGTGTACTAAGTGGAAAAGGATGTGGGATCGCTGAGACAACCAGGAGGTTGGCTTAGAAGCAGCCACCCTTGAAAGAGTGCGTAATAGCTCACTGGTCAAGTGGTTCTGCGCCGACAATGTAGCGGGGCTCAAGTACACCGCCGAAGCCGCGGCATTCACACAACACCTCGGAGGGATTACGGTTTCTCCGGCAGTGGTGTGGATGGGTAGGGGAGCGTCGTGCAGCCGTGGAAGCAGCGGGGTGACCCAGTTGTGGAGGCTGCGCGAGTGAGAATGCAGGCATGAGTAGCGAAAGACGAGTGAGAAACTCGTCCGCCGGATGACCAAGGGTTCCTGGGCCAGGTTAATCCGCCCAGGGTGAGTCGGGACCTAAGGCGAGGCCGACAGGCGTAGTCGATGGACAACGGGTTGATATTCCCGTACCCGTGTATCCGCGCCCAATGGCGAGGCAGTTGTGCTAACCGTCCAAAAGTTCTCTTTGTCCCTTCGGGGGCTCTGGGGATGGCTGCACGGGACCCTGGCTGTAGTAGTCAAGCGATGGGGTGACGCAGGAAGGTAGCTGGGCCAGGTGGTGGAATACCTGGTGTAAGCCGGTAGGGCGAATGGTAGGCAAATCCGCCATTCATGGAGCCTGAGAGGTGATGCGTACCCGTTGAGGGGAATTCAGTGATCCTATGCTGCCGAGAAAAGCCTCTAGTGAGTTGGTACACGGCCCGTACCCCAAACCGACACAGGTGGTCAGGTAGAGAATACCGAGGCGATCGAGAGAACTGTGGTTAAGGAACTCGGCAAAATGCCCCCGTAACTTCGGGAGAAGGGGGACCAGCCCTGGTGATGAGTCTTGCACTCTGAGCTGGGGGTGGTCGCAGAGACCAGAGAGAAGCGACTGTTTACTAAAAACACAGGTCCGTGCGAAGTCGTAAGACGATGTATACGGACTGACGCCTGCCCGGTGCTGGAAGGTTAAGAGGACCGGTTAGCGGGGTTTACTCCGCGAAGCTGAGAATTTAAGCCCCAGTAAACGGCGGTGGTAACTATAACCATCCTAAGGTAGCGAAATTCCTTGTCGGGTAAGTTCCGACCTGCACGAATGGCGTAACGACTTCTCTGCTGTCTCGACCACAGACTCGGCGAAATTGCATTACGAGTAAAGATGCTCGTTACGCGCGGCAGGACGAAAAGACCCCGGGACCTTCACTATAGCTTGGTATTGGTGTTCGGTTCGGTTTGTGTAGGATAGGTGGGAGACTGTGAAGCGGTGACGCCAGTTGTCGTGGAGTCGTTGTTGAAATACCACTCTGATCGTATTGGACATCTAACCTCGGACCATGATCTGGTTCAGGGACAGTGCCTGGTGGGTAGTTTAACTGGGGCGGTTGCCTCCCAAAATGTAACGGAGGCGCCCAAAGGTTCCCTCAGCCTGGTTGGCAATCAGGTGTCGAGTGCAAGTGCACAAGGGAGCTTGACTGTGAGACTGACAGGTCGAGCAGGGACGAAAGTCGGGACTAGTGATCCGGCACCGGCATGTGGAAGCGGTGTCGCTCAACGGATAAAAGGTACCCCGGGGATAACAGGCTGATCTTCCCCAAGAGTCCATATCGACGGGATGGTTTGGCACCTCGATGTCGGCTCGTCGCATCCTGGGGCTGGAGTAGGTCCCAAGGGTTGGGCTGTTCGCCCATTAAAGCGGCACGCGAGCTGGGTTTAGAACGTCGTGAGACAGTTCGGTCTCTATCCGCCGCGCGCGTTAGAAACTTGAGGAAGGCTGTCCCTAGTACGAGAGGACCGGGACGGACGAACCTCTGGTGTGCCAGTTGTCCCGCCAGGGGCATGGCTGGTTGGCTACGTTCGGAAGGGATAACCGCTGAAAGCATCTAAGCGGGAAGCCTGTTCCAAGATGAGGTTTCTCACCCCCTCGAGGGGGTAAGGCCCCCGGCAGACCACCGGGTTGATAGGCCGGAACTGGAAGCGCAGTAATGTGTGGAGGTGACCGGTACTAATAGGCCGAGGACTTACCATGAAGGTGTTACGCGTCCACTGTGCGGTATCTGAAACAGCACACACATCAGATGTCGGGCCCGGCGGTGTTCGGGTGGTCGATTCTGGTGCGTGAAGTTTCATAGAGTTACGGCGGCCATAGCGACAGGGAAACGCCCGGTCCCATTCCGAACCCGGAAGCTAAGCCTGTCTGCGCCGATGGTACTGCACTCGACAGGGTGTGGGAGAGTAGGACACCGCCGAACACCCGTTACCGGAGACCCCCGACATCAGTCGGGGGTCTCCGTGTTTTCCGGGACCTTTTCGCCGCGGGAGTTCCGACGGCCCTAGGCTTTTCCGATATGGAGCGGACCTGGCCGGCCTCGGGTGCCCACGGTGATTTCGAGCTCACCATGGACGAGCTGCGTCTCGCGAAGGCCACCCAGGTCGGGCACATCCTGCGCGCCGCCGCGAGCGCCGCACGCATCGCCGAGCTCCGGGCCGGTGGTGATGAGACAGTGGGCGACGACGTGATCGAGCAGGTCCGGCGCCGCGCGAGTCCCGTGGTGGTCGATGTCCTCTCCCGGTACCCGCTCGCACCGTCCTCGAGGAGCCGGGTCGGCCGGCTGACGAGCGCGCTCGACCGCTCCCTTCGGGACCGGGCCGAAGCCGCGGTGAGCAGGGTGGCGGATCAGGGGGAGGGCAGCGGAGGAAGCTTCTTCGCGCTCAGCCACGCCTCCCACAGGGGGCGCAGCGAAGAGTCGGTGAAGCGCGCCGCAAGGTCCTTGAACTGCGTCGTCGTCACGTTGCCGTGCCGGTGCTCCGCGGTCCACGTGCGCAGCAGCGCGAAGAAGGCGTCGTCGCCGAGTTGCAGGCGCAGTGCGTGCAGTGTGAGCGCGCCGCGCTTGTAGATCCGGTCGTCGAACATGTCCTTCGGACCCGGATCCTCGAGGACGATGTCCTGTGGTTTGCGGGCGAGTCCGCGATGCGCGTCGGCGGCGTGGGCGTGCGCGGACCGGCCGCCGGAGTGCTCCGACCACAGCCATTCGGCGTAGCAGGCGAATCCCTCGTGGAGCCAGATGTCGCACCACTGGTACAGGGTGAGGCTGTTACCGAACCACTGGTGTGCGAGTTCGTGGGCAACGAGCCGTTCCTCTCGTCCGGTGCCATCGCAGAAGTTCGCGCCGAAGATCGACAGTCCCTGCGCCTCGACGGGGATCTCGAGTTCGTCGTCGGTGACGAGTGCGGTGTAGTGGGCGAAGGGATACGGCCCGAACAGGCGCGTGAAGACCTCGAGCATCTCGGTCTGCCGCGCGAAGTCCCGGTCGAACGCCTCCTGCAGCCGCGGCGGATGGATCCCGTACTGGGGAACGGGATCCGTTGCGAGAGTGCGTATCCGATAGTTACCCGTCTGCACGGTCGCGAGATAAGTCGCCATCGGTTCGGGTTGCTCGTACACCCAGGTGGTGCGGCTCGACTTCGTGGTCTTGTGCACGAGGGTGCCGTTGGCGACCGCGACGAACGGTGCGTCGGTGGTCACCGAGATGCGGTAGGTGGCCTTCGAGCCGGGATGGTCGTCGCAGGGGAACCAGGTCGGCGCCCCGTTGGGCTGGCTCGCGACCAGCGACCCCTCGTCGAGTTCCTCCCAGCCGACGTCCCCCCAGATCGTGCGCAACGGCGTCGGGGTGCCCGAGTACTGGACGGTGAACACCAGGACGGCGCCGGCGGGGAGCTTCTCGGTGGGCGTCACGGTGAGTTTGCCGTTGCGGTGGACGAACTTCGCGGGCCGGCGTCCGTTGACCGCGACCTTGGCGACCCGCATCGACGGCGCCAGATCGAGGGAGTACTTCCCGCGTACGTCCGTGGTGGTGGCGATGACCTTCGCCCGCCCGTCCAGCCGGTTGGAGACGACCTTGTAGGTCAGATCCAGTTCGTACCGCGACACGCGGTAGCCGCGGTTGCCGCTCTCCGGCAGATAGGGGTCGAGCGGGCGGTCGGCGGCGACGGGGGCGACGGGCTTGATCGGTTTCATCGCGGCGACCATTCGCTCGGCGTCGTCCACGGCGCGATGGGGTTGCCCTGCCAGCGAGTGGACGCCGGGACGACGTCGCCGCGCATCACCAGCGAGGCCGGGCCGACGGTGGCACCGTCGCCGATGCCCGAGGCCGGCAGCGCGACGCACTGCGGGCCGAGCGTCGCGCCGGTGCCGAGGGTCACGGTGTCCATGGACATGATCCGATCATGGAACAGGTGGGTCTGTACAACGCAGCCGCGTTCGACGGTCGCTCCGTCGCCGAGGGCTACCAGGTCGGCCTCGGGCAGCCAGTAGCTCTCGCACCACACACCACGGCCGATCCGTGAGCCCAGGGCCCGCAACCACAGGTTCATCACTGCGGTGCCGGTCGCGGCGCGGGCGAACCACGGGGCGGCCACGGTCTCGACGAAGGTGTCGGACACCTCGTTGCGCCACACGAACGAACTCCACAGCGGATGTTCCACCCGGGCGATCCGCCCGACCACGAGCCATTTCGCGGCGACGGTCACCGCGCACGCCACGGCCCCGGCCACCATGAGCACCAGCCCTGAGAGCAGCGCCGCGAGGGCGTATCCGACGTGGTCGGCGAGGGTGTTGAGGGCGAAGAGCACCCCGAGGCCGATGCCGAAGGTGACGATCATGGGCACGAGCCGGAACGTCTCGACGGCACCGCGCGCGACCCGCAGCCGCAGCGGCGGGGCGAAGGTGCGGCGCGCGTCCGCCTCGTTGCCCGTCCGGCGCAGCCGCACCGGGGGACTGCCCAGCCACGACGATCCGGACTTCGCCTTCTCCGGCGCGGCGGAGAGCACCGCCACCAGCCCGTGTTTCGGTACCCGACGCCCGGGCGCGGCCATCCCGGAGTTGCCGAGGAAGGCACGCTTGCCGACCTTCGCGTGCGAGATGTAGAGCCAGCCGCCGCCGAGTTCGTAGGAGGCGACCATCGTGTCGTCGGCGAGGAACGCGCCGTCGGCGACCTTCGTGAACTTGGGGACCATCAGCACGGTCGACGCCTCGACGTCCCGGCCGATGTCCGCCCCGAGCAGCCGCAACCAGATCGGGGTGAGCATCGAGGCGTAGAGGGGGAACAGGAAGGTGCGCGACGAGTCCATCAGCCTCTCGGTGCACCACACCTGCCAGCCGACACGGCTGCGCACGGGATGCCAACCCTCCGTCATGCCGACGGCGAGCAGACGCACCGCCAGGAGGGTGACGAGCGCGAAGACGAACATCGTCAGCAGCGCCGCGACGGGCAGCATCGCCAGCGACCGCACCACGGCGTCGGAGACGGTCGGGGTGTCGTGTACCCACCACACCAGCAGTGCGACCCCGGCCGCGATCGACACGACCGGCAGCCCGCCGATGAGGATCGACGACAGCGCGTAGGCCGGGACCCAGCGGGTGCCGCGCGGCGGCGGAACATCGGGCCAGGGCTGTTCCGTCCGACCGACCTTCCGGGCCGGGGAGCCCGCCCAGCGACGCCCCGATTTCACCCGGCCGAACACCGCCGATCCCGCTTCGACCTGCGCGTTCTTCCCGATCCGGGTGCCGGGTGCGAGGAACGAACGGGCCCCCACCGTGGCGCCGGCGTCGATGCGGATGCTGCCGATGTGGACGACGTCGCCGTCCACCCAGTGCCCGGACAGGTCCACCTCGGGTTCGATCGCGCAGCCGTCACCGAGTTCGAGCAGCCCGGTGACGGGCGGCAGGCTGTGGAGGTCCACACCGCGCCCGACCTTCGCTCCGAGCGCCCGCGCGTACTGGCGCATCCAGGGCGCGCTCGAGATGTTGGTGGCACCGGAGGCCTCGGACAGCCGCAGCGCCGTCCACAACCGGAGATGCACCGAACCCCCGCGGGGGTAACTGCCCGGCTCCACACCGCGCAGCAGCAACCGCGCTCCCGCCGCGGCGATGCCCATCCGGCCGACGGGGGTGAGGAACAGCAGGACGCCGAGGGCGACCCACCACCACGAGAGCGTCACGGTCCACGGCACGTCGACCAGCAGGGCGACGAGGTTGTTCAGGATCGCCAGCCAGGTGACCCACTGCAGGCCGGTGAGTGTGGTGAGCGGGATCGTCGCCGCGATCTGCGCGAGCTGCGCGTGCAGGGGGACGGGGGCGACCCGCCGCGGCTCCACCGCCTCCGTGGGGGCGAGTTCGTCGAGGTAGGTGGCGAGGGATCCCAGCCGGGGATGGTCGTACAGCTCGGCGACCGTCATCTCCGGGAACCGGGTGCGCAGCGCCGTCACCAGCTGTGCTGCCGCGAGGGAGCCGCCGCCGAGCTCGAAGAAGTCGTCGTCGGCCCCTTCGATGCGGCATCCGAGCAGGTCGGTCCACAGGCCGGCGATCCACTCGGCGGTGGGATCGAGCCCGAGCGCCTCCACCGACTCCGCGTCGGCGCCGGGCAACGGCCACGGCAGGGCGTTGCGGTCGACCTTGCCGGAGGTGCGGGTGGGCAACTCGTCGACGAGTGCGAGCCGGGGGACGAGCGCGGCCGGGAGCTGCTCCGACAGCAGGTCGTGCGCGGACGCGACGTCGAAGTCCGGATCGGCGGACGCGATGTAGCCCACGAGGATCGAATGCCCCGCCGCCGTTCTCCGTACCGCGCAGGCTCCTCCCGCCACACCGGGCAGGTTCTGCAGGGCGTTGTCGATCTCGCCGAGTTCGATCCGGCGGCCACCGATCTTGACCTGGTCGTCGGCACGTCCCTGGAACAGCAGTCCCCGGCGGTCGAGGGTCACGAGATCGCCGCTGCGGTAGGCACGTTCCCATCCGAGCGTGGGCATTGGGGCGTACTTCTCGGCGTCCTTCGCCGGGTCGAGATAGCGCGCGAGACCCACGCCGCCGATGACGAGTTCGCCGACCTGCCCCTCCGCGACCGGGTTCCCGTCGGCGTCCACGACCGCCAGATCCCAGCCGTCGAGCGGAAGACCGATGCGCACCGGACCGGTGCCGTCCATGAGTGACGCGCACGCCACCACGGTCGTCTCGGTGGGGCCGTAGGTGTTCCACACCTCGCGTCCCGGCACGGCGAGACGCGCGACGAGATCGGGTGGGCAGGCCTCGCCGCCGAAGATGAGCAACCGCACCGGTTCGAGCGCCTCCGTAGGCCACATCGCGGCGAGCGTCGGCACGGTCGAGACGACGTTGATGTCGCGGGAGACCAGCCACGGCCCCAGATCCGCACCGGACCGCACCAGCGCGCGCGGAGCCGGAACCAGGCACGCACCGTGCCGCCACGCGAGCCACATCTCCTCGCAGGAGGCGTCGAAGGCGACGGACAGTCCGGCGAGCACCCGGTCGCCGGGACCGAGGGGAGCGTCCCGGCAGAACAGGCGTGCCTCGGCGTCGACGAAGGCCGCGGCGTTGCGGTGGGTGACGGCCACGCCCTTCGGGGTGCCCGTCGACCCCGAGGTGAAGATGATCCACGCGTCGTCGTCGAGCCGCGGCCCGCGCATCTCGGGGGCGCCCGAGCGGGGCGCGGTCCCCGGTCCGATGCCGTCGTCGGTGACGATCGCGGCGACCCGGGCCTCGGAGAACACCAGTTCGGCGCGTTCCTCGGGGTCGTCGGCGTCCACCGGCACGTAGGCGGCGCCCGCGGCCAGAACGGAGAGAATCGTCACATACAGCTCGGCGCGGCCGGAGGTCATCCGCACCCCCACCCGGTCCCCGGCACCAACGCCGGCGTCGTTCAGGGCGTAGGCCCCGGCCACCACCTTCTCGACCAGTTCGGCGTAGTCGAGGACCGTGCTGCCGTCGTCGACGGCGGGGGCGCCGGGATGGGCCTCGGCGGTGCTCCGCAGCAGGTCGACGAGGGTTCTCGGAGTGGGCGCGTGCGAGCCGCGGAGGAACTCACCGGGGACGGGGAACCGGTCGGGGACGGCGGGAGGGAGGGCTGACAAGTCCGCGGATCCTTCTGCTCGGTGGATTCCAGTGGTTATCTCACGTCCGGATGTACTGCGGGTGAACATTCCGGCGCGCGGGCGATTCGGGTGGGGTTGACACGTCCGGGTCGGGCTGCCATCCTCTTCGGCAGGTCATGAGAACCAGCGTCAAGCCCCGGCTAGCTGGTCGGCAACCCTCCAACCGCGGTGGGGTGCTCCGGGTGACGACCTGGCCGTGATTCCAAGACCGGACACGGCAAGCGCGGACTCCGCCGGCGACAAGTCTCCATTGTCGTGGGCGTTCACCGGCGGGTCCCTGATACACCGAGGGATTTGTCATGACTGCTGCCACCATCACCGCCACCTGCGTCGCTCCGTTCGCCACCGTTTCGGGCTGCGACCTGCAGGTTCCGCTCGTCCAGGGCGGTTCCTGCACCTACGCGAACTTCGACTACGCCGCGAGCGCCCCAGCTCTCGCCGCCGTCACCGACCGCATCGCCGAGCTGCTGCCCTTCTACGCCAGTGTGCACCGCGGCGCCGGCTACGCCTCGCGGATCAGCACCTCCGCCTACGAGGAGTCGCGGACGTCGGTGTCGCGCTTCGTGAACGCCGCCGACGACCAGGTCGTCGTGTTCACCCGCAACACCACCGACTCGCTGAATCTGCTCGCGACCGCCGTGCCCGGCGACGTCGTCGTCCTGGACATCGAGCATCACGCGAACCTGTTGCCGTGGAAGAACTCTCGCGTCGTCGAGGCCGCCGATACCGTCACCGAGACCATCTGGCGTCTGTCCGTCGAGCTCGAGCGTGCCCCCGCTGCCCTGCTCGCGATCACCGGCGCCTCCAACGTCACCGGTGAGGTGCTGCCCATCGGCGAACTCGCCGAGCTCGCCCACGCCCACGGCGCGCGGATCCTCGTCGACGGTGCGCAGCTCGTGCCGCACCGCCGCGTCGACCTGACCGCTCTCGGCGTGGACTACCTCGCCTTCTCCGGCCACAAGCTGTACGCGCCGTTCGGTGCGGGTGTGCTCGTCGGTCGCCGCGATTGGCTCGACACCGCCGAGCCCTACCTCGCCGGTGGTGGCGCCGTGCGCGAGGTCAGCCTCGACTGCGTCGAATGGGCCTGCGCCCCTGCGCGTCACGAGGCCGGCAGCCCCAACGTGCTCGGTGTTGCGGCCATCGCCGCCGCGTGCGACGCGCTCGCCGGTTTCGACGCCGAGGCGGCCGCGCGCCACGAGGAGGCGCTGTGCACGCAGCTCGTCGACGGACTGCGCGACATCGACGGCATCGAACTGCTGCGTCTGTGGAACGACTCGACCGACAGCGTCGGCATCGTCACCTTCACCGTCGAGGGCTACGAGCCCGGCCAGGTCGCGTCGTACCTGTCCGCCGAGCACGGCATCGGCGTGCGCGACGGCCGTTTCTGCGCCCACCCGCTCCTCGCGCGGGTCGGCCGCCCCGGTGGCGCCGTGCGTGCGTCGCTGGGACTGGGCAGCTCCTCCGACGACGTCGCGCGTCTGCTCTCGGCGCTGCGGTCGCTCGTCGAGAACGGCCCGTCCTGGGTGCACGCGAAGACCGACGGCGGGTGGAGCCCCTCGCCGGAGACCCGGCCGGGCCTGGCGCAGAACGACGAGGGTGCGTCGCCCTGCGTGTAGCGGTCGACAATTCCCCACCTGCTGAGTAGGGTAATCGCCATGTACGGAGCGAGGACGAGCGCAGCGGCACGGTGGTGCCGTCGCCATGTCGACCTCTGCCGTACCGCCTCGGGTAGCTGTCCGGACTGACGTCCTTCCCCGCACGGTCTTCCCACACACCGCGGTCGCTCCCGTCGAGCGATTCCGCGGACGATGCCCGAGAGGTACCCATGTCCGACACCCGCACCCTGAACTCTTCCACCGCAAGCCTTCCGGTCGACCGCCCGCTGCGTGTGGCCGTCGAACTCGCCGGCCCCGCCGGTCCCGACTACTGGGCCGACCTCACCCTCGGCCGCGCGGGGGATCCGCCGCTGGATCTCACCTCGGCGTCCCCGAACGTCGTGCGTGTCCGCGCCTCGGATCTGCGTGAGGCGGGCAAGCTCCGCGACCGCGTCCGGGCCGAGGCCGCGGCGGAGGGCCGCGATCCCGATTCGGTGACCGTCCTCGTCGATCTCGAGGTCGTGCTGGCCTCCGACGCGCGTACCGCCCGCCGTCGCCCCGACGCAGTGCGCCGCGGGGGAGCGGGCACCCTGTCCTATGTCGGCACGCCGCACGGCCTGGCCGGGCTGATCGCCGACATCCACGCCGTGCGGGTCGCCGACGGTGTCACGCTGGTCCCGCTGGACGCCTCGTTCACCGTCGAACATCTCGTCGACGGCACGCTGCCCTGGCTCGAGTCGCGGGGGCTGATCGAGGTGTCGCCGACGGTCGTCGAGGTCCTGCGCCGGTTCGGCGAGGGTGCCCACCCCGCCGTGCGTGCGTCCTGACGGCCCTCTGCCGCAACACGTTCCACAATACGAAGGCGGGAAAGGAGTTCCGGCTCCTTCCCCGCCTTCGTCGTGTCGTCAGGCCGTGCGGCGGTCCAGTGCCTCCACGACGAACACCCGCGGATCGGGATCGTAGCGGTAACCCGAGCCGCGCACCGTGGTGATGATGTTGCCGAAACGCCCCAACTTGGAACGGATCCGGGAGACGTGGACGTCGACGCTGCGGTTGCCGCGGTCGGCGTCGAGAGGGTCGTTCCCGGAGTAGCCGGTGCCCAGTGGTCGCAGCGACGCGCGGGTCACCACCACCCGGGGCTGTCGGACCAGATAGGACAGGATCTCGAATTCCGTGTGGCTCAACTCGACTCGTGTTCCGTCGAGGACGAGACCGCGGGCCGGCAGGTCGATCACCAGCGATGCGGGTCCCGCGCTCAGGAGGGTGCGGGTCCGCGCGCCCGGCAGCATGTCGAGGGCGGTCTCGCGGAGTGCGTCGGCCAGAGCCGCGAGATCACCGGCCGATCCGGCATCGGTGTCCGAGACATGCACGATGAGAACGAGTTCGGGTGAATCGGTCGACCCACCGGTGACCGGGGGTGCGACAGGGGAGATGGTCATGACGAGAACTCCGCTGATCGGAAGGTGAGGAGAACGGCGCCGGATCGGTCGCGCACGCGCGGCGATGCCGGGAGAAGAACGGGGACGGTGTGGATCTCAGAACGCACACAGGCACGAGCGGGTGCGGCACAGGTCGACGTGCCTGCGGCTCCACACTCGTACGGTCACGTGGGCGAGTGTACCCGTACGGACAGGCGAACGGTACCGGCAGGTCTGCGATTTCAGTCCACGTCGATGTCGACGGCGGCGGTGATGCGCCGCAGTTCGGAGTAGACGGTGCGGAACAGGGTGTTCGGGCTCCCACCGGAGGCCCACAGTTCCGGATGCGCCTGCAGGGCACGGTCGATGTAGGTGGGCAGGTTCGTCGGGTGCCCCAGCGGAGCGACCCCGCCGAGCGGCTGCGCGGTCACCTCCGTGACCAGACCGGGGGAGGCGGGGACGAGGACGCCGCCGAGTCGCT
Source organism: Rhodococcus sp. Z13 (assembly GCF_025837095.1). NCBI lineage: Bacteria > Bacillati > Actinomycetota > Actinomycetes > Mycobacteriales > Nocardiaceae > Rhodococcus > Rhodococcus sacchari. Next base: position 424,838 of record NZ_CP107551.1, read on the forward strand.
CGCCGGTGGTCTCCACCGCGACGCGGTGCGCGCCGGAGACGAGCAGCAGGATGGGGTCGTCGTCGAGGAGGAAGACGAGCGACTTCACGATCGCACCCACCTCGACCCCCACCGCGGCGGCCGCCTGCTCGGCGGTGTGCACGGTGTCGGGTTGTTGCACGATCAGCCCGTGATGACCACGTGCGATGAGTGTGTCCGACACGCGGTGGGCGTTCGGATGCAGCGACCTGGTCATGGATCAAGAGTAGGAAAAACGCCGCGCGATGGGCGGGCTTCCGCGATCCCGGAACGGACGGTGCCGATGCGCTCCGGCGATCCGCAAGTTACTCTTCGGTAATGTCCGATCACTCGCCTTGGAAAGCGTTCACCGTCGAGCGCAGGGACCACGTCGCACAGGTCACGCTCATCGGCCCCGGCAAGGGCAACGCGATGGGCCCCGACTTCTGGGCGGAACTGCCCGTCCTCTTCGGGGAACTCGACGCCGACTCCGAGGTCCGTGCGATCGTGCTCGCCGGATCCGGGAAGAACTTCAGCTTCGGTCTCGACCTCGTCGCGATGGGCGGCAGCCTCAGCGCCGTCGTCGGAGGAAAGGCGCTGGCGAAGCCGCGCACCGACTTCCACAAGCTGATCAAGTCCATGCAGGCCGCCATCACCGCTGTCGCCGACTGCCGCAAGCCGGTCGTCGCCGCCGTCCAGGGCTGGTGCATCGGCGGTGGCGTCGACCTGATCACCGCCGCCGACATCCGCTACGCCAGCGCCGACGCCAAGTTCAGCGTCCGTGAGGTCAAGGTCGGCATGGTCGCCGACGTCGGCACCCTCGCGCGGCTGCCGCTCATCGTCGGCGACGGCCACGTCCGCGAACTCGCGCTCACCGGCAAGGACATCGACGCCGCCCGCGCCGAGAAGATCGGCCTGGTCAACGAGGTCTTCGCCGACGCCGACGCAGTGCTCGCCGCCGCCCACGCGACCGCCGCGGAGATCGCCGCCAACCCGCCGCTGGTGGTGCAGGGCATCAAGGACGTCCTCGACCACAGCCGGTCGGCGCGCATCGACGACAGCCTCCGCTACGTCGCGGCGTGGAACGCGGCGTTCCTGCCCTCGGAGGATCTCACCGAGGCGATCACCGCCGTCTTCGAGAAGCGCCCGCCGCAGTTCAAGGGCGAGTAGCCCCGTAATTCCCCCGTATACGACGGTTCCCCCGGACGATGTGATCGTCCGGGGGAACCGTCGCTGCAGGTGTCAGTGCCCGCCGTCGGCCTTCAGGCGCTCGATCGACGCGGTGACCTCGGCCTCGGCCTCGGCGCGGCCGACCCAGTCGGCGGCCTCGACGTGCTTGCCCGGCTCGAGATCCTTGTAGTGCACGAAGAAGTGCTTGATGGCGTCGAGCTCGAACTGCGAGACGTCGCTGATGTCCTGGACGTGGTCCCAGCGCGGATCGCCGGCCGGAACGGCCAGGATCTTGTCGTCGCCGCCGGCCTCGTCGACCATCTTGAACATGCCGACCGGGCGGGCCTCGACGATCACACCGGGGAAGACCGACTCGGGCAGCAGGACCATGCAGTCCAGCGGATCGCCGTCCTCACCGAGCGTGTTCTCGATGTAACCGTAGTCCGCCGGGTAGCCGAACGAGGTGTACAGGTAACGATCGAGCTTGACGCGTCCGGTCTCGTGATCGACCTCGTACTTGTTCCGCTGCCCCTTGGGGATCTCGATGGTGACCTCGAACTCCACGCGTTGCCTCACTTCGTCGGTTTTTACCTGCCGATACGACATCCGTATCTGCGGTGATGGTCCGCAGAGAGGATAACGGTCGCGGCGCTAGTCTGGAGGACGCAGGTACCGGGCCCCGAGTGCGTCACACCGGTGTGCGGTCGGCAGCGGGCATCACGGGTGGCCGGTCGACGAGTGTGCAGGATTGTGGCGGAGGCGTGTTGGCGGGGCAGGGCAAGAACAAGAAGCAGGGTGCGTTGGTCACCAAGCGGCGGCGGAACGTCCGGATCCTGTTCGGGATCTGGGGGGCCGGCATCCTCGCCCTCGTCGTCGGCGGGGCGTTCGCGATCCACGACGTGCGCACCTCCGAGACCGAGTCGGTGGTGCCCGCGCCCGCCCCGGTCGTCGCCACCCCGCAGGTCGCCCCCGTCCCGCCCGACGCTCCGGCACCGGACCCCGGCGCGCTCGCCGCGTCCCTCGGCGTCGCCGCGGACAACCCGGTCCTCGGCGACTTCACCGGGTCCGTCACCGACGCCGCCACCGGCACCGTGCTGTGGGAACGCGACGCCGCCCGCCCGCTGATCCCGGCGTCCACCACCAAGGTCCTCACCGCCGCGGCCGCGCTGCTCGTGCTGCCCTCGGACCACCGCGTCACCACGAAGGTCGTCACCGGTTCGAAGCCGGGCGAGATCGTCCTGGTCGCCGGCGGGGATCCCACCCTGTCCGCGCAGCCGCCGGGGGAGGAGAGCTTCTACGAGGGTGGGCCGCGCATCGCCGACCTCGCCGAGCAGATCCGCCGCGGCGGCACCGCCGTCGACACCGTGCTCGTCGACGCGAGCCTGTACCGCGGTGATCCAATGGCGCCCGGCTGGCTGCCCCAGGACGTCGGCGCGGGCTACATCGCTCCGCTCGAGGCGATCATGCTCGACGGCGGCCGCTCGCAGCCCCTCGTCGACGAGTCGCCCCGCAGCGCCACCCCGGCGCTCGACGCGGGACGTGCGCTGGCCGTCGCGCTCGGCGCCGACCCCGCCAAGGTGGCCTTCGGTTCCGCTCCCGAGGGTGCCGCTCCGATGGCCTCGGTGCAGTCCGCGCCGCTCGGCCAGCGGCTCGGGCAGATGATGCGCCGGTCCGACAACGTGCTCGCCGAGACCATCGGCCGGGAGGTCGCGCTCGCGGCGGGCAAGGAGGCGTCGTTCGCCGGTGCCGTCGAGGGCGTGCTCGGTACGCTGCAGCAAGCGGGGATCGACGTCGACGGAGTGAAGCTGAACGACACCAGCGGCCTGTCCGCCGACAACCGCATCCCGGCCCGCACGCTCGATCGTGTGCTCGCGGAAGCGGCCGGACCGAACAGGACGGAGTTGCGACCCATGCTCGACGATCTGCCCGTCGCCGGGGCGACCGGCACCCTCGCCGGCCGCTACGGGTCCACCACCCGCGCCGGTGCGGGATGGGTGCGCGCCAAGACCGGCAGCCTCGAGGGCGTCAACGGCCTGGCCGGATACGTCGTCGACGTCGACGGGCGGGTGCTGACCTTCTCACTGCTCTCCAACGGCAGCCCCGCCGGCGATGCGCGGCCCGCCCTCGACACCGTCGCGTCGGTCCTCCGAGAGTGCGGATGCCGATGACCGACAAGGAGCGGGGCCTCGGAGACGCGATCGACTGGTCGTTCGCGGCCGGGGTCGGCGTGCGCCTCACCCGCTCCGAACCGGCGATGTCGCGGTACACGCGCGACACCGTCCGGGACGAACTGTTCGCCGCCGCCGCCCGCGCGGAAGGACCCGTGCGGGAGCACACGCGGCTCGGTGACGGCTCCGAACCCCCACCGGCGCTGGTCGTCGACCGGCCCGGCTGGGTGCGGGCTGCCGCGGCGTCGATGGCCGACCTCACCGCGTCGCCCACCTCCGGCCCCGGCGGCGGACGCCCCTGGGTGGGCAAACCCGCCGGCGCGCAGGCCGGGGCGATGCTCGCCTATCTGTCCTCCGCGGTGCTCGGCCAGTACGATCCGTTCTCCCGGACGCTGCTGCTCGTCGCGCCCAACGTCGTCGCCGTCGAACGGGCCCTGCGGGTACCGACCTCCGATTTCCGGCTGTGGGTGTGCCTGCACGAGGTGACCCACCGGGTGCAGTTCGCGCAGGCCCCCTGGATGGCCGATCTGATGCGCGAGGCCGCCGCGGAGCTGGCGACCGCCGTCGACGAACCGGTCGGCGAGATGGCGGCGCGGTTGGTGTCCGCCGTCCGCGACCTCCGCGATCCCGACGGCAAGCCGATGTCGCAGCGCGGCGTGCTCGGGGTGGTGCGGGCCCTGCAGAGCGGGCCGCAACGCGAATCCTTCGACCGGATCCTCGCCCTCGGCACCCTGCTGGAGGGGCACGCCGACCACGTCATGGACGGCGTCGGACCGGCCGTGGTGCCCTCGGTCGCGCGGATCCGGCGTGCGTTCGACAGTCGGCGTCAGCGCAGCACCGGACCGATCCACCGGTTGATCCGGCTGGTCCTCGGCATGGACGCGAAGATGGCCCAGTACGTGCACGGCAAGAAGTTCGTCGACGCCGTCGTCGCCCGCGCCGGGATGGACGCCTTCAACACCGTCTGGTCCCGGCCCGAAGCCCTGCCGACCCTCGCCGAGATCGACGAACCCGACGCGTGGATCGCGCGGGTGCTGAACTGATGGTGCGCTGATGGCGGCTCCCTCCCCGCGTCCCCTGTTGCCCGAGGCCCCGGCGATCCACGAGGTGCGGCTCGCCGTGCGGGCCTGGCTGGCCGCCTACGCGGTGAGCGAGGTGACGGTCGCGCTCTCGGGCGGCGCCGACTCGGCCGCCCTGACCGCCGCCGCCGTCGCGGAGGCGGACGCCGTGCACGCCGTCGTCGTCGACCATCGCCTCCAGGAGGGGTCGGGGGACGTCGCGGCGCGGGCCGTGGAGTTCGCCCGGGCCCGCGGATGCACGAGCGCGCAGGTGGTGCCCGTCGACGTGGACGGTCCCGGAGGTATGGAGGCCGCCGCGCGCGTGGCGCGCTACCGGGCGCTGGACGAGCATCGCGCCGACCGTCCCGTGCTGCTCGGCCACACCCTCGACGACCAGGCCGAGACCGTGCTGCTCGGCCTCGGGCGCGGATCGGGACTGCGGTCCATCCGGGGCATGGCCTCCTTCGAACCACCCTGGGGCCGACCCCTGCTCGGGGTGCGGCGGGAGACCACCCGCCGCGCCTGCGCGGAACTCGGCTACCGCCCCTACGAGGACCCGCACAACGCCGACGGTCGCTTCACCCGGGTGCGGCTGCGGCACGAGGTGCTGCCGCTGCTCGAGGACGTCCTCGGCGGTGGTGTCGCCGAGGCGCTCGCCCGCACCGCCGGTCAGCTGCGGGAGGACGGGGACGCGCTCGACGAGGCCGCCGTGGAGCTGCTGGCCCGCGCCGTCGAGGACGACGGACTGGAGGTGGCCGAGCTCACGACGGCCCCCGCCGCGGTTCGCCGCCGGGCGATCCGGTCGTGGCTTCTCGATCACACCGTCACCCCCAACGAGGCGATGCTGCGGGCCGTGGACGACCTGGTCGGCGCGTGGAGAGGGCAGGGACCGGTCGCGGTCGGACGTGGTACGCGCGCCGGCACCAGGTTGGTGGTGTCGCGTCGGCGTGGCAGGCTTGGCGTGGAGTACGTCGACCGGCAGAACGGGCGGGCGACCGAGGAAGGTAGGTAGGACCCCGGTGTACGAGAACGACATAGCGTCGGTGCTGATCTCGGAAGAGCAGATCAAGCAGCGCACGGCGGAACTGGCGCAGTCGATCGCCGAGCGGTACCCGGTGGGCTCGCCCGAGGGCGATCTGCTGCTCATCGGTGTGCTCAAGGGCGCGATCTTCTTCATGACGGACTTCGCCCGCGCCATGCCGATCCCCACCCAGATGGAGTTCATGGCCGTCAGCTCGTACGGGTCGTCGACCTCGTCCTCGGGTGTCGTGCGCATCCTCAAGGACCTCGACAAGGACATCGCGGGCCGCAACGTGCTCATCGTCGAGGACATCATCGACTCGGGCCTGACCCTGTCGTGGCTCCTCAAGAACCTGTCGTCGCGCAACCCCGCCTCGCTCGAGGTCGTGACGCTGCTCCGCAAGCCGGAGGCCCAGAAGATCGACGTCGAGGTCAAGGACGTCGGTTTCGACATCCCCGACGAGTTCGTGGTCGGCTACGGCCTCGACTACGACGAGCGTTACCGCGACCTGCCCTACATCGGCACGCTCGACCCCAAGGTCTACAGCAGCTGATCCCCGAGCGAGCGGGGGCGGCGGGTTCCCGGTCGCGGGAACTCCGGGCCCGGCCCGGTCGTTGACCGTACGAAAGTCTCCTCGGCACCGGCCCGGACCGGTGGCGGGGCGGCTCCTCGTACCCACGCGGTAACCTTGCGGTGCCTGGTCGGTGGCCGGTGCGCGGTATCGCGGCCATGCCGGGTGCGAAGCGTCGCGACTGCGAGACCCCGACGAACTCGATCGAAAGGACCGGCCGGCCGGGCCGAACCTGTATGAACCGCAAGACAGTGTTCCGTAATCTGGCGATCGTCGCCGGCATCCTGCTGGTGATCTATGCCTTCAGTTACTTCGGCGACGACACGCGCGGTTTCACTCAGGTGGACACCTCCGTCGCGGTGTCCCAGCTCGAGGCGCAGAACGTCGGCCAGGCGCGTATCGACGACCGTGAGCAGCAGGTCCGCCTGTGGCTGGAGAACGGCAACGACGCCACCGAGGGTGCCACCGAGATCATCGCGAAGTACCCCGCCTCGGCGTCCGAGCAGATCTTCGACCTGGTCGCCGCGTCCGGTGCGGAGAAGTACGACACGAACGTCACCCAGGAGAACTGGCTGACGTCGATCCTCATCTTCGTGCTGCCGATGATCATCCTGCTCGGCGTCTTCTTCTTCGTGATGAGCCGCATGCAGGGCGGTGGCCGCGGCGGCATGATGGGCTTCGGCAAGTCCAAGGCCAAGCAGCTGTCGAAGGACATGCCGAAGACGACCTTCGCCGACGTCGCCGGCGCCAACGAGGCCGTCGAAGAGCTCTACGAGATCAAGGACTTCCTGCAGAATCCCGCCCGGTACCAGGCGCTCGGCGCCAAGATCCCCAAGGGCGTGCTGCTCTACGGCCCTCCCGGCACCGGTAAGACCCTGCTCGCGCGGGCCGTCGCCGGCGAGGCGGGTGTCCCGTTCTTCACCATCTCCGGTTCCGACTTCGTCGAGATGTTCGTCGGTGTCGGTGCCTCCCGCGTGCGCGACCTGTTCGAACAGGCCAAGCAGAGCGCCCCGTGCATCATCTTCGTCGACGAGATCGACGCCGTCGGCCGTCAGCGCGGTGCCGGTCTCGGCGGTGGCCACGACGAACGCGAGCAGACCCTCAACCAGTTGCTCGTCGAGATGGACGGCTTCGGCGACCGCTCCGGCATCATCGTGATGGCCGCGACGAACCGCCCCGACATCCTCGACCCGGCGCTGCTGCGTCCCGGCCGTTTCGACCGGCAGATCCCGGTCACGAATCCCGACCTCGCGGGTCGCCGCGCGATCCTCGCCGTGCATTCCAAGGGCAAGCCGATCGATCCGAACGCGGACCTCGACGCCCTGGCCAAGCGCACCGTGGGCATGTCCGGCGCCGACCTCGCGAACGTCATCAACGAGGCCGCGCTGCTCACCGCCCGAGAGAACGGCACGGTGATCACCGAGGCGATCCTCGAGGAGTCGGTCGACCGCGTCATCGGCGGTCCCCGCCGCAAGAGCCGCATCATCAGCGAGCACGAGAAGAAGATCACCGCCTACCACGAGGGTGGTCACACCCTCGCCGCGTGGGCGATGCCCGACATCGAGCCCGTCTACAAGGTCACCATTCTCGCGCGCGGCCGCACCGGCGGTCACGCCATGACGGTGCCCGAGGACGACAAGGGCCTGATGACACGGTCGGAGATGATCGCGCGCCTCGTCATGGCGATGGGTGGCCGCGCCGCGGAGGAACTCGTCTTCCGCGAGCCCACCACCGGCGCCTCGTCCGACATCGACCAGGCCACGAAGATCGCGCGGGCCATGGTCACCGAGTACGGCATGAGCGCGAAGCTCGGTGCCGTGCGCTACGGCCAGGAGCAGGGTGATCCCTTCCTCGGCCGGTCGATGGGCGTGCAGTCCGACTACTCGCACGAGGTGGCTCGCGAGATCGACGAGGAGGTCCGCAACCTCATCGAGGCCGCGCACACCGAGGCGTGGGCGATCCTCAACGAGTACCGCGACGCCCTCGACGTGCTCGCCGGCGAGCTGCTCGAACACGAGACGCTCACCCGCAAGGACCTCGAGCGGATCCTCGTCGACGTGAAGAAGCGTCCGCGGATCACGACGTTCAACGACTTCGGCGACCGGATCCCGTCCGACAAGCCGCCGATCAAGACGCCCGCCGAGCTGGCGGCCGAGCGCGGTGAGCCGTGGCCACCGGAGCAGCCCACGCTCGTCAAGCCCGCCCACCCGCACCCGCAGACGCCCGACCAGGGTGTTCCGCAGGGCGCCGGGGCCCACCCGACCGGTGCGCAGCCGCAGTACCAGCCCGCTGCTCCGGCCAACGGCTACCCGGCATCCCAGCCGCCGCAGCCGGTGCCGGCGTCCGAGCCGTTCCCGGGCTTCCGGCCCGCCGCGCCCTATCCGGGTGGACCGCGGCACGCAACGCGTCCCGACTACGGTGCTCCCGCCGGGTGGTCCGCTCCGGGCTGGCCTCCGCAGGATGCGGGTGCGGACGATGCGCGTTCCGCGCAGCCGGGACGGTACGGTTCGGAGGGGCAGCCGGGACAGTCGCAGTCCGGGGAACAACCGCGTGAGGGTCACGCGGCTCCGGAACCGCCTCCTACACAGCCGTGGGAAGGCCCGACGGGCCGGCACTGACCCCGTGTCGCCGGCGCAGGAGCCGGCAGGCGCGACAGGTGCCGCCGGCACCTCTGGAGACGAGCGATGGAGAGTGGAGGTCGAACGGGTGTCGGTGAACCACGTGAATGCCGGGACCGGTGCCGCACCGGGCCAGGACGATGTGACGACGCACGAGCTGAGTGTGGATGCCGGACGCACCTTCGACCAGGCTCGCGCCGAGGCCGCGGTCCGCGAACTGCTGATCGCCGTCGGTGAGGATCCCGACCGCGAGGGTCTGCGCGACACCCCTGCCCGGGTGGCCCGCGCCTACCGCGAGGTCTTCGCCGGGCTGTTCACCGACCCCGACGAGGTCCTCAACACCACCTTCGACGAGGGCCACCAGGAACTCGTGCTGGTGCGGGACATCCCGATGTACTCCACCTGCGAGCACCACCTGGTGTCCTTCCACGGCGTCGCCCACGTCGGCTACATCCCCGGCCCCACCGGCCGCGTCACCGGGCTGTCGAAGCTCGCGCGACTCGTCGACCTGTACGCCAAGCGGCCGCAGGTGCAGGAACGCCTGACCAGCCAGATCGCCGACGCGATGATGCGCAAGCTCGAGCCGCGCGGCGTGATCGTCGTGGTCGAGGCCGAGCACCTGTGCATGGCGATGCGCGGCATCCGCAAGCCGGGTGCGAGCACGACCACCTCGGCCGTGCGGGGCCTGTTCCAGACCAGTTCGGCGTCGCGCGCCGAGGCCCTGGACCTCATCCTCCGCCGGTGATCAGCGTCCCCGCCGATCAGTGGCCCGTCGTGATGGGCGTACTGAACGTCACCAGCGACTCCTTCTCCGACGGCGGCCGATATCTCGATCGTGACGCCGCGATCGCCCACGGTTTCGAGCTGCGTGAACTCGGCGTCGACATCGTCGACGTCGGGGGCGAGTCCACCCGGCCCGGCGCGGTCCGTGTCGACCCGGAGGTCGAGGTCGCGCGGGTGGTGCCGGTCATCGAGGAGCTGTCGAAGGCCGGGATCGCCACCAGCGTCGACACCATGCGCGCCTCCGTCGCCGCCGCCGCCATCGAGGCGGGGGTGTCGATGGTCAACGACGTCTCCGGGGGCCGCGCCGATCCGGACATGGCGTCGGTGGTCGCCGACGCGGACGTGCCGTGGATCCTCATGCACTGGCGTCCCGCCGGCGGCTTCGTGCACGCCGGTGGGTCCACGCACTACGACGACGTCGTGCGCGAGGTCCGTGAGGAACTGCTCGTGCAGGTCGACGTGGCCGTGTCGGCCGGGGTCGATCCGAGCCGGCTGATCCTCGATCCCGGACTCGGTTTCGTGAAGCAGCCCGACCACAACTGGCAGCTGCTCCACCGCCTGCCCGAGCTCACCGAACTCGGTTTCCCGGTGCTCATCGGCGCCTCGCGCAAGCGTTTCCTCGGGTCGTTGCTCGCGGCGCCCGACGGCACGATCCGTCCGCCCGACGAGCGGGAGGTCGCGACGGCGGTGATCTCCGCGCTGGCGGCGACCCACGGGGCGTGGGGTGTGCGCGTGCACGACGTGCAGTCCACCCGCGACGCCCTCGCGGTGGTGCACGCCTGGCAGCGCGGCAGTTCCGAAGGAGTACGAGCATGAGCGACCGGATCGAGCTGCGGGGCCTGACGGTCCGTGGCAACCACGGTGTCTTCGACCACGAGAAGCGCGACGGCCAGGACTTCGTCGTCGACATCGTCGCGTGGCTCGACCTCGCGCCGGCCGCCGCGAGCGACGACCTCACCGACACCCTGCACTACGGCGAACTCGCCGAGCGGGCCGCCGCGATCGTCGCCGGCCCGAGCCGCGACCTCATCGAGACGGTGGCGGGGGAGATCGCCGACGAGGTGCTCACCGATCCGCGGGTGTCGCGCGTGGAGGTCACCCTGCACAAGCCGTCGGCGCCCATCCCGCTGAACTTCGGTGACGTCGCCGTCGTGATCGACCGGTCGCGGAGCACCACATGAGCCGCGCGGTGCTGTCGATCGGATCGAACATCGGTGACCGGCTCGCCCATCTCCGCTCGGTGGTCGAGGCCCTCGGCTCCCGCACCGTCGCGGTGTCCGCGGTCTATTCGACGGCGCCCTGGGGCGGGGTCGAGCAGGAGGACTTCCTCAACGCCGTCGTCGTCGCCGAGGACCCGTCCTTCGGCCCCCGCGACTGGCTGCTCCTCGGGCAGGAACTCGAGGCGGCCGCCGAACGCGTCCGGATACAGCGGTGGGGGCCGCGCAGCCTCGACGTCGATGTGGTGAGCTGCACCGGCGCCGACGGCCACGACGTCTGCAGCACCGATCCGGAACTGACGCTGCCGCACCCGCGGGCCCACCTGCGGGCCTTCGTGCTCGTCCCGTGGCTCGACGTCGAACCCGACGCGGTGCTCACCGCCGACGGCGTCACCCGGCCGATCGCCGACTGGTGCGCCGGGCTCGACGCGGCCGAACGCGACGGGGTGCACCGCACCGACCACACGCTGACCGGGCCCACCGGGTGAGGCGGGTCTCGTGCTGAGTCAGACCCGGATCCGTGATCTCCTGGCCCTGGCCGCGCTGGCGGCCGCCGCCGCCTGGCTGCTCGTGCGCAGCATGTACGGCTCGCTGCCCCCGATCCCGGTCTACGCGGGGGCATCGCTGTATCCGGTCGCGGTGATCGAGGTGATCCTCGCGTTCCTGATCCGCTCGCGGGTCAGCAAGCACGAGATCGGGGACGGGCCGGGCCGGCTGCATCCCATCACTGCGGCCCGCGCAGTCGCCCTCGCGAAGGCGTCGGCTCTGGTGGGCGCGGCGAGCACCGGCATCTGGGTGGGATTCCTCGTGTATCTGGTGCCGCAGCGCGGGGTCGTGCAGGCCGCCACCGACGACACGTCGGGTGTGGTCGTCGGGGCCGTGGCCGGCATCGCCCTGACCGCCGCCGCCCTGTGGCTCGAATACTGTTGCAGGACACCGGAGGATCCCGACGAACCCAACGAACCGGCGGTCTGACCTGCGGAACACGGGTCCCCGCCGGGCGTGTCGTCCACGGTCCCGGATCGGGGTTCTGCCAGTACGCTGAAGTCATGGCTTCCTCGGTGCGAGTGGACAGGAATCGCCGCCCGTGGCGCAGTACCGGATCGACGATCGTGGCCGGCCTGCTCGCACTGGCGATGATCGCCTCGCTGCTCCTGGTCTTCAGTGAGAGCGTGCAGCTGCTGCGCGTGGGCGTGGTCGTCGCCCTGTGGGCCGCGACCGTGGGAGCCATCGCGATGAACAAGTACCGCCGCGAATCGGCGCTCGACAAGGCGAAGGCCGACGACCTGAAGATGGTCTACGAGCTGCAGCTCCAGCGCGAGATCGCGGCGCGCCGCGAGTACGAACTGACCGTCGAGGAGAAGGTCCGTGCCGATCTGCGGCTCGAGGCCGACGAGATGGCGGCTCTGCGTGCCGAGCTCGCCGGTCTGCGCCACACCCTCGAGGTGCTGCTCGACGGGCGGCTGCCCGACGACCTCGTCGCGCTGGAGGGGCAGGCGGAGCGGCTGCGTGAACTGGACGACGCCGAGCGCGTCACCGCACCCCGGCCGTCCGGCCCGGCCTTCGCGTCGCCGGACGACGAGCCGCTGACCGCGGAGACCGAGGCCGTCGACGCCGCCGCAGCACGGCAGACCGCCGAGGACGACGACGCCGAGACCGGGGACGTCGGGACCGAAGACGTCGCGGGTGTCGAGGACGAGCGGGAGACCGAGCCGGAACCCGAGGACACGGCGGAGCCCGGGAACGAGGTGGATCCCGAGGACACGGCGGAGTCCGGGAACGCCGCGGAGCAGGCCGACGAGGACGACGACGAACCCGCCGGCCGGCGCTCCCGCCGTCGCCGCGCCGACGGCGCCCACGAGGAGGGCCGTACTGTCGCCGAGATCCTCGCCGCCCTGTCCTCCGAACGCTGAGACCGCACGCCCGAGCGCGCCGGACCCGAGTCCCGTCCGTCACCCGGGGCCCTCTGCGTAACGCTCTCACCTGCCCGGATGTCGGTGGTGAGGCGTAGATCACTCGACCGGGCCGTGGCGGCCCGTCGAACGCGCGCGCTATTGTCGAGCGGAACGTCTGGTACCCGCCGAGCGGGACTGGAACGAACGAGAGGACTCCCGTGACCTCCTTCGGGATCACCAATGCGCCGACCCCTGCGCGACTGTCGGTGGGCATCGTGTCCGCCGGGCGGGTGGGTACCGCACTCGGTGTCGCACTCGAACGTGTCGGCCATGTCGTCGTGGCCTGCGCCGCCGTCTCCGACGCCTCGCGTCACCGCGCCGCCACGCGCCTGCCCGACTCGCGGATCCTGCCCGTCGACGAGGTCGCCGGCCGCTGCAACCTGCTGCTCCTCGCCGTTCCCGACTCCGAACTGTCCTCCCTGATCCAGGGCCTGGCCGCCACCGGTGCCGTCGCGCCCGGCACGATCGTCGCGCACGTCTCCGGTGCCCACGGCATCGGCATCCTCGCCCCGCTCACCGAGCAGGGGACCGTGCCGCTGGCCATCCACCCCGCGATGACCTTCACCGGCCACGACGAGGACATCGACCGGTTGTCCTCGACCTGCTTCGGGATCACCGCCGCCGACGAGATCGGCTACGCCATCGCGCAGTCCCTCGTGCTCGAGATCGGCGGGGAGCCGGTCCGGGTGTCGGAGCAGATGCGCCCGCTCTACCACGCGGCGCTGGCCCACGGCAGCAACCACCTGGTCACCCTCGTCGCCGACGCCGTCGAAGCGCTGCGCGCCGCACTGCGCGGGGACGAACTGCTCGGGCAGCAACTCGTGGACGACGACCCCGGTGGTGTCGCCGAACGGGTCCTGCAGCCGCTGCTGACGGCGGCGCTGGACAACGTGCTGCGCCGCGGCGCCTCGGCCCTCACCGGCCCGGTCGCGCGCGGCGACGCCGAGGCGGTCGCCACGCACCTGCGGGTGCTCGACGAGGTCGACCCGAAGATCGCTGCGGGTTACCGCGCACTGTCGCTGCGATCGGCGCAGCGCACCGGCTCGAAGCCGGAACTGATGGCAATTCTCGAAGGGGCTGAATACGGTGAGTGATGCAGGACAGCGTGGATACGTGCGTGGTGAGCTGACCGTCCACCACGATCCCGCGGGCCTGACGAAGGTCACCAAGGCCCTGCGTGGTGTCGGCCGGACGGTGGCGCTGGTGCCGACCATGGGTGCCCTGCACGCCGGGCACCTCGAGCTGGTGCGGCAGGCGAAGCTCACCGGTGCGGTCGTGGTCGTGTCGATCTTCGTCAACCCGCTGCAGTTCGGGGCGAACGAGGATCTCGACGCCTACCCGCGCACCCTCGAGGCCGACCTGGAACTGCTCCGCGAGGCGGGTGTGGAGCTCGTCTTCGCGCCGTCGGTGACGGACATGTACCCGAACGGTCCCCGCACCACGATTCACCCCGGCCCCGTCGGCTCCGAACTCGAAGGTGCTTCGCGCCCCGGGCATTTCGCGGGGATGCTCACCGTGGTGGCGAAGCTGTTCAACATCGTCGCCCCCAACACCGCCTTCTTCGGCGAGAAGGACTACCAGCAGCTCGTCCTGATCCGCCAGATGGTCGCCGACCTCAACCTCGACATCCGCATCGTCGGGGTGCCCACCGTCCGTGAACAGGACGGGCTCGCCCTGTCGTCGCGGAACCGCTATCTCGATCCCGAGCAGCGGGAGATCGCCACGACCCTGTCGGCTGCTCTCGTCGCCGGCGCCCACGCCGCTGCCGGTGGCCCCGAGGCGATCCTGACCGCCGCCCGCGAGGTGCTCGGGCAGAACCCCCAGCTGGAGGTCGATTACCTCGAGGTGCGCGGCGCCGACCTCGGCCCGGCGCCCGAACGCGGCGACGGCCGGCTGCTCGTCGCGGCCCGGCTCGGCAGCACCCGCCTCATCGACAACGTCGGGGTGGCCGTCGGCACCGGCTTCCTCGAGCGCGCGACCGGGCCTGTGGACCCGGACGCCGAAGACGACCTCCTGAACCGCTGACCAGATTTCCCCACGAGAGAGAAACCGAGGACGAGCATGTTCCGCACCATGATGAAGTCGAAGATCCACCGCGCCACGGTCACGCACGCGGACCTGCACTACGTCGGTTCGGTGACCGTCGATCAGGATCTGATGGACGCCGCGGATCTGCTCGAGGGCGAGCAGGTCTGCATCGTCGACATCGACAACGGCGCCCGGCTCGAGACCTACGTCATCGCCGGTGAGCGCGGCTCGGGCATCATCGGGATCAACGGTGCCGCAGCGCGTCTCGTGAGCCCCGGCGATCTGGTCATCCTCATCGCCTACGGCGTGATGAACGAGCAGGAGTGCAAGGACTACAACCCGCGCGTGGTGTTCGTCGACGCCGACAACCGCCCCGTCGAGCTGGGCAGCGACCCGGCCCACGCCCCCGAGGGCTCCGGTCTGATCACCCCGCGGATGCTGTCCACCCTCGACTCGTCCGCCCTGGTGTAACACGTGCTCCTCACCGTCGACGTCCGGAACACCAACATCGTCCTGGGGGTGTTCACGGGCAGTGGCTCGCACGCGAGGTTGTTGCGGGACTGGCGCGTTCGCACCGATCCCCTCATGACCGCCGACGAGATCGCGCTGCTGTTCCGCGGACTGCTCGGCGACACGGCCGATCAGGTCACCGGGGTCGCCGCGCTGTCCACCGTGCCGTCGGTGCTGCGCGAACTTCGGGTCATGCTCGACCGCTACTGGGCGTCGGTGTCGCATGTCGTCGTCGAACCCGGCGTGCGCACGGGCGTCCCACTGCTCGTCGACAACCCCAAGGAGGTCGGGGCCGACCGCATCGTCAACAGTCTCGCCGCCTACCACTTCTACGGATCCCCGTGCATCGTGGTGGATTTCGGCACCTCCACGTGTGTGGACGTGGTGTCGGGCAAGGGGGAGTTCCTCGGCGGTTCCATCGCGCCCGGCGTGGAGATCTCGATGGATGCGCTCGCGTCGCGGTCCGCGGCGCTGCGGAAGGTCGAACTGGCCCGTCCCCGTGCGGTTCTCGGCAAGAACACGGTCGAGTGCATGCAGTCGGGTGCGGTCTTCGGTTTCGCCGGCATGGTCGACGGCATCGTGCGCCGGATCTGCGCCGAGGTTCCCGGTTTCGACGGCGACGACGTCGCGGTGATCTGCACCGGCGACAGCGCGCCGCTGATCATGCCGGAGTCGCGGACGCTCGAGCACCACGAACCCGATCTCACGCTCGAGGGACTGCGTCTGGTGTACGAGCGGAACCAGGTGAGACGAGCAGCACGCGGAGTTGCGGGTTCCGCTCCGCGCCATTCTGTGTAAAGATGTCTCCCATGACCCGTTGCATGAGCACCCAGGAGTGTTGTCGAGGCTGACGTTTCCGCCTCGACCGATGACACATTCCTGGGAGTTCCCTCATGCGCGCAGCGCTTCTTTCCGCTACCTCCGTTTCCTCCGCTCCGGTTTCCGTTGCCGCTCCGGTCTTCTACCCGCTGACCGTCGAGCGCACCTATCCCACCGAGCTCACCGCCGCGGTGGTCCGCGGCGCCGTGGTCGTCGACATCCGCACCCACGCCGAACGTGCCGAGCAGGGAACGCTTCCCGGCGCCCTGGCCATCCCGGCCGAACTCGTCGCCGAGCGGCTCGATCCGGTCAGCCCCGGCCGGCTCGCCGCGGCCGTCGACCACGACGTCGAGTGGATCCTCGTCTCGGCCGACGGCACCCGCTCGCACGGCGCGGTTGCCGCCCTGCTCGCACAGGGTCTGCGCCGGGTCACGCATCTTGTCGGTGGCTACGCCGCCATCCGCGCCGCACGCCTGGTCGACGCCATCTCCGTGGCGGAGCACGTCGCCGAGGACGTGGCCCGCGTCACCGCCCACTGACGGCACCGGTGTCCGCCCTCCCGGACAGGGCGATCTGCCTCCGGGCCGTCCCCGGGTTTCGGATAGTCTGGTAACCCGTGAGTGATGCCACCGTTCAGCAGCCCGACGACACCCCCGAACAGATGCGGGTCCGCCGCGACAAGCGCGAACGGCTCCTGGCACAGGGCTCGGAACCCTATCCCGTCATCGTTCCGCGGACGCACACCCTCGCGGAGATCCGCGCCGCGTACCCCGATCTGGAACCCGACACCGCCACCGGCACCATCGTCGGCATCGCGGGCCGGGTCATGTTCTCCCGGAACACCGGCAAACTGTGCTTCGCGACGCTGCAGGAGGGTGACGGCACCCAGCTGCAGGTCATGCTGAGCCTCGCCGGTGTCGGCGAGGAGGCACTCGCGCAGTGGAAGTCCGAGGTCGACCTCGGCGACATCGTGTACGTGCACGGCGAGGTCATCAGCTCCCGCCGCGGTGAGCTCAGCGTCATGGCCGACTCGTGGAACATGGCGTCGAAGGCCCTGCGGCCGCTGCCCGTCGCTCACAAGGAGATGAACGAGGAGACGCGCGTCCGGCAGCGCTACGTCGACCTCATCGTGCGTCCCGAGGCGCGCCGCAACGCCCGTATGCGTGTCGCGGTGGTGCGGGAGCTGCGCAACGCCCTCGAGCGGCGCGGTTTCCTCGAGGTCGAGACGCCGATGCTGCAGACCCTGCATGGTGGCGCGGCCGCCCGCCCGTTCGTCACGCACTCGAACGCGCTCGACATGGATCTGTACCTGCGTATCGCGCCGGAGCTCTTCCTCAAGCGCTGCGTGGTGGGCGGTATCGAGAAGGTCTTCGAGATCAACCGCAATTTCCGCAACGAGGGCGCCGACTCCACCCACTCGCCGGAATTCTCGATGCTCGAGACCTACGAGGCGTACGGCACCTACGACGATTCGGCGCGGATGATCCGCGAGATCATCCAGGAGATCGCGATGGCGGTCTTCGGCAGCCACGTGGTGACGCTGTCCGACGGCACCGAATACGACCTCGGTGGCGAATGGAAGACCCTGGAGATGTATCCCTCCCTGTCGGAGGCGATCGGCACCGAGGTGACCCCCGACACCACCCTGGAGGAGCTCACCGCGCTCGCCGACCGGGTGGGTCTGGAAATCCCCGAGGGCAAGGGCTGGGGCCACGGCAAACTCGTCGAGGAACTGTGGGAGCACATGTGTGGCGACCAGCTGTACGAGCCCACCTTCGTGCGTGACTTCCCGGTCGAGACCTCCCCGCTGACCCGCGACCACCGTTCCGTGCGCGGCGTCACCGAGAAGTGGGATCTCTACGTCCGCGGTTTCGAGCTCGCCACCGGCTACTCGGAACTCGTCGATCCGGTGATCCAGCGCGAGCGGTTCGTCGACCAGGCGCGCCTGGCGTCGGCCGGTGACGACGAAGCGATGGTCCTCGACGAGGATTTCCTCGCCGCCATGGAACAGGGAATGCCGCCCACCACGGGTACCGGAATGGGAATCGATCGCCTTCTCATGGCGCTCACCGGTCTGGGTATCCGGGAAACAATCCTGTTCCCGATTGTCCGGCCGAACGCCCGTTAATCAGAAAATAGGGTCGCGATATTGCGATGTGTTAATCCGCGGGTAGTGTAGTTCCCGTCCCACGGGGGGAACGCATGCGAGAGGATTTGCTGCACATGGCGAAGAAAGTGACCGTGACCCTGATCGACGACGTGGATCAGGAAACCGCGGCGGACGAATCGGTGGAGTTCGGTCTCGACGGTGTGACCTACGAGATCGATCTTTCCGAGGAGAATGCCGCGAAGTTGCGCGAGCAACTCGAATTCTGGATCGAGCACGCCCGCAAGGTCGGCGGCCGGAAGCGTGGCAAGGGGGCCGGCGCATCCGCCCCGGCGTCGCGGAAGGGCTCGTCGGGCGGTTCGAACCGGGAGCAGACGGCCGCCATCCGGGAATGGGCACGGGAGAACAACCTTCCCGTTTCCGCTCGGGGCCGTATCGCGGCCGAGATCGTCGAGGCCTACAACCGGGAGCACTGACCCACTCATGCACCGTCACGGGGCGCGGTTCGCAGCACGCGGATCGTGCCCCGTGGTCGTGTGCGGGACCGCCCCCTACGGGGGTGTGACGATTTCCGTATCCACGATATGTGGCGCGTCTCATATCCGCTCCACGCCGCCGAATGCAGGGAGTAATATCCGCGCATGGCCGAGACCGTGCTCGAACCGGGCAATACCTGCTGGCGTATCACCCGAGCGGAACGGTTGACCTGTATCGTCGACGCGGCCGATTATTTTCGTCACGCGAAGTCCGCGATGCTCCAGGCCGAAAAACGTATCATCCTCATCGGCTGGGACTTCGATACCCGCATCGAGTTCGAACCGGACGGTCCCACGCTCGACGGTCCGAACAAACTCGGCGATTTCCTGAAATGGCTGATCGACCGGAAGCCCGGTCTCGATATCTACCTTCTCAAGTGGAACATCGGTGCATTCAGCGCTCTCACGCGGGGAATGCTGCCGGTGTTCGTCCTCGACCGGCTCACCGACCGGCGTTTGCACATGGAGATCGACGGCGCGCACCCGATCGGGGCGGCCCATCATCAGAAGATCATCGTCGTCGACGACAGCATCGCCTTCTGCGGCGGCATCGACATGACCGTCGACCGGTGGGACACCTCCGACCATCCGGACCGCAGCCGCTACCGGCGGGAACCGACCGGGCGGCGCTACGGCCCCTGGCACGACGTGACGACCGCCGTCGACGGCGAAGCGGCACGCGCCCTCGGCGAGCAGGCCAGGGCACGCTGGAAGGCCGCGACCGGGGAGGAACTCGAACCGGTGGGGCAGGCCCGGCCGATCTGGCCCGACGGTCTCGCACCGACCCTGCGGGACGTCGACGTGGCGATCGCCCGCACCCTGCCCGACTACGGCGACCGGGAGGGCGTGCACGAGATCGAGGCGCTCTACCTGCGGATCATCGAACGCGCGCGGCACACCCTCTACCTGGAGAGCCAGTACCTCGCGTCCCGCCCGCTCGCGGAGGCGCTCGCCCGGCGCCTGCGGGAGCCGGACGGCCCGGAGGTCGTGCTGGTGCTGCCGCGCAACGCGGAGGGCTGGCTCGAACGCAAGGCGATGGACGGAGCCCGCCGCGCGCTGCTGCACCTGCTCTGGGACGCCGACCTGCACGGCCGTTTCGGCGCCTACTATCCCGTCACCGCCGGCGGGGACCCCGTCTACGTCCACGCCAAGGTCGTCGTCATGGACGAGCACCTGCTGCGGATCGGATCGTCGAATCTCAACAACCGGTCGATGGGGTTCGACACCGAATGCGACCTGGCCATCGAATCGGCCGGGCCCGGCGACGCCGTCGGCCGTGCTGCGGTGGAACTGCGGAACATCCTCGTCGCCGAACATCTCGGGGTGGAGCCGGAGACGATCGCCGAGCACACCCGCGACGGCGGGTCGCTGCTGGCGACGATCGAGCGCTTCCGCGGACCGGGTCGTTCGCTCCGGCCGTTCGAGCCGGGTACCGTGGCCGAGGAGGACAGTGTCCTCGCGGAAAGCGATCTGGCCGATCCCGAACGTGCCACGAGGGGCCTCGGGCGGCGGATCGAGCGGTTCTTCGCTCGGTGACCGTCCCGGAGCCCGACGGCGGACGGCGTGATGTTCGCTCGTGGCGTACATCTTGCGGAAACGTATGCGAAACGTGCAGCGTTAACCCTTGTGACCGGGTTTTCCCGCCGTCTTTCACGAGGCAGAGGGAAAGCGAGTCGGTAGCGCGCCCACTAGAGTGAGAAGTGGGAGCTTGGAACCTCCGTCGGTTCCGACGAACGACTCGAGTGCCGGAGCGAAGAGCGGCGGCAGGATTCGGAACGATCGGCGTACCGGATCTGCAGCCGGAGAGTGTGAGGGAGTGCGATGTTCGAAAGGTTCACCGATCGCGCGCGGCGCGTCGTTGTCCTGGCTCAGGAAGAGGCCAGGATGCTCAACCACAACTACATCGGCACGGAGCACATCCTCCTCGGCCTCATCCACGAGGGTGAGGGTGTGGCGGCGAAGTCGCTCGAGTCGTTGGGTATCTCGCTCGAAGGTGTGCGGAGCCAGGTCGAAGAGATCATCGGCCAGGGTCAGCAGGCACCCTCGGGACACATCCCCTTCACTCCCCGTGCCAAGAAGGTCCTCGAGCTCAGCCTCCGCGAGGCACTGCAGCTCGGACACAACTACATCGGCACGGAGCACATCCTCCTCGGCCTCATCCGCGAGGGCGAAGGCGTGGCCGCTCAGGTCCTCGTCAAGCTCGGCGCCGATCTCAACCGGGTGCGTCAGCAGGTCATCCAGCTGCTGTCCGGCTACCAGGGCAAGGAACCCGCAGAATCCGGCACCAGCCGTGGCGAGACCGGCACTCCGTCCACCTCGCTGGTCCTGGACCAGTTCGGTCGCAACCTCACCCAGGCGGCACTCGAGGGCAAGCTCGACCCGGTCATCGGCCGCGCCAAGGAGATCGAGCGGGTCATGCAGGTGCTGTCCCGCCGCACCAAGAACAACCCGGTGCTCATCGGCGAGCCGGGTGTCGGCAAGACCGCCGTCGTCGAGGGCCTCGCGCAGGCCATCGTCAACGGCGAGGTCCCCGAGACCCTCAAGGACAAGCAGCTCTACACGCTCGACCTGGGCTCGCTCGTCGCCGGCAGCCGCTACCGCGGTGACTTCGAGGAACGCCTGAAGAAGGTCCTCAAGGAGATCAACAGTCGCGGCGACATCATCCTGTTCATCGACGAGCTGCACACGCTCGTCGGTGCCGGCGCCGCCGAGGGCGCGATCGACGCCGCGTCGATCCTCAAGCCGAAGCTGGCCCGCGGTGAGCTGCAGACCATCGGTGCGACCACCCTCGACGAGTACCGCAAGTACATCGAGAAGGACGCCGCGCTCGAGCGTCGTTTCCAGCCGGTGCAGGTCGGGGAGCCGACGGTGGAGCACACCATCGAGATCCTCAAGGGCCTGCGCGACCGGTACGAGGCGCACCACCGTGTCTCCATCACCGACAAGGCGCTGGTCTCGGCCGCCACCCTCGCCGACCGCTACATCAACGATCGCTTCCTGCCGGACAAGGCGATCGACCTCATCGACGAGGCCGGTGCCCGCATGCGCATCCGCCGCATGACCGCGCCGCCGGACCTGCGCGAGTTCGACGACAAGATCGCCGACGCCCGTCGCGAGAAGGAGTCCGCGATCGACGCGCAGGACTTCGAGAAGGCCGCGGCCCTGCGCGACAAGGAGAAGCAGCTCGTCGCGCAGCGCGCCGAGCGGGAGAAGCAGTGGCGCGCGGGCGACCTCGACGTCATCGCCGAGGTCGACGAGGAGCAGATCGCCGAGGTCCTCGCGAACTGGACCGGTATCCCGGTGTTCAAGCTCACCGAGGAGGAGACCACGCGTCTGCTCCGCATGGAGGAGGAGCTGCACAAGCGGATCATCGGCCAGGAGGATGCCGTCAAGGCCGTCGCCAAGGCGATCCGTCGTACGCGGGCCGGCCTGAAGGACCCGAAGCGTCCGTCCGGTTCGTTCATCTTCGCCGGCCCGTCCGGTGTGGGTAAGACGGAGCTGTCGAAGGCGCTCGCGAACTTCCTGTTCGGCGAGGACGACGCGCTCATCCAGATCGACATGGGCGAGTTCCACGACCGCTTCACCGCGTCGCGTCTGTTCGGTGCTCCTCCCGGCTACGTCGGCTACGAGGAGGGGGGCCAGCTCACCGAGAAGGTGCGCCGCAAGCCGTTCTCGGTGGTGCTGTTCGACGAGATCGAGAAGGCACACCAGGAGATCTACAACACCCTCCTGCAGGTGCTCGAGGACGGCCGTCTCACCGACGGTCAGGGCCGCACGGTCGACTTCAAGAACACCGTGCTGATCTTCACCTCGAACCTCGGTACGTCCGACATCTCGAAGGCCGTCGGCCTCGGCTTCTCCGCCGATTCCGGCTCGCAGTCGAACTACGAGCGGATGAAGGCCAAGGTCCACGACGAGCTGAAGAAGCACTTCCGGCCCGAGTTCCTCAACCGCATCGACGACATCATCGTCTTCCACCAGCTGACGCAGGATCAGATCATCCAGATGGTCGACCTGATGATCGGCCGCGTGGAGAAGCAGCTGAAGAACAAGGACATGGGCATCGAGCTCACCGACAAGGCGAAGGCGCTGCTCGCCAAGCGCGGCTTCGACCCGGTGCTCGGCGCTCGCCCGCTGCGCCGCACGATCCAGCGCGAGATCGAGGATCAGCTCTCCGAGAAGATCCTGTTCGGCGAGATCGGCCCCGGCCACATCGTCCTGGTGGACGTCGAGGGCTGGGACGGCGAGGGCTCCGGCGAGAACGCCCGCTTCACGTTCACGCCGAGCGAGAAGCCGGCCGAGGTGCCCGACACCCCGGCGGTCGCGCTGGCCAAGTCCGCCGAGGGCGAGACCGACGCGAGCTGATTCCACGGATCCACGGAGGGCGGCACCCGCACGGGTGCCGCCCTCCGGCGTTCTCGGGTCAGGTGCGGTCCCGGCGCACCCACGGTTCGGAGGCACGCCCGACCCAGTTCGCCAGCCGCTCGGTCGGGCCGGCGTCCGGCGCGGGCGGCACCGGCGGGTAGAACGGGAAGCCCTCCCGCGGTGATTCGGGTAGCGCGATCCGCATGACCTCGAGTGCCGCCTCGGCGAGCGCCGGGTCGGCCTCCGCGTCCTGCCCGGTGGCGACGGCGAGGTCCCAGCCGTGCACGAGCAGCTCGTCGAGCTGCACGAACATCGCGACCCGGCCCGGGAAGGTGCCCCAGGGTGCGGTGACGGGACGGTCGAGCAGAGCGTCGTCGTCCCACACCTGCCAGTAGTGCTCGGCCGCGGTCTCCAGCACCGCCGGCCAGTCGTCGTCCGGGGCGGTGAGGGATTCCGGGACGGTGAGCGGGTCGCGCCCGGCGCCGATGGCGGCGCTGCGCTCGAGGGTCGAGGCGAGGTGTCCGGCCAGGGCACGGACATCGAAGCCGGGACAGGGTGTCGGTGCGGTCAGCTGGTCGGCGCGGACACCACCGACGATACGGCGGGCGCGATCGAGGGCGGCGCGGACGAGGGGACGTGGGTCCTGTTGCATCGCAGTCACGGATCCCATGCTGCGCCCGGCCGTGCCGGGCTGTCGGGACTTTCCCGGACTCACCGGCCGATGCGCGGCATGTGGGTGGTGAGCGTCGACAGTGTGCTCGCCACGATCTCGGTGAGTTCGTCGGGACGGATGTCGAGGGTGCCGTCGAGCCAGCCGCGCACGAGTTCGACGGCGCCGGCCATCACCACCATCGCGCACAGTTCCGCCTGACGGTGGTCGAGGCGGGTGCCGATCGCGTCGCTCTGCGCGACGAGTTCGTCCGCCGCGGCCCGGATGAAGGCGCTCTTGCGTTCGGCCAGCGGCGGGGCGTCGGAGATGAGGAAGCGGCCCTTGCGGGGGTCGCGTTCGACGGCCCCGACGATCGCGCCGACCGCAGCCCGCGCGCGGGCGTGCAGGTCGTCGGGGGCGGCCTCGATCGCCGCGACCGCGGCGGCCAGCAGTTCGGCGCCGAGCTCGTCGTAGGTGGTGGTGACGAGGTCGTTCATGTCGGTGAAGCTCTCGTAGAAGAATCGCGGTCCGACACCGGCGCTCGCCGCGACCCTGCGGACCGTCGTGCCCGCCCAGCCCTCCTGGGCGAGGACGTCGAGCACCGCGGCTTTGAGGCGTTCCCGTCGCTCGGTCCGGCGTTCGGTGGGGGAGACGCCGCGGTAGGCGCGGGTGTTCTCGGGCTCCGACACGGTTCGAGTCTGGCACAGCGCACGATCGGGAATCTATCAATTCCGGAATCAAGTGTTTACCAATTGGGGTGACGCGTGCCATAGTCGGGAGGACGAGATCCCGAGGAGGAGATGTGTCGCTCAGTTCCCTGCCGGTGCGCACCCCGTCGACCGCCCGCCTGCACGACCGCTCGGACCGCCTCACGCCGCAACCGATCCTGGGCGAGGGCGCTCCCCGTCTGGCGATGTCGTTCCTGGCCGGCGACTCCGTACGGCCCACCCTCGCGCAGGCCCTGTCCTTCGCCAAGTTCGCGAACATGTGCGATCCGGTGGCCGACGATCTCGTCGCGGCCATGCGCCGCGGCGACCGGCGTCGCATCCGGGCGCAGTTCGAGCAGGCCCTCGAACACGGCATCGAGACCGTCGACGATCCCGCCCCCGAGGTCGCGGCGTTCATCGCCGCCCTCGACGACGTCCCGTACTGGGTGGACTACGACAAGCTCGACCTCGCCGCGCGTGCGATCGCCCGCATGCCGCTGAGCACCCTCATGGCCTTCACCACCGCCCTCGCCTTCCCCGCGAGCTACGTCTCCCCGCGCGTCAACGACGTCCTGCTGCGCGGCGGCGACCTCGAGAAACGCGCCGCCGCCCGCATCGTGGAGACGGTCGCGTGGTCGATGGACTGCACCGCGCCGGGCGGGATGGAACGGTTCGGGGCGGGCACCAGGAACACCGCCCGGGTCCGGCTCGTCCACGCCTTCATCCGCGCCGGCATCGACCAGGTCGACGACTGGAACGTCGACACCCACGGCCGCCCGGTCAACCAGCTGCACTACTGCGTCACGATGATCCCCATCGCCGGGGTCGCCCTCGCGGTGATGGCCGCCGGGCACTGGTACTCGCGCCGCGAACGGGACGCCATCGTGCACCTGTACCGCTACGTCGCCCACACCATGGGGGTCACCGCCGAACTCCAGGTGACCTCCCTCGACGAACTCCTGCGCCTGATCTGGCTCGCCACCTGGTCGGAGGTCGATCCCGACGAGTCCTCCCGGATCCTCACCGACGCCGCCCTGAAGGCCGTGCCCCGCATCTACGGCGTCGACGGTCCCGGGTTCGCGAACCGTCTCCGGAGCTGGGGGTACTACCACTTCCACGCCGACCTCGCCCGGCTCGCGCTCGGCCCGGGTTATTCCGACGCCGTGGGCATTCCGCGCCTGAGCCCGATGGCGGCCCTGTATCCGCTGTGGTTCGCCCGCAATCTCGTCCGCGACCGGCTGAGTGTCGCCGTGCCGGGCGGCGCCCGCCGCGCGGCGCGACGCGGGCACACCGAACGGATGCGCGGCATCGCGGAGGTGAAGCGACGCCTGCAGACGCGGCCCTACGAACGCGACGAGGCGGTGCAGACCATCAAGGAACGCGACCGCGAACTGCGCACCCGCTCCGCCTGATCCGGACATCGGGAACGGTCTGCCGCGAACACCCGCGGCAGACCGCCGAGTCTGCGAACGTGGTCATGACGCTGCTGCCACAACGCAGAAGGAGAGGTCATGCCTACACGTACCGCGAGGACCGCCTGGAACGGGGATCTGCAGAAGGGATCCGGACAGGTGGAGCTCACCAGCTCGGGCCGGGGCACCTTCGACGTGTCCTTCCCGAAGCGCGCCGCCGACGACGCGGGCGGCACGACGAGCCCCGAGGAACTGATCGCAGCGGCCCACTCGTCGTGCTACGCGATGCAGCTGTCGGCCCTCATCGGCGAGGCCGGTGGCACCCCGCAGAGCCTCGAGGTCACCGCCGACGTCTCACTCGGACCCGACCCGGCGGGCGGCTTCCGGCTCACCGGAATCGCGCTGAAGGTGCGCGGTGAGGTCGAAGGGCTCGACGCGGACGGCTTCACCAAGGCCGCGCAGGACGCCAAGGCGAGCTGCCCGGTGAACAAGGCCCTCACCGGCGTGGAGATCACCCTCGACGCCGCTCTCGAGAGCTGAGAAGGCACTCCCACGAGGCGGGAGAAGGGAACAGGGTCGCGCGGGAGAGGGTTGGATCGGGGTATGAGCATGCCCGACGAACTTCTTCCCACCGCACACATCGAGGTCTGGTCCGACATCGCCTGCCCCTGGTGCTACATCGGCAAGCGCCGGTTCGCGGAGGCCCTCGACGCCTTCGACGACCGCGCGCGGGTGGAGGTGACCTGGAGGTCGTACCAGCTCTCGCCCGACACCCCGGCGGGGCGGCGCGTCCCCGAGATCGAAGCGCTCGTCGCGATGAAGGGCATGCCGGCCGAGCAGGTCCGGCAGATGTTCGCGCAGGTCTCCGACACCGCCGCCGCGGTCGGCATCGACATCGACTTCGACACCGTCGTCTCCGCCAACACCTTCGACGCGCACCGCCTGTCGCACCTGGCCGGCGACCGGCGCGACGCGGTCCTCGAGGCCCTGTTCCGCGCGCACTTCGTCGACGGGGAAGTCGTCGACGACCGCGACGTCCTGGTGCGGATCGCGTCCGAGGCGGGAATGGATCCGGAGTGGACGCGCGCGGCCCTCGAAGGGGACGATCCCGCCGGCGAGGCCGCGGCCGACGCCGTTGCCGCCGATCTGCTCGCGGCGCGGGAACTCGGCGTCCAGGGAGTGCCGTTCTTCGTGGCGAACCGGGCCGTCGCGGTATCCGGTGCGCAGACACCCGAGGTGTTCCTGCGCTTCCTCCGCCGCGCGGTCGACGACGTGACGGTCAGCGTCTGAGCGCGTCCAGATAGCGCCGCGCGATCCGGCGCTGCAGCAGGTGCCCGACAGGACCGGCGAGCCGGGTGTACCAGCGGGCCGGGCGG
Source organism: Rhodococcus sp. Z13 (assembly GCF_025837095.1). Classification (NCBI taxonomy): domain Bacteria; kingdom Bacillati; phylum Actinomycetota; class Actinomycetes; order Mycobacteriales; family Nocardiaceae; genus Rhodococcus; species Rhodococcus sacchari. The sequence continues at coordinate 451,905 of NZ_CP107551.1, forward strand.
GAGAAGGCGATCACCGTGCCGGTCACCCGGCCGTCGCCGGCGTGTTCGACGAGGAAGGTCTCCTCGCCGCACTCGGGATGTCCCGGCAGTGTGCCGTAGGTGAAGCCGCGCCGGCCCTCGTCGTCGACGACCTCGAGCACCCGGCACCCCGCCGTCGCACGCACCGGGCCGATCCCGAAACCGAGCAGCACCTCGACGCCGGGGGCGGCGGAGGGAGTGGCGTCCGGTACCGCGATCCCCGCGGCGCGGTGCATCTGCCAGGAGAACAAGCGGGTCGCGGCGACCTCGAACACACGGTCGCCGCGTCCCAGCTCTTCCCGGATGTGCAGATGCCGGTATCCGGAGGGGAGCGGTGACCCGTCCAGACAGGCCCGCAGGCTCGCACCCACCTCCGGATAGGTGGGATCGCGTCCGGGACGACCGGACGCGGGCATCTCAGGACTTCTTGACGTCGAGGACGACCTCGAACTCGAGCAGCGACGCGCCGGTCGCGACGGGCTTCTTCGCCTCGCCCGCGTGGGCGGCGCGGGCATCGCCGTCTCGCCACGCGGCGAAGGCCTCCTCGGACTCCCACTGCGTCACGACGAAGTACCGGTTCTCACCGGCCGTGGGACGGAGCAGCTGGAAACCCAGGAAGCCGGGGGAGTTGTCGACGGTGTGCGCACGATTGGCGAACCGCTTCTCCAGCTCGGGGCCTGCGCCTTCGGGAACCTCGATTGCATTGATCTTCACGACTGCCATGCGCGAGAGACTACTCCGCTAACTTGATCCATTGTGTTGCACGACGAGGGCGGAACCGGGCGGCCCATCCTGCTGTTGCACGGCCTCATGGGCAGTGCCCGCACCTGGGGTCGACACGTGGGATGGCTACGCGGACACGGCCACGTGTACACCTTCGACGCGGCCGGTCACGGACGACCCGCCCCGGCCGAACTCACCACCGAGGCATTCGTCGCCGATCTCGCCGCGCACCTCGACCCGATCACCGAACCGCTCGTGGTGATCGGGCACTCGATGGGTGCCCTGCACGCCTGGTGCTTCGCCGCCGCACACCCCGATCGGGTCGCCGCGCTGGTCCTCGAGGACATGGCCCCCGACTTCCGGGGCCGCACGGCGGCGGACTGGGCCGCGATGGTCTCCCAGTGGCCGCAGCCGTTCCCCAGCGAGGACGCGGTGCTCGACTTCTTCGGTCTCGTCGCGGGCCGCTACTTCCTCGACTCGTTCACCCGCCGCGACGACGGCTGGTACCTGCACGGCGACGTCGCGACCTTCCGCGACATCTCCGAGGAGTGGGGGACGCGGCACTTCTGGGACGAGTGGAACGCCGTCCGGGTGCCGGCCCTGCTCATCGAGGGGGAGTTCACCATCACCCCGGAGGGGCAGATGCGGCGGATGGCGACGCGCCCCGGCACCGAGTACGCCCGCGTCGAGGGCGCCGGGCACCTCGTGCACGACGACCGGCCCGACGACTACCGCGTGCTGGTCGAGAAGTTCCTGACCGGCCTGGACCGCTGACCCACCCGCCGCCGATCCACCCGTTTCAGGAGGTCGAGCCCTCCCCGGCGAGGGCGAACCGGCCGTCGTCGGTCTGCTCGACGAGCCCGTCCACCAGCAGCGAGTGCAACGCGCGGTCGCGCTGACCCGGATCCGTCGTCCACACGCTGTCGAGGACGGGACGCTCCACCGGGGTGTCGCTCTCGCGCAGCACCGCCATCAACTTGCCCCGCACCTGCCGATCGGTGCCCGCGAACTTCTGCACCCGCCGCGGCGGCCCGTCGTGGGCCGGCCGGCCGGCCTCCACCCACGCACACTCGGGCAACGGACAACGCCCACAGTCGGGGGTGCGCGCGGTGCACACGGTCGCGCCGAGCTCCATCAACGCCGCCGAGAAGGTCGCCGCCCGCGCGCGGGGGCGGGGGAGGAGTTCCTCGACGTCGGCGAGATCGCGCTTGGTCGAAGGATTTCCGGGCTCGGCCCGGCCGTGCACGGCACGGGCGACGACCCGCCGCACATTCGTGTCCACCACCGGCACCCGCTGCCCGTACGCGAAACACGCCACCGCCCGCGCGGTGTACGCGCCGATGCCAGGCAGGGAGAGCAGCACGTCGACGTCCTCGGGCACCCGGTCGTCGTGCTCGGCGGCGAGGACACCGGCGCACTCGTGCAGGCGCAGCGCGCGGCGCGGATAGCCGAGCTTCCCCCACGCCCGCAGCACCTCGGCCTGGCTGGAGGCGGCCATCGCCGACGGGACCGGCCACCGGCGCACCCATTCCTCCCAGATCGGGGCGACCCGGGCCACCGGTGTCTGCTGCAGCATGACCTCGGACATGAGGATCTGCCAGCCGGTCACCCCGTCGCGTCGCCACGGCAGGTCGCGCGCCTCGGCGGCGTACCAGCGCAACAACGACGGTGCATCAACCGGCATGTCTCGTCTCTTTCCCTCGGGTCGTGTGAATCCGTACAAACTTCCCACCGGGAGATGCCGCTCGAACACCGGCATCCGTGCAGGTGAATAATGTACGCATGCCGAACTCGAATCCCATCAATGCCTGGAAAGCTCTCACCGAGGGTAACCAGCGCTTCGTCAGCGGTACCCCGCTGCATCCGAGCCAGGGGATCGACCGTCGCGCCGAACTGGTCAACGGTCAGCACCCCACTGCGGTCCTGTTCGGCTGCGGTGACTCCCGGGTGGCCGCAGAGATCATCTTCGATCAGGGCCTCGGCGACATGTTCGTCGTCCGAACCGCGGGTCACGTCATCGACAGCTCCGTGCTCGGTTCCATCGAGTACGCCGTCGACATTCTCAACGTCCCGCTCATCGTGATCCTCGGTCACGACAGCTGCGGCGCCGTCGCCTCGACGATCAGCGCTCTCGACAAGGGCGTCGTGCCGGGCGGGCACATCCGAAGCGTCGTCGAGCGCGTGGCGCCGTCGATCCTCCTCGGCCGCGCCGAGGGTCTGGCCACCGTCGACGAGCTCGAGGGCCGCCACGTCATCGAGACGGGCAAGCTGCTCACCGACCGCTCGCGCATCATCACCGACCGCATCGCCGCCGGCCGCTGCGCCATTGTGGGCGTGACCTACAAGCTCGAGGACGGCCGTGTGACCCTGCAGAGCCACATCGGTGACATCGGCATCGGTGAGGTCGGAGAGGTCACCGAGGTCGCCTAGTAGGGCGGTGTGAGCACCACCGACAGCGACACGCCGACGGTGGTGTGGCAGAGCACGCCCCACGCCACATACCGTGGGGGGCGTGCTTGAACCGACCGGCCCGCTGCCCCCCGAGATCTACTGGCGACGACGCGTTCTCGCGCTCGGCGTCGCCGTGGTCGTGCTGGCGTTGGTCATCTGGCTCGTCGTGTCGCTGACCGGCGGCGACGAGGCCGAGCCCGAGCCCACGGCCGCGGAGGTGAGCACCTCCGCGACGACCACGACCGCCGACGCCTCGGCCGACGCGGCGTCCGCGAGCAGCACCCGCGACGGGGGCGGCGCGTCGGGTGGGTCGCAGGGCTCCGGCGGCTCGTCGTCCTCGTCCGGGGCGAGCGCGTCCGGCGGCAGCTCGAGCGCGCCCGCGACCACCACGGCTGCGGCCCCCGCCCCGGTGCTGCCGGGGCAGTGCCCCGACCAGTCGCTCGCGGTGCGGGTGACCTCCGAGGAGCCGAACTACAAGGTCGGATCCGAGCCGGAGTTCACGATCGTCATCACCAACATCGGCACAACGCAGTGCGAGCGCGATCTCGGTGCCGGTCTGCAGCAGGTGCTCGTCTACACCCTCGACGGCAACCAGCGGCTGTGGGCGAACACCGACTGCTTCCCGGAGTCGACCGCCGATGTGCGTTCGCTCGCGCCCGGCGATCAGGCCGCGTACTCGGTGAAGTGGTCGGCGACGACCTCCGAGCCGGGCTGCGAGACGCCGCGCGAGCCGGTGGGGCCGGGCGCCTACACGGTGGTCGGGCAGCTCGGTGGTGTGCGCAGCGCCCCCGAGCCCTTCAACATCGTTCCCTGAGCGGTCACGGTTCCTCGACGAACGCCCATCCGGTTCCCCGGGTGGGCGTTCAGTCGTAGTGGTTGATTGCGGCCTCGGCCAGCCGCGACAGTCCCTCACGGATGTAGCGGGCCCACAACGCCCCGATCCCCTCCACTGCTTGCAGGTCGGCGGCGGTGGCCGCGAGCAGTCCCTGCAGGGTGCCGAACGCCGCGACCAGCCGATCGATCTGCCGGGTCTGCAGGCGCGGCACCCGGTGCAGCACGCGGTAGCCGCGGGGGCTCATCGAGGTGTCGAGGGCCTCGATGGTGCCGGAGTACCCGAAGGCACGGGCCAGGGCGGTCAGGTCGAGCAGGTCGACGTCCGTCAGTCCCGCCAACCGCTCCAGCGCCTGGTCGACGTCCTGGGCCGAGGGAGGCTGCTCGCCGGCGAGATAGTCGCGAACGATGAGCTGGCGGGCGAGCTGGTTGTCGCCTACCAGTTCCTCGAGTTGCAACGCCAGCTGACGTCCGTCGGTGCCGAGCTCGAGCACGTCCTGCTCGATCTCCACCGACAGCCGGTGCATCATCTCCAGCCGCTGCGCCACCGTCAGCGCGTCGCGCAGGGTGACGATGTCCTCGATCTCGACCACGGAGAGCTGGCGGGTCACCTCGTCGAGTCGCGCCTTGTAGCGCTCGAGGGTCGCCACGGCCTGGTTGGCGCGGGACAGGATCGTTGCTGAGTCGTTGATGACGTGCCGGCGGCCGTCCACGTACACGCTGACGATGCTCATCGACTGGCTCACCGACACCACCGGGTAGCCGGTCTGGATGGCGGTGCGTTCGGCGGCGCGGTGGCGGGTGCCGGACTCGACGGTGGGGATGCTCGGATCGGGCACGAGCTGCACGTTGGCCCGCACGATCCGGCTGCCGTCGGTGGACACCACGACGGCGCCGTCCATCTTCGACAGCTCGCGCAGCCGGGTGGGGGCGAACTCGACGTCCAGTTCGAAACCGCCGTCGCACAGTGCGGCGACCTTCTCGTCGAAACCGAGCACGATCAACCCGCCCGTGCGTCCGCGGAGGATCCGCTCGAGACCGTCGCGCAACGCGGTGCCGGGCGCCAGGCGAGCGATGGTCTCGCTCAGCGTCGAGGCCGGCGCCGACTCGGTCATCTGCGAAATCCCTTCCGTGTGCCGCCTGCGGTCGTCGTCACAAATGCACGGAGTCCGGAACGACGCCGCGGACCGCGCAACTACATTACTTGCTCATGAGCAGCACCTGGACCCTGCCCGACGACCTCGTCGTTCCCGAACTGCCGGCCGACCATCCAGGTCCGGGTGCGCCGATCCCGCAGCACTGGGGCCGGTGCTTCGGCTGCGGCGACGACCAGCCGTCGGGCCTGAAGATGGACTTCGTCATCGGGGAGGGGCTCGAGGTGATCGGCCGGCTCGAGGTCGCCAACCGGTTCCAGGGCGGCCCGGGCTTCATCCACGGCGGCATCCTCATGACCGCCTTCGACGAGGCCCAGGGCATGGCGTGTAGCGCGGCGCTGCGGGCCGCCGTGGTCACCGGCCACTTCGAGACCGACTTCGCCCGCCCGATCCCGCTCGGCTCGGTCCTCGAGATCCGCGCGCGCGTCGAGGGCACGGTCCGCCGCAAGGTCTACACCAGCGCCGACGCCCGCATCGTCGACGGCCCGCTCGCCGATCCGGAGGTCGTGGTGGCTTCCTCGTCCGGCCTGTTCGTCACGGTCGGTCACGAGCACTTCGAGAAGGGCCGCAGGTTCGCCGACGGCCTGCCCGGCCCCGATCGGGACGTCTCCGCCTTCTGACGGCAGGCACCTCGGCCCAGCCTTACGGCAGGCACCTCAGCTCAGCGTCGACAGGGCCTGGGCGAGGTTCGACACCTCGAAGGTCTTCATGCCCTTGGGGGCGCCGTCGACGTCGCGCGGCACCACACCCCGGTCGAAGCCGAGGCGGTGCGCCTCCGCCAGCCGCCGGCCCGCACCCGTGACGCGCCGGACCTCCCCGGCGAGACCGACCTCACCGAGCAGCACCGTGCCCGCCGGAACGGGCCGGTCGCGGACCGCCGACGCGACGGCCAGCGCCAGCGCGAGGTCGGCGGACGGGTCGGTGATCCGCATGCCCCCCACGGTGGAGGCGTAGACGTCGCAGTTGCCGAGGCGGCCGAGGCCACAGCGCCGCTCGAGCACCGCGAGGACCATCGCGACCCGCGCCGAGTCGAGGCCGCTCACCGCGCGTCGCGGTGACGGATTGTGGGTGGGCACGACCAGCGCCTGCAGTTCGCCGAGCAGGGGCCGCTTGCCGTCCATCGTGACGGTGACCGCGGTGCCGGGGACGGCCTCGTCGCGGTGCTGCAGGAACAGCCCCGACGGGTCGCTGACGCCGACGATGCCGTCCTCCACCAGCTCGAAACAGCCCACCTCGTCGGCCGCCCCGAAACGGTTCTTCACGCCGCGGATCATGCGCAGCGTGGAGTGCTTGTCGCCCTCGAAGTGCAGCACCACGTCGACGAGATGCTCGAGCGAACGCGGACCGGCGACCGCGCCGTCCTTGGTGACGTGGCCGACGAGCAGCACCGGGATTCCGCTCGACTTGGCGAGGGAGGTCAGGGCGCTGGTCACCGCCCGCACCTGGGTGACACCGCCGGTGACGCCCTCGACGTCGGCGGCGAGCATGGTCTGTACCGAGTCGACGACGAGCAGCGTCGGCTTCACCTGCTCGACGTGCCCGAAGATCGTCGCGAGGTCGTTCTCGGCGGCGAGATAGACCCGGTCGTGCACGGCGCCGGTGCGGTCGGCGCGCAGACGCACCTGCCCGGCCGACTCCTCACCCGTGACGTAGAGGGCGCGATCGGCCTCGCCGCGCAGCGCCCACCGGTGGACGACCTCGAGCAGCAGCGTCGACTTGCCGACGCCGGGTTCACCGGCCAGCAGGACCACGGAGCCGGGGACCACACCGCCGCCGAGCACCCGGTCGAGTTCCGAGATGCCCGTCGGCTTGGCGTGGGTGGCCTTGCCGTCGATCTGCGACAGGGGAGTGGCCGGGGTGCTCGGCAGCACGGCGGCGGCCCCGGCCCGCGCCAGCGACGTGCCGGCGCGAGAGGCGACGGCCACCGGCTGGACGGGGGCCTCGTCCATGGACCCCCAGGTCCCGCACTCGGGGCACCGCCCCACCCACTTGGCGACGGTGTGCGAGCAGTCGGAACAGCGGTAGAGGGTCTTGGTCTTGGCCACGGCCGGAGAATAGAGGCTCCCACCGACAGCAGCGGGGAACGACGGTGCAGAACGAACGAGAGACCCGGCCGAGCGATGCTCGGCCGGGTCTCTCACGTTCGATGTCCGGAATCCTCCGGATCGGTGACCCTCGATCCGGGTCGGATCAGTGACCTTCGATCCGGGTCGGTGACCTTCGATCCGGGTCGGTGACCTTCGATCCGGGTCGGATCAGTGACCCTCGCCCTCGACGAGGATGGAGGCCTCGCTGCGGGGCAGTTCCGGGCCGGCGTCGACCGGGACCTGGATGGTCACGTCGCCGGCTTCCTCGAAGGTGAAGGTGACGGGGATCGTGAGGCCGGGGCGGACACCCTCGGAGAGGTTCACGAGCTCGACGTTGTTGGCAACCGACGCGGGGACCGGCGTGGGGGTCTCCTCGGTGCTGTCGGAGCTCGGCTCCTCCTCGGCGTCCTCGATGAGGGCCGTGGTGGCCTCGTCGACACCGGCGACGACGGAGGACTGCGCGGGGATCTCGAGGCGCGCACCCGTGACCGAGGCGGCGAAGTCCGTGGAGATGCCGGTCAGCCGGTCGGCGACGTAGGGATCCTCGTTGACGATCGTGAAGCCGAGCTGGGCGGTGCCGCCGGGCTCGATGCGGTACTCCTCGGAGTTCGGGTAGAGGATCCGGACGTTGCGCAGCGAGAGGTTGCCGGCATCGGTGTTCATGCCGTTGATGGCCGCGACCTGCGTGGCCGTCTGGCTGATCTGCCCCGCGCCGCACGCGGACAGCATGAGCGATGCCCCCGCGGCCAGGGCGAGAGCAGACGCGACTCGGCGAGTCGGCGCTTTGAGAGCAGTCACGGGTTCCTCCACTCGAGTAAGGCTCGCAATCCACTAGGCAGAGTAGTAGTTCGGGTGGGCGCCGTGTGCGCCGGGGCCGGATATCGGGCCGATTCGTGTCTTCGGGCCCGGAACGGAAGTCCCTCGCAGAGGTTCTGTGTCGCACGTCACACGAAGCATGGAACAAGCTGCCTGTCAAGCCCTCCACTCAGCCGTCGATGCCCCTGACCTGCACCGTTGACGCGAGGCCGAGGTGATCACGTGTTAAACTGGGAGAATCGAAAGGGGCACGGGACACATGATTTTCAAGGTCGGAGACACCGTCGTATACCCCCATCACGGTGCGGCGCTGATCGAAGCTATCGAAACGCGCACCATCAAGGGTGAGCAGAAGGAATATCTGGTTCTGAAAGTCGCGCAGGGCGACCTGACGGTCCGGGTACCTGCAGAGAACGCGGAATACGTCGGAGTTCGCGACGTCGTGGGACAGGAAGGCCTCGACAAGGTTTTCCAGGTGCTGCGTGCACCGCATACGGAAGAACCCACCAACTGGTCGCGGCGGTACAAGGCCAACCTCGAGAAGCTGGCCTCCGGTGATGTGAACAAGGTCGCGGAGGTCGTCCGTGATCTGTGGCGCCGGGAACAGGACCGCGGCCTGTCCGCCGGTGAGAAGCGGATGCTCGCCAAGGCACGTCAGATTCTCGTCGGTGAGCTCGCGCTCGCCGAGGGCACGGACGACGTCAAGGCGGAGACCATGCTCGACGAGGTTCTCGCTGCCGCGTCCTGATCAGCGGCGCACGAGACACTCGGCAAACTGCACATGAACGATCGCAACGGGCCGGTCGTCGGAATCGTTCCGGCGGCCGGCCGTGGTGTTCGCCTGGGGGAACAGCTCCCCAAGGCATTCGTGGAACTCGACGGACGCACGATGCTCGACCGCTCGGTCGAGGCGATGCTCGACTCCGGTGTGGTCGACCGCGTCGTCGTGGTCGCCCCACCCGAACTGGCCTCCACCCCTCCCGCTCGCCTCGTCGGTCCCTCCCGGGTCGGGCGCGTCGTCGTGGTCGCGGGCGGAGCCGAACGCGCCGATTCGGTGCGGGCCGGGCTCGCCGCGGCGACCGGCGCCCGCTTCGTGCTCGTCCACGACGCGGCCCGCGCGCTCACCCCGCCGGGCCTGTTCGTCCGGGTGGTCGCGGCGCTGCGGGACGGCAGCGACGCCGTGATCCCCGTCCTCCCCGTCGCCGACACCATCAAGAGCGTCGACGCCGACGGCACCGTGACGGGCACGCCCGACCGCGCGAGCCTGCGGGCCGTGCAGACCCCGCAGGGTTTCGACGTCGACCTGCTGGCCCGGGCCAATCGGGACGCGGCCGACGCCACCGACGACGCCGGTCTCGTGGAGCGGCTCGGCGAGCGGGTGTCCACGGTGGCGGGCGACCCTCTCGCTTTCAAGATCACCACCCCGTTGGACCTGGTCCTGGCGCGTGCCCTGCTCGCGGCGGTCGACCGAAGCGAGAAGGAGGAGTGAGCGACGTGCGTGTCGGTATAGGAACGGACGTGCATCCGATCGAGGCCGGCCGGCCCTGCTGGATGGCCGGTCTGCTCTTCGAGGACGCCGACGGCTGTGCCGGGCACTCCGACGGCGACGTCGCCGCGCACGCCCTCTGCGACGCCGTCCTCTCGGCCGCCGGTCTCGGCGACCTCGGCGCCGTCTTCGGCACCGACCGCCCCGAGATGGCCGGTGCCTCCGGCGTCGCGATGCTCGAGGAGGTGCGGCGGCTGCTCGCCGAGGCCGGCTGGGTCGTCGGGAACGCTGCCGTGCAGGTGATCGGCAACCGGCCCAAGATCGGCCCGCGCCGCGCGGAGGCGCAGGCGGTGCTGTCCGAGGCGCTCGGCGGACCGGTCTCGGTCTCGGCGACCACCACGGACGGTCTCGGCCTCACCGGCCGCGGCGAAGGTGTCGCGGCGGTAGCGACCGCACTGGTCCTGGCCCGGAACGACGAGCGGTAGGATCGACGGTCGTGACCTTGCGCTTATACGACACCGAATCGCGGGCTGTGCGGGATTTCGAACCGCTCGTCCCCGGCCATGCATCGGTGTACCTGTGTGGGGCCACCGTTCAGGGCGAACCCCATATCGGACACGTCCGCAGCGGCGTCGCCTTCGACGTGCTCCGGCGCTGGCTCACCGCGAACGGCCTCGATGTCGCCTTTGTGAGAAACGTCACAGACATCGACGACAAGATCCTTCGCAAGGCAGGCGAGGCCGGGCGTCCCTGGTGGGAATGGGCCGCCACCTACGAACGGGCCTTCACCAGGGCATACGACGCTCTCGGCGTGCTCCCGCCGTCCGTGGAACCCCGCGCGACCGGCCACATCACCCAGATGGTCGAACTCATCCAGCGCCTCATCGACGCCGGCCACGCCTACGCCGCCGACGGCGACGTCTACTTCGACGTGCTGAGCTTCCCCGAGTACGGCGCCCTCTCCGGTCACCGGATCGAGGACGTCCACCAGGGCGAGAGCGCCGGGCGCGGCAAGCGCGACCCCCGCGACTTCACCCTGTGGAAGGCCGAGAAGCCCGGCGAGCCGTCCTGGCCCACGCCGTGGGGCCGCGGCCGTCCCGGCTGGCACCTCGAGTGCTCGGCGATGGCCGGGTTCTATCTCGGCGGCACCTTCGACATCCACTGCGGAGGCATGGACCTCGTCTTCCCGCACCACGAGAACGAGGTGGCCCAGTCCCGAGCGGCCGGCGACGGCTTCGCCCGCTACTGGCTGCACAACGGCTGGGTGACGATGGGCGGCGAGAAGATGTCGAAGTCGCTCGGCAACGTGCTGTCCATCCCCAACGTGCTCACCCGGGTGCGCCCGCAGGAACTGCGCTACTACCTGGGCAGCGCGCACTACCGCTCGATGCTCGAGTACTCCGACGCCGCCCTGCAGGAGGCGGCCGCCGCGTACCGGGGTCTCGAGCAGTTCGTCCTCAAGACCCGCGACCGCGCGGGGGAGGTTCCGGTCGGCACCTGGACGGACGCCTTCGCCGAAGCCCTCGACGACGACCTCGGCGTGCCGAAGGCGCTCGCCGAGATCCACCGGCTCCGCAGCGAGGGCAACAAGGCCCTCGACAACGGCGACCTCGACGAGGCGGTGCAGATCGCCTCCCGGATGCGCAGCATGCTGGGCATCCTGGGTGTGGACCCGCTCGACGAGCACTGGTGCGACTCCACGGGCACCGGCTCCGCGGCGCTCGAGGCCCTCGACGTGCTGGTCGCCGCCGACCTCGAACGCCGTGCGACCGCCCGCGCCGAGAAGAACTGGGCGGTGGCCGACGAGGTGCGTGACCGTCTGGCCGCCGCGGGCATCGAAGTGACCGACACGCCCAACGGACCCGAGTGGTCCTTGAAAGCAGGACAGTGATGGCAGGCAATTCTCAGCGTCGCGGCGCAGTACGCAAGGGCGGGACGAAGAAGGGGCAGGTCGTCGGTTCCGGCGGGCAGCGACGTCGCGGTCTCGAACCGCGCGGCGCCACCCCCAAGGCCGAGGACCGTCCGTACCACCCCGCGGCCCGGCGCGCCCGCGCCGCCGCGAAGGCCGCCGACCAGCGCAGCCGCCGTCCCGCCGGCCGTAAGGCCGAGGAGGGGCCGGAGATGGTGCTCGGCCGGAACCCGGTCGTCGAGTGCCTCCGGGCCGGGGTTCCCGCCACGGCCCTCTACGTCGCGCTCGGCGCCGAGGCCGACGAGCGGCTGAAGGAAGCGGTGCAGCGTGCCGCCGAGACGGGCATCTCGATCCTCGAGGTGTCGCGCGCCGAGCTCGACCGGCTCTCCGCCAACGGCATGCACCAGGGCATCGGCCTGCAGGTGCCGCCCTACCGCTACGCGCATCCCGACGACCTGCTCGCGCGGGCCGCGGAGAACCACGAGACGCCGCTGCTGGTGGCCCTCGACAACATCTCCGATCCGCGCAACCTCGGTGCCGTGATCCGCTCCGTCGCCGCCTTCGGCGGGCACGGCGTGGTGATCCCGCAGCGCCGGTCGGCGTCGGTGACGGCGGTGGCGTGGCGCACCAGCGCGGGTGCCGCGGCACGTCTGCCCGTCGCCCGGGCCACCAATCTCACCCGCACACTCAAGGAGTGGCAGAACCGCGGTGTCCGCGTCGTCGGCCTCGACGCCGGCGGCGACACGAGCCTCGACGACTTCGACGGCACCGATCCCGTGGTCGTGGTCGTGGGTTCGGAGGGCAAGGGTCTGTCGCGACTGGTGCGCGAGACCTGCGACGCGGTGCTGTCCATCCCGATGGCCGGCGACGTCGAGTCGCTCAACGCCTCGGTCGCGGCGGGTGTGGTCCTCGCGGACATCGCCCGGCAGCGCCGTATCTGACAACAGCGCCGTATCCGACAGCGCGATACAGCTGAGGAGCACGAATCCGGCCGACTCGACCGGATTTCCGGCCACGAGGACCTAGTCTGTCCTCGTGGCCGACTCATTGCCGTTCCGCACGAAGCTGTTCGCGCTGTTCGAGGGCTTCACGAACAAGCCGATCTCCGAGGTGCCCCCGGAGGAGATCCCCGCGCGCAGGCGGGCCCGCGCGCGGTTGTTGTCCTCGCCGGTGGGCCGGTTCGTCGCCGGCCGCCCGCATCCGGAGACGCGTATCGAGGACCGGTGGGTCGAGCTCGATCCCGTGGAGGTCGACGGGCTGGAGCCGGAGTCCGCACCGGTCACCCTGCGGCTGAGAATCTACCGGCCCGGCGGGGCGAGGGGCGGTCCGCTTCCGCTCGTGGTCCTGTTCCACGGTGGCGGATGGGTTCTCGGCGATCCCGAGCAGGACGAGTGGTGGGCGAGCCACATGGCGGTGCGCACCCCGTGCGTCGTCGTATCGGTGGACTACCGGCTCGCACCCGAACATCCCTATCCCGCAGCGGTTCTGGACTGCTGGTCGTCGCTGCGCTGGATCGTCGGCCACGCCGCCGGTCTCGGCGGTGATCCGTCCCGCGTGGTGGTGGCCGGCGACAGCGCCGGTGGGAATCTCGCGGCGGTGACGGCCGAACTGGCCGTGCGCTCCGGCGGTCCCGGCCTCGCCGGCCAGGTCCTGATCTACCCCGCGGTCGAGATGGTGGAGGAGTTCCCCTCCGAACGCGAGTTCGCGGAGGCACCGGTCCTGACCTCGCGGGGCATGCGGGCGTTCGTGCGCCTGTACATGGGCGACGCCGATCCGTACGCTCCCACCGCGGCGCCGCTGCGCGGTTCGCTCGCGGGCGCGGTCGTGCCCGCACTCGTGCAGACGGCCGGACACGACCCGTTGCGCGACAACGGGATCCGCTACATCGAGGCCCTGCGGAGCAAGGGTGGGGACGTCACCGCGACCGACTATCCCGACGCCGTCCACGGCTATCTGAGCCTGCCGGGGATCTCCCCGTCGGCGCCACGGGCCCTGGACGAGGTGATCACCTTCGTCCGGCGCGTCACCGCCGGGGATCCGGCCTCACCGCACCGCGACGAACCGGACCCGGTCGCCGGGTCGTAACTGCGCGGCGATCGGCAGATCGGCCTCGACGGCCACCGCGATCACCGGATACCCGCCCGTCACCGGGTGATCCGCGAGGAACAGCACCGGATGCCCCTCCGGCGGCACTTGCAGCGACCCGGCCACCATGCCCTCGCTCGGCAGTTCGCCGTGCCGGGCGCGGTGCAGCGGCCCCGGCCCCCGGAACCGGATGCCCACCCGGTCCAGTTGCGGGGTCACCGTCCACGGCACGTGGAACAGCGCCCGCACCGACGGCTCGGTGAACCAGTCGTCCCGCGGGCCGAGCCGCACCCGGATCTCCACGGGATCGTCCATCGGCGGCGGGGGTGGGATCTGCTCCTCGTCGGGCAGGCCGTCCGCGAGCCCCCCGACGAGCAACCGGTCGCCGGTCCGCACCGGCTCCGGCCCTGTGCCCGAGAGCGTGTCGGTGGACCGGCTGCCCAGCACCTCGGGCACGTCGAACCCGCCGCGCACCGCGACGTAGGTCCGCAGCCCCTCGGCGGGAACCCCGACCTTCAGCACCTCGCCGTTCGGCACGATCACCCGCGCCCAGTCCCCGGCGACCCGGCCCCCGACGGTGACCTCGACGCGGGCACCGGTCACTGCCACCAGCGTCTCTCCGACGCTGCGCAGCGCGAGACCGCCACCGGTCACCTCGAGGGTCGCGGCCTCGGGGATGTTGCCCACCAACCGGTTGGCGGCGTCGTGCGCCCGCCGGTCCGCGGCGCCGGACCGGGTGAGCCCGGACGCACCGTGACCGGGACGGCCCCGATCCTGCACCGTCGTCAGCATTCCGCCGGAGATCACCTCGAACCACGCCACGGCTTCATTCTCACCCACCGCGCTCACCCTCGTAGCCGGACTCGGCCGACGGACGCGGGATAGGTTGGAGGAGATCGAGGATGGAGGTGATGAGCGTGGATGATGCGAACACCCGGGCAGCGACGTCCCGTCTGATCGAGAGGGCGGTGGGAGAAGACGATCTCGCCACGGTCCACGATGCGATCGCCGATCTCGACGTCGAGCACATCGTCGACGTCCTGGAGCGGCTCGACCGCACCGATCGTGCGGTGCTCTACCGGCTGCTTCCCAAGGACTGCGCGATCGACGTCTTCGAGCGGCTCGATCCGAGCATGCAGAGCGAACTCGTCCGCGGCCTGCGCGACGACCAGGTCGCCGCGATCTTCGCCGACCTCGAACCCGACGACCGCGTCGAGCTGCTCGACGAACTGCCCGCCACCGTCGCGTCCTCGCTCATGCGGGGCCTGCCGGCCGCCGACCGGGAACTGACCGCCACCGTCCTCGGCTATCCGCAGCGCGCGATCGGCCGGCGCATGAGTCCCACCTTCGTCTCGCTGCGACCGGACATGACGGTCGAGCAGGCGATGGCGGCCGTGCACCGCCGACTCGACGACGCCGAGACCGTCTACACGCTGCCCGTGGTCGACGACGGCCGCGTCCTCGTCGGCGTGGTCGGGCTGCGCGCGGTGATGAACGCCGACTCCGGCACGCTCGTCGCCGAGGTCATGACGGAGCCCTACTGGGCGCGTGCCACCGACGACGCGGAGGAGGCCGCCCGCCGGTGCGCGGAACTCCGGCTGCTGGCCATGATGATCGTCGACAACGAGAAGCGGCTCGTGGGGATCCTGACCGTCGACGACGCACTGCGCATCCTCGAGATCGCCGACAGCGAGGACCAGGCGCGCATGAGCGGTACCGAGCCGCTGCGCAGTCCCTATCTGGCCACACCCATCGGGAGCCTGGTGCGCTCGCGCGTGGTGTGGCTGCTGGTCCTGGCCCTCGGCGCGACCCTCACCGTCCAGGTCCTCGAGGTCTTCGAGTCGACGCTCGACCAGGTCGTCACGCTCGCGTTGTTCGTGCCGCTGCTCATCGGCACCGGCGGCAACACCGGAAACCAGGCCGCCACCACCGTCACTCGCGCACTGGCCCTCGACGACATCTCACCCCGCGACATCGCCGCCGTCGTCGCGCGGGAATTCCGGGTCGGTCTGTCCCTCGGTCTACTGCTCGGCGGAGTGGCCTTCGTGCTCACCGCGCTGGTCTACGAGCCGTCGATCGGGGCGGTGATCGGCCTGACCCTCGTGAGCGTGTGCACGCTCGCGGCGACGGTCGGTGGTGCGATGCCGTTGGTGGCGAGAACCATTCGCGCCGATCCGGCGGTGTTCTCCAATCCCTTCATCACGACCTTCGTCGACGCGACCGGTCTGGTGATCTACTTCCTCATCGCGAAGGCGGTGCTGGGGATCTGACGCGGGGTCAGAGGGCCACGAACCTCACCGAGTGCCCCGGCCGGAGCAGGGCCGCCGGGGACCGCTGCGGATCCCACAGCGGCACATCGGTGGTGCCGATCAGCTGCCAGCCGCCCGGCGACCGGCGCGGGTAGACCCCGGAGAACTCACCGGCGAGCCCCACCGCACCGGCCGGGACCACGGTGCGCGGAGATTCGCGGCGCGGCACGTGGAGTCGCTCGTCCCCGCCGGTGAGATACGCGAAGCCGGGGGCGAACCCGCCGAACGCGACGGTCCACGCGGTGCTCGTGTGCGCGGCCACCACCTCGTCGGTGTCGAGCCCGGTCAGGCGCCCCACCTCCTCGAGATCCGGCCCGTCGTACCGGACCCCGATCTCCACCTCGGCGCTCGGTGCGGTGTCCGGCGGCAGCGGCGGGGTGTCGGCGATCCACCGCCGGACCTTCTCTGCGGTGGTCTCCACCGGGTCGAAGACGACGAGGATCGTGCGGGCGGCGGGCACGAGATCGACGACGCCGCGCAGCCGTGCCTCGTCGAGGGCGCGCCACTGCGCGAGTACCTCGTCGAGCGACTCGAATTCGGCGAGGAGGGCACTGTCGCCGGCACGGAGGATCCTCATCGCGAGTACCTCACACGAACGATCGGATGTCGATGTTCTCGGCGTCGAGCCGGGAACGCACGGCGACGGCCATCGCGGTCGCGCCGGGGGAGTCGCCGTGGATGCACACCGACTGCGCGTTCACCGGGACGACGCTGCCGTCGATCGCGATGACCGTGCCCTCGGTGACCATGCGCAGCACTCGTTCGGCCACCTCGTCCGGATCGTGCAGCACCGCACCGGGTTCGCGCCGGGAGACGAGGGTGCCCTCGGGGGTGTAGGCCCGGTCGGCGAATGCCTCGGTGACCACGACCAGCCCGGCGCGTTCGGCCTCCTCGAGCAGCGCCGAACCGGGCAGGCCGAGGAGGGGCAGCGAGGCGTCGTAGGAACGCACCGCGTCGACGACGGCGCGGGCCTGCTCGCGGTGGTGCACCACCGCGTTGTACAGCGCGCCGTGCGGTTTGACGTAGCGCACCGACGACCCGGCGACGCGGGCGAGACCGTCGAGCGCACCGATCTGGTAGATGATCTCGGCGGTG
Source organism: Rhodococcus sp. Z13 (assembly GCF_025837095.1). NCBI lineage: Bacteria > Bacillati > Actinomycetota > Actinomycetes > Mycobacteriales > Nocardiaceae > Rhodococcus > Rhodococcus sacchari. Next base: position 468,869 of record NZ_CP107551.1, read on the forward strand.
AGCTCGTCCGCGGGGATCTCGACGAAGCGGCGCCCGAATCCGGCGAGGTCGTTGTAGCCCACCTGCGCGCCGATCCGCACCTCCCGCTTCGCCGCACCCCGGCAGGTCTCGAGCAGCGTCGAGGGGTCGCCGGCGTGGAAACCGCAGGCGACGTTGGCGCTGGTGACGATGTCGAGCATGGTCTCGTCGTCGCCCAGACGCCACTGGCCGTAACTCTCGCCCAGGTCGCTGTTGAGGTCGATGCGGGTCACGACCCGAGTCTAGGCCCGATCAGAAGACCGTTCCGACGTCGCGGGTGACGATGTCGTCCATGGCCCGTTCGACGACCGCGGCGATCGTCATCGACGGGTTGCAGGCGGCGGTGTTGCCCGGCATGAGCGCACCGTCGAGCACGTACAGGCCGCGCTGGCCGAGCACGCGGCCCTCGAGATCGCAGACGGTGCCCATGCTCGCCCCGCCGAGCGGATGCCAGGTGGACGGGACGATCGCGTTGGTGTCGGTCAGGATGCTCGCCGGTCCCGCGATCCGGCGGACGGCCGGGTCGATGTGGCCGGTCTGGATGCCGGCGTCGCCCTCGTACGGCCAGCGCAGCACGGCGTCGTCACGGGCGGCGTCGTAGACGAAGTGACCGCGGCCGTCGCTGACCCCGTAGCCCACCAGGACGGTGCTGTGCATGTCGATGCCGTGGAAGCCCGGGATGGACGCCTGGACGACGGTGAACGCGGCGTGCGGGTCGCTCCAGTTCTTGCTGCCGTAGACCACCGGGCCGCCCTGCACGGCACCGAACTGCTCGGCGAGATTCGTCCACAGGTAGATGCGGTCGGCGTTGGACCCCCAGCCCTGGCCGACACCGTCGGGCAGGTCGGTGACGAGTCCCTTCGCCGCGGCCTTCACGAGCAGGCGGGTGGTGTTCATGGTGCCGGCGGACAGCACCAGCGCGTCGGTGGTGAGGATCTTGTTCTCGAGGACGTTGCCTGCGGTGTCGGTTCGGTTCACGTACACCGTCCACCGCCCGTCCCCGCGACGCTCGATGTCGGTGACCTCGTGCTGCGTCGCGACGGTCACCAGCCCGGTGGCCTCCGCCTGCGCGATGTAGGTGACGTCGACGGAGTGCTTGCCGCCGTTGTTGACGCCCATCGCGCCCGAGCCGTCGGTGTAGGCGGGCGTCATCTCCCCACGCAGTTCGGCGAGCGCGTAGTCCCAGTCGATGGGCATCGGGACCTTGTCGATCGGGAGCCCGGCCTCGCGGGCGCGGGCGGCGAAGGTGCGCGCCACCTGGTAGTTGGGGCTGTCGACCAGCTCATCCGGAGCCACTGCGAGCTGCAGCATCCGCGCCACCCGCGGGTAGTGGACGCGGTCCATGCGGGCCCAGTCGAGCTCGTCGGGGAAGTGCGTGTTGAACACCGCCTCGTCGGGTTGCAGCGACATGCCCTGGTAGACCAGCGACCCGCCGCCGACACCCGAGGCACACAGCGCCGTCATGTTCTCGCCGACGACGGCCTCGACGAGCCCGGTGTACGGCTCGAAGACCAGCTTGCGGCCGAACACCTCGGGATTGGACCGGTGCCACAGGAACCGCTTGTCGGGATTGTCGACACGCGGGAAGGTGTCGGCGTTCGGTCCCGTGGGCCAGCGGATCCCGCGTTCGAGCATGTGCACCCGCACCCCGGCCTGCGCCAGCCGCAGCGCGGTGACGCCGCCGCCGAAGCCCGTGCCGATCACCACGACGCGGTGCTCCTCGTGGGTGAGCGGCACTTTGTTCACGCGGGCCGGGATCCCCGGCACGGCCTGCGCGACGGTGCTTCCGGCGAGCGCCAGACCGGCGGCCGCCGCAGCCCCGGTCAGGAACGAACGACGTGTGATGTGCTGCAAGCTCGACCCCCGATGTCCGCTGTGAATTCCCGGGAATCTAGGCAGCGGGCGGGACGAGCGTCAAGATCACGTTCCGTTCCCTCGCAGGAAGGGTAGGTTCACGTCGAGGCGGGCACGGCGACGCGACCGGTGCCGCGCCGGTGGCGGATCGAGCCGATCACGCGGCACACCATGTAGACGACGAAGGCGATCGCGGTGATGAAGGCGGACACCGGCACACCCGGCGCGAGGGCGAGCAGGATGCCGCCGACCGCGGCGATCTCCGCGAAGACCACCGACAGCACGGTCGCGGCGAGCGGACCGCTCACCACGCGCGCGGCCGCGGCGGCCGGGGTGATGAGCAGGGCCATGACGAGCAGCGCGCCCACGATCTGCACGCCGAGGGCGGCAGTGACACCGACGAGGACGGCGAACACGATGGACAGTCCCCGCACCGGGACGCCGCGTGCGGCGGCGACCTCCGGGTCGGTGCTCGCGAACAGCAGCGGCCGGTAGATGACGAGCAGGGTGACGATCACCAGTGCCGCGCACCCGGCGAGCAGCGCGATGCCCGTTCCGCCGGGGGCGACGATCTGGCCGGTGAGCAGCGAGAAGGCGGCGCCGGTGCGTCCGTCGTAGGCCCACAGCAGCAGCACGGCCAGGCCGAGCCCGAACGCCATGACCACACCGATGACCGAATCCCGTTCGCGCACCTTGGTTCCCAGCAGGCCGAAGAGGATCGCGGCGACCACGGCCCCGGCGACCGCGCCGATCCCGACGGACACCCCGATGATCAGGGCGGCGGCGGCACCGGTGAGCGACAGTTCGGAGGTGCCGTGCACCGAGAACGCCATCTGGCGGCTGATGATCAGCGGACCGAGGAGCCCGGCGAGCAGGCCGAGGATGGCACCGGCGGCGAGTGCCTGCTGGACGAAGTCGTACTGCAGGAGTTCGACGGTCGCGTCGATGTCGAACATCCGTCCCATGGCGTCGGTGAACTTGCCGCTCATGCGTGATCCTCGTGATGGTCGTGGTGGACACCTTCGCCGGGTCGCAGACCGCCGGCGCTGCCGAGCGCGTCGATGGCGTCGCCGGTGCCGACGACCACCAGGCGGCCGCGCATCTCGAGGACCTCGACGTCGGTGCGGTAGAGCTCGGACAGCACCTCGGAGGTCATGACCTCGGCGGGGGTGCCGATGCGGAACTGGCCGTCGACGAGATAGAGCACCCGGTCGACGAGCGGCAGGATCGGGTTGATCTCGTGGGTGACGAACAGGACGGCCGTGTCGTGGTCGCGGCGCCGCCGGTCGATCAGCTGCGAGACCAGGTGCTGGTTCGCGAGGTCGAGGCTGAGCAGCGGTTCGTCGCACAGCAGGACCCGCGGGTCGCCGACGAGCGCCTGGGCGATGCGCAGGCGCTGTTGCTCACCGCCGGAGAGGGTTCCGATGGGGGCCCCGGCGTAGGACTCGGCACCGACCTGCGCGATGGCGGCCTCCACCGCGGCGAGGCGACGGCGGCGGGTGCGCAGTCCGATGCCCCACCGGTGACCGTCGATCCCGAGACCGACGAGATCGCGGCCCCGCAGCGGCACGCCCTCGTCGAGGGACTTCTGCTGCGGCACGTAGCCGACGTGGGAGTTGCCGGTGCGCACCGGTTGCCCGGCGATCCTCGCGGTGCCGGAGGTGAGGGGGAGCTGACCGAGCAGCACCTTGAGCAGCGACGACTTGCCGGCGCCGTTGGGGCCGAGGATCGCCACGAACTCGCCGGGTTGCACGGTGAGGTCGAGCCCTTCCCAGAGCACGCGGTCGCCGAAGGCCAGTCGGGCGCCGCGCAGTTCGACGACGGGGCTGTGGTCTGGGGTGGAGGATGTCACCGGGGTCCGGTTTCTCGAGCTGGTGGTCAGGAGGCTGAATCGAGCGCGGCAGCGAGGGACTCGGCGGTCGCGGACTGCCACTGAATGTAGTCGACGCCCTCGGGCAGGGTCTCGAAGACCTCGACCACCGGGATGCCCGACGATTCTGCCGCCGAACGGATCTCACGGCTGATCCGGTCCTCGGTCTGCGGGTTGTAGATCAGCACGCGGACCTGGTCGTCGAGCAGAAGCTGCCGGGTCGTCGCGATGGCCGCGGGGGAGGGGTCGGTGCCGTTCTCGATCGCGTTGGTGAAGTCCGTGGGGGTGCGGTCGTCGAGACCGGCGCCGAGGACGAGGTAGTAGCCGATGGTCTCGGTCTGGGCGATGGGCGCACCGCCGTGGTTCTTCGAGACGCCCTCGACGACGTCGGAGACGTAGTGCAGGTTCTCGTGGAAGGCTGCGGCGTTGCTCTCGTAGACGGCGGCGCCCTCGGGGTCGAGCTCGGACAGTTGCTCGGCGATCGCGTGGGCGACGGCGTCGGCGGTGGCGAGGTCGTACCAGACGTGCTCGTTGACCCCGCTGTGGTCGTGGCCCTCGTGGCCGTGTGCGTCCGGTGCGTCCGCGGAACGGTCGTGTTCCTCGGTGGTGTCGTGCTCGTCGGACCCGGTGGTGCCGTGATCGTGACCCGCGTGCAGGTCGGAGTGCTCCCCGGATTCGTGCAGCGCGAACGCCTCGACGACGGCGGGCCGGTCGTCGCCGGCGGAGTCGAGGATGTCGTCGACGAAGTGGTCGTACCCACCGCCGTTGTAGACGACGAGCGAGGCGTCGGAGATCGCGGCGGCGTCGAGGGGGCTCGCCTCGTAGGAGTGCGGATCTGCGGAGGGCTCGGTGATCAGGGAACGGACCTCGACGCGGTCGCCGGCGACGGCCTGGGCGATCGAACCCCACACGTTGGTGGATGCGACCACGCTGAGGGTGTCGTCGCCGGTGTCCGACATGCCGGATCCGCATGCGGCGAGGGTGGTCGCGCACGCCACCGCGGCGGCAGCGAGTGCAGTGCGGGAGGACAGTCGCACAGTTCCTTCTCCTGATGGTCGGCGCGGGCTTCGGCGAGCGCGGGCCCGGAGCGACCGACCCAAACGCTATTGGTAACCGTTACCGTTCCACTTTAGCGGACGGAAAACCCCGTTCGCGCCATCCCCGAGTGGTCGTGACCATGCACACAGGACTACGGTCCCCTCATGCCCAGGTCTCGTCAGCCCCGCCGACAGGCGACTCTGGCGTCGATCGCCGCCGAGCTGAAGATCTCCCGCACCACGGTCTCCAACGCCTACAACCGCCCGGACCAACTGTCCGCCGAGCTGCGCGAACGCATCCTCGACGTCGCCAAGCGCCGCGGCTACGCCGGTCCCGACCCGATGGCACGCTCGCTCCGCACCCGCAAGGCCGGGGCGGTCGGGGTGCTCCTCACCGAGGCCCTGAGCTATTCCTTCCGCGACCCCGCGGCGATGAACTTCCTGTCCGGCCTGTCCGAGGCGTGCGAGGCCGCCGGGCAGGGGCTGCTGCTCATCCCGGCCGGACCCGGCCGCACCGACACCGAGGCCGCCCAGGTCGTGCACCGCTCCTCCGTCGACGGCTTCGTCGTCTACTCGGTGCCGCCCGGGGACCCCTATCTCGAGGCCGTCTTCGAACGGCACCTGCCCGTCGTCGCCTGCGACCAGCCGCGCGGCTTCGAGCACACCCCCGTGGTGGGCATCGACGACCGGCGGGCCATGCGCGACCTCGCGGCGCACCTCATCGAACTCGGCCACCGCGAGATCGGCATGCTCACGATGCGGCTCGGCCTCGAACGGCACGACGGTGTCGTCGACCTGTCGACCCTCGATGCCGACACCTTCCACGTCCAGCGCGAGCGGATCTTCGGCGTCCAGGACGCGATGCGCGCGGCGGGGCTCGACCCCGCATCGCTCACGGTCGTCGAGCGCTACACGCACACCGCCGAGGACGGCATCTCCGCCGCCGCGCAGATCATGCGCGTCAACCCACGCATCACCGCGCTGGTGTGCACCACCGACGTCCTCGCGCTCGGCGCCCTGGGCTGGGCGAACCAGATGGGCCTCGACGTCCCCGGCCACCTGTCGATCACCGGTTTCGACGGCATCGACGAGGCGCTGCGCGAAGGCCTCACCACCGTGAAGCAGCCGCAGAAGGACAAGGGCCGCCGGGCCGGCGAACTGCTGCTCGCCGCGCCCTCGCACTCCGGCGTCCCTGCCGTCGAGACGCTCGGCACCCAGCTGTGGTTCGGCACGACCTCCGGCCGCGTCGAGAGCGAGTGGTACGCCGAATAGCCGGCTCTCCGGGTTTTCAGCGGCGCAGTGCGTTTCGGGCGTGCTCAGCGGCGCAGGCTCGCGGGCTCCGATCCGGACAGCAGCTGGGCGCAGCGCAGCAGGCCGATGTGGCTGTAGGCCTGCGGGTGGTTCCCCAGCGACCGCTCGGCCACCGGGTCGTACTCCTCGCTCAGCAGACCCGTCGGCCCGGCCGCCGCGACCAGCTGCGCGAACAGCGCCTCCGCGTCGTTGCGCTGCCCCACCAGCAGGTACGCCGCGACCAGCCAGGCGGCGCAGAGGTGGAAACCGCCCTCGGTGCCGGGCAGGCCGTCGTCGCTGCGGTAGCGGTAGACCGTCGAGCCGCTGCGCAGCTCCCGTTCGGTGGCCTGCACGGTCAGCCGGAACCGCTCGCTCTGCGGGTCGACGAGACCGGTCAGGCCGATGAACAGCGTCGCCGCGTCGAGGTCGGTGCCGTCGTAGGCCGAGGTGTACGACTGGACGTCGTCGTTCCAGCCCTTCTCCTTCACCTCTTCGGCGATCTCCTCGCGCAGCGCGGCCCAGCTCTCGCCGGCCGGGCGGCCGAACTTCTCCGCGAGCGTGAGCGCCCGGTCGACGGTCAGCCAGCCCATGACCTTCGAGTACACGTGGTGCCGCGGCGTGTGCCGGATCTCCCAGATGCCGTGGTCGGGCTCGAACCAGCGGCGCTCCACCGCCGTGACCATCGAGCACACGAGCTCCCAGTCGCGGTCGGTGAGGGCCTGGTCGTGCGGCACCCCGCGTTCCTCGCGCCGGTGTGCGAGATCGGAGATGAGGTCGACGATCGGGCCGAACACGTCGAGCTGCACCTGCTGGTTGGCGGCGTTGCCGACGCGCACCGGGCGCGATCCCGCGTAGCCGGGCAGGTTGTCGAGCACGGCCTCGGGTGGCAGGGCGCCCCCGGCGAGGGTGTACAGCGGGTGCAGACGCTCGGGTCCGGGCACGGTCTCGAGCACCCGGTGCACCCAGTCGAGGTAGTTCTCCGCCTCCTCGAGCGAGCCGACGCGCACCAGTGCCTGCGCGGTGAGCGCGGCGTCGCGCAGCCAGCAGTAGCGGTAGTCCCAGTTGCGGACGCCGCCGATCTCCTCGGGCAGCGAGGTCGTCGCCGCGGCGAGGATCGACCCGGTGGGTTCGTGGACCAGGCCGCGCAGGGTGAGCGCCGACCGCTTGACGAGATCGGGCTTGAGCGGCGGCAGTTCGAGGGTCGACGCCCACTGGTGCCAGTACGCCTCGGCGGCGGCCCGGCGGTCGACCTCCTCGACCGGATGTTCGCCGAGATCATCTGTGCCACAACGCAGTTCAAGAATCACGTCGCCCTCGGTCGGGTCGACGACGGCGTGCGCGGTCTGGTGCACACCGTCGGTGGTGATCTCCCAGCGGACACCGGGAGAGCGCAGGACGTAGGGCTCGTTGAAGCCCATCACCCGGAGGCCTTCGTCCTCCACCTCGAGGGTGACCTGCCCCTGCCCGAACTCCGGGCGCGGCGCGAAGGTCACCGCCGCGGTGGCGCGGCCGGTGATCACGCGGGTCAGGTCGGTGCGGCCCGGTTCGACGTCGTGCGGCAGGTAGTCGATCACCGCGAGCGATGCCCAACGGGTCACCACGGTCATCGTCGAATCCACGTAGCGCTGGCTCAGCGGCAGGGCCGCGCGGGTCGGGCCGATAGTGAAGTGACCGGCGGCGTCCCCACCGAGCAGGTGCGCGAAGACCGCGGCCGAGTCGGGTTCGGGATGGCACAGCCAGGTGATGGTGCCGTCGGGGGTCACCAGTGCCTTGGAGCGGGGGCTGGCGAGCATCGTCAGGCGCTCGATCGGCGCGACGTGCGCGCCGGACAGCCAGGTGCGGCGTTCCTCGAGGAGGAAGGCCAGTGCGGCAATGACCTCCTCGGTGGTGCGCACCCGGAACTCGGCGTCGGTCTCCCCGTCGCCGATCTTCACGCCGACGTCGGGGCCCTGCAGCGAGCGGAAGGCCTTCTCGTCGGTGACGTCGTCGCCGAAGAACACCGCCGCGGTGGCGGCCTCCTGGTGTCGGATGATGTCGAGCGCCTTGCCCTTGTCGGTGGGCACCACCGACAGCTCGATCACCGACTTGCCCTCGGTGACCTGCACGCCGGGGCGCAGGGCGAGATCGTTGCGGATCACGTCGAGGGCCGCGGCGGCGTCCTCGGCGCTCGCGTTGCGCACGTGCAGGGCGGCGCTGGCCGGCTTGACCTCCACGTGCACACCGGCGACACGCGCGGCCACGGACCGCATGGCGTCGACGATCTCCGTCAGCAGTTCCTTGGCGTCGGGGTCGATCTCGTGCACGAATCCGATGTCGAACTCGGAGCCGTGGCTGCCGACGAGTTTCACCTCGATCGGCAGGCGCGACAGCGCCGCGAGATCCTTCAGTGCGCGACCGGAGATGACGGCGGCCGAGGTCGAGGGGAGTACGGCGAGTCCACGCAGCGCCCGTACCGCCTCGTCGTGTGGATAGGCCTTCTCCGGGTCGGACACGAGGGGCGAGATGGTGCCGTCGTAATCGGTTGCCACGAGCAGCCGCGGCGTCCGTGCGACAGCCACCAGAGCACGTCGAAGTTCAATCGGAAGGTCGTGGGCACTCACTCGACCACGGTAAGCCAGACCGGCAGGGGATTCCCCCGGAGTGGGCCTACCCGTTACGTGTTTCCGGTAACAGGGGCTGTCGGTTGTCGACGGCGACGGTCTTCGCGCCCCGTGAACCCTCGCCGAGCAACAGGTCGACGGTCAGTTCGAGCCGGCGCGCGACGTCGGTGGCCGACGAGCGGCGGGTGAGCCAGGCGACGAGGTTCGACAGCCACACGTCGCTGATGACGCGGGCGATGGCGAGTTCCTCCTCGGTGGGTTCACCCTCGTTCATCGCCCGGGCGAACAGCCGGTCCATGAGGGTGCCGACCTGATCGACCTCGGCGGCGGCCGAGGCGTCCGCGAACATGAAGGCGCGGGTCATGGCCTCGGTGAGCAGTGGGTCGCGCTGCATGGCCTTGGTGATGAGGCCGAGGATGAGGTGCATGCGCTCGAGAGGGCTGCGGCCCGGCGGGATCTTGCCCTTGCTCTCGATACGGGCGAATTCACGGCCGAGGGCCGAGACGAGCAGGTGGACCTTCGACGGGAAGTACCGGTAGAGGGTTCCCACCGCCACATCGGCGCGCTCCGCGACGGCACGCATCTGCACGGCTTCGTAACCGCCCTTGGATGCGAGCGCCAGGGTGGCGTCGAGAATCCGCTTCCGGCGTTCCTTCTGGGCATTGGAACTGAGATCGTCCTCGGTGAGGGCGGTCAGTGTTCCGTGTCCGTTGGAACGTGAGCGGGACGGGGTGGCCATAAATTCGTTTCCTCACGCCTTGACTCTGAACCGGTGTCATATTAGAACACGTTCTAGCAATCGTGTCATTCGGAAGGGCGGAAACCGCTGTGAGTATCGCCACGACCGAGGAGCAGCGGGCCGTTCAGGCGTCCGTGCGGGCCTGGTCACGGGCCGTCGATCCCATCTCGACAATACGACGCACGTCGGAGGCGACGTGGCGCGACGGGTGGACGGCCCTCGCGGAACTGGGACTGTTCGGAGTCGCCGTGCCGGAGAGCTCGGGTGGACTCGGCGCGACCGCCGTGGACCTCGCCGTCATGCTCGAACAGGCCGCCCACGAACTCGCGCCCGGTCCCGTGCTGACCACGGCCGTCGCGGCCCTGGCCTTCGGCCGCGCCGGGGAGCCGGTCGCCAAGACGGCCGAACGTCTCGCCGAGGGAGCCGTGCCCACCGCGCTGGCCCTCGAGAGCGCGGTGTCCGCCGCGGCGGACGGGGAGGGGTACGTCCTCCGCGGCGACGCCGGCCTCGCGCTCGCGGCCGAACCCGGCGTCGCCGTGCTCGTCCGCCTGGACGACGACGGTGACGGGGAGCGCTGGGCGCTGGTCGAGGCCGACGATCCGGGGCTGCACCTCGAACCGCTCGAGAGCGTGGACCACTCGCGTGCCCTGGCCCGCGTGCGGCTCGACGGCGCGAACGTCACCGCCGAGCGCGTCGCCGCGCTCCCGGCCGGTCTCGTCCGCGATCTCACCGCGGGGCTGGCCGCCGCCGAACTCGCCGGCATCGCCGGTTGGGCGCTGACCACCGCCGTCGACTACGCCAGGATCCGCGAACAGTTCGGCAGACCCATCGGTTCGTTCCAGGCCGTCAAGCACCTGTGCGCCGAGATGCTGTGCCGCACAGAGAAGATCCGGGCCGTCGCCTGGGACGCCGCGGTCGCCGTCGACACCCAGCCCGACGAACTGCCGATCGCCGCTGCGGTCGCCGCCGTCGTGGCCCTCGACGCGGCGGTGCAGACCGCCAAGGACGCCATCCAGGTCCTCGGCGGGATCGGCTTCACCTGGGAACACGACGCGCACTTCTATCTCCGCCGCGCGGTCGCGACCCGGCAGGGACTCGGCGGTTCCGCCGCCTGGCGGGCGCGGGCCACGGCACTGGTCCGCGGCGGGGCGCGGCGGCATCTCGGCATCGACCTGTCGGACCGGGAGGACGAACGCGCCCGCATCCGCGCCGAGATCGCGGAGATCGCCGCCCGACCCGAATCGGAACGCCGTGTCGCCCTCGCGGAATCGGGATATCTCGCCCCGCACTGGCCGGCTCCCTACGGGCGTGGCGCCGGCGCCGCCGAGCAACTGATCGTCCAGGAGGAACTCGCCGCGGCCGGGATCGAACGCCCCGATCTGGTGATCGGCTGGTGGGCGGTGCCGACCATCCTCGAGCACGGAACCACCGAGCAGATCGAACGTTTCGTGATGCCCACCCTGCGCGGCGACGTGGTGTGGTGCCAGCTGTTCTCCGAGCCCGGTGCCGGTTCGGACCTCGCTTCGCTGCGCACCACCGCAGAGAAGGTCGACGGCGGCTGGGTCCTGAACGGGCAGAAGGTGTGGACCTCCCTGGCGCAGGAGGCCGACTGGGCGATCTGCCTGGCCCGCACCGACAAGGACGCACCCAAACACAAGGGCATCACCTACTTCCTCGTCGACATGAGGTCGGCGGGCATCACGGTCTCGCCGCTGCGGGAGATCACCGGCGACGCCCTGTTCAACGAGGTCTTCCTCGACTCGGTGTTCGTGCCCGACGACTGCGTGGTGGGCCCGCTCGGCGACGGATGGAAGCTCGCGCGCACCACCCTCGCCAACGAGCGCGTCGCGATGGGCGGTAAGTCCTCGCTCGGCCCGCGCATCGAGGAACTGCTCGAACTGTCGGCACCGGGCGATCCCGTCGCCGACGACCGCATCGCCGTCCAGATCGGTGAGGCGACCGTCGGGTCGCTGCTGGACCTACGGGCCACGCTGGCGCAGCTCCAGGGTCAGGATCCGGGTGCGGCGTCGAGCGTGCGCAAGCTGATCGGCGTCCGGCAGCGCCAGGACACCGCCGAGCTCGCGATGGACCTCGCGGGGGAGGCCGGTCGCGTGGAGGGGGCCCTCACGCGCGAGTTCCTCAACACCCGGTGCCTGACGATCGCCGGTGGCACCGAGCAGATCCTGCTCACTGTCGCGGCCGAGCGGCTGCTGGGCCTGCCCCGCGACTGACGGGTCCTTCCGCCCGGCCCCGGGGAATGCTACAACTAGAACACGTTCTATTCGAAGGTGGTAACGGTGGACTTCGCACGTGACGAAACGCAGGAGGAGGTCGCCGGCGTCGCTGCCGATCTCCTGGCGCGCGGCCTCGACGACGACGCCCTGTGGACGGCCCTCGCCGACGCCGACCTGCTGTCGCTCGCGTTGCCCGAACGGCTCGGCGGCTCCGGTCTCGGCATCGCAGAGGCGACCACCGTCCTCACCGAGATCGGCCGCGGCGGCGCACGGACCCCGGCACTCCCCACCATCGGCTTCGGCATCCTGCCGATCCTCGCGCTCGCCGACGACGCACAACAGGACGAGCTGCTCGCCGGGATCTCCGAGGGATCGGTCCTCACCGCCGCACTCGCCGAACCGGGGCGGGCCTTCCCTGCATCGCCCGGGGCCGTCGCGAAACCGGTCGACGGCGGGCACGCGGTCACCGGCTCCTTCGTCGCCGTCCCGTATGCCGACACCGCCCGGGCGATCCTCGTCCCCACCGACGCCGGCGTCGTCGCGCTCACGCCCACCACCGAGGGGGTGACCCTGCGCCCGAGCCCCACCTCCACCCACGCGCCCGAGTTCTCTCTGCGCGCGGACGGTGCGGTGGGCACCCTGCTCGGCGAGGGCGGCCCCGACGCCGTCGCCACCCTCTACCGTCTCGCGCTCGCCTCCATCGCGGCCTTCGCCGACGGGCTGCTCTCGGGGGCAACCGATCTCACCGCCAGGCATCTGAGCGAGCGGCACCAGTTCGGCAAGCCGCTGGCCACCTTCCAGGCCGTGGCCCAGCAGATCGCCGATGTCTACGTCACGTCCCGCACCCTGCACGTCGCGGCCCTCTCGTCGGTCTGGCGCGTCGCCGAAGGGCTCGACGCCGCAGACGATCTCGACGTCACGGCCTACTGGATCGCCGCGGAGCTGCCCCCGGCGATGCGCGTGCTGCACCACCTGCACGGCGGTATCGGTGTGGACGAGACCTATCCGCTGCACAAGTATTCGTCCGCCACCAAGGATCTCGCCCGCCTGCTCGGCGGTGCGTCCTACCGACTCGACCTCGTGGGGGCCCGGTGTTCATCGAACTGACCGACGAACAGCGCGCGCTGCAAGCCGAACTGCGCCGCTACTTCAGCACTCTGGTCTCCCCGGAGGAGGCCGCGATCATGCGCACGGAACGGCACGGCCCCACCTACCGGGAGGTCGTCCGCCGCATGGGCAAGGACGGCTGGCTCGGCGTCGGCTGGCCCGTCGAGTTCGGTGGCCGCGGCTTCGGCGACGTCGAACAGCAGATCTTCGCCAACGAGGCCGTCCGCGCCGACGTGCCGCTGCCGAGCGTCACCCTGCAGACCGTCGGCCCCACCCTCCAGGTGTACGGCACCGAGGAGCAGAAGCGGAAGTTCCTGCCGGGCATCCTCGCCGGCGAGATCCACTTCGCGATCGGCTATTCCGAACCCGAGGCCGGCACCGACCTCGCCGCCCTGCGCACCACCGCGGTCCGCGACGGCGACCACTACATCGTCAACGGCCAGAAGATCTTCACCACCGGCGGGCACGACGCCGACTACATCTGGCTCGCCGTCCGCACCGGCACCCCCGAGTCGCGGCACCGCGGCATCTCGGTGCTCATCGTCGACACGAAGGACCCCGGCTTCTCCTGGACGCCGATCATCACCTGCGACGGTGCGCACCACGTCAACGCCACCTACTACAGTGACGTGCGGGTGCCGGTGGAGATGCTCGTCGGCGAGGAGAACAAGGGCTGGAAGCTCATCACCACCCAGCTCAACCACGAACGCGTCATGCTCGGTCCCGCCGGCCGTGTGGCCGGCATCTACGACCGGCTCGTCGAATGGGTCCGCGCCCACGACCTGCAGGACCGCCCCGAGGTCCGTCGCGCTCTCGGTGAGATCCACGCGATCGAACGGCTCAACGAACTGCTGAACTGGCAGGTCGCCTCGAGCGGCAACGATGCCGTCGACATCGCCGACGCCTCGGCCACCAAGGTCTTCGCCACCGAACGCATCCAGCGCGTCGGGCGTCTCGCCGAGGAGATCGTCGGTGCCTTCGGTGATCCCGCGGACGAGGACACCGCCGACCTGCTGAGCTGGCTGGACATGATGGCCAAGCGCAACGTCGTCATCACCTTCGGTGGTGGTGTCAACGAGGTGATGCGCGAACTCATCGCGACGGCGGGTCTGGGCATGCCCCGGGTGCCGCGGTGACGGAGGAGAACGGGATGAGCACAGCAGATACCGGTGCGGCAGAACGGATCCTGCAGGCGGCGGAGCAGGTCCGCCGCGACGGACCCTCGTCCCCGCGCCCCGGACGCGACCCGGTGAACCTGCCGATGATCCGTAACTGGCTCGAGGCCATCGGCGACGACAACCCGATCTACACCGACGAATCCGCTGCTCTCGCAGCCGGACACGGAGGCCTCGTCGCACCCCCGGCCATGGCCCAGGTGTGGACGATGCGTGGTCTCGGCGCCGAGCGGGAGAAGGACGACCCGCTGGGCCGGATGACGAAGATCCTCGACGACGCCGGATACACCTCCGTCGTCGCCACCAACTGCGACCAGATCTACCACCGCTATCTGCGGCACGGTGAACAGGTGACCATCGAGTCCACCCTCGAGGACGTCGTGGGTCCCAAGAGGACCGGGCTGGGGGAGGGCTGGTTCTTCACCACCCGCAACATCTGGAAGGTGGGCGACGAGGTCGTCGCCGAGATGCTGTTCCGTATCCTCAAGTTCGCGCCCCCCACCGCAGCGGCGGAGCAGAAGAAGCCCGAGAAAGGTTCGGTCCCGGAGGATCTCGACCCCACCCGGATGCTGCGTCCGTCGGTCTCCCACGACACCCGGTTCTTCTGGGAGGGCGTCGCCGCGCACGAACTGCGCATCCAGCGCCGCCCCGACGGCAGCCTGCAGCACCCGCCCGTCCCGGCGCTGTGGCTCGACAAGACGGAGACGACCGATTACGTCGTGTCCTCCGGTCGCGGAACGGTCTTCAGCTATGTGGTGCACCACGCCCCGAAGGTGCCGGGACGGCAGGTGCCGTTCGTGGTCGCGCTCGTCGAACTCGAGGAGGGTGTGCGCATGCTCGGTGAACTCCGCGACGTCGACCTCTCCGATGTGCGAATCGGGATGCCGGTCCGCGCAACCTATCTCGATTTCCCCGGTGACGACGAGACCGGCGGGCAGCCGTGGACCCTGTACGCCTGGCAACCCCTCGAGGAGAACGCGTGAGCACACCCACCGTCGCCGCGGGCGACACGCTGCCACCGCTGACGATCCACGCCGATCCCACCTTCGTCGTCTCGACGGCGTTGGCCACCAGGGACTTCCAGGACGTCCACCACGACCGCGACAAGGCGCAGCAACGCGGTTCGAAGGACATCTTCGTCAACATCCTCACCGACACCGGTCTCGTGCAGCGTTACGTCACCGACTGGGCCGGTCCCCGAGCGGTCGTCCGCTCGATCTCCCTGCGGCTCGGTGTGCCGTGGTACGCCTACGACACCCTCACGCTGACGGGCACCGTCTCCTCGGTCGAGGACGGTCTCGTCACCGTCGATGTCACCGGAACCAACAGCCTGGGCAAGCACATCACCGCCGTGGCGACGTTCGTGATCGGAGGTGCCGCATGAGCGGACTGTCGGGCAGGGCCGCCATCGTCGGCATCGGTGCCACCGACTTCTCGAAGGATTCCGGCCGCAGTGAACTGCGCCTGGCCGCCGAGGCGGTACGGGACGCACTCGACGACGCCGGGCTGACCCCCGCCGACGTCGACGGCCTGGTCTCCTTCACGATGGACACCAACACCGAGGTTGCGGTGGCCCGCTCCGTCGGCATCCCGGAGATGACCTTCTTCTCGCGCATCCACTACGGCGGCGGCGCGGCCTGCGCGACCGTCCAGCAGGCGGCCATGGCCGTCGCGACCGGTGTGGCCGACGTGGTGGTCGCCTACCGCGCCTTCAACGAACGCTCCGGTGCCCGCTACGGGCAGGTCAACACCGCGCTGGCCCAGCAGGTGAACTCGTCGGGCACCGACAACGCCTTCTCGTATCCGCACGGGCTGAGCACCCCGGCCTCGTTCGTCGCGATGGTCGCGCAGCGCTACATGCACCTGTCGGGGGCCACGAGCGCCGACTTCGGTGCGGTCGCCGTCGCCGACCGGGCGCACGCCGCCACCAACCCGAAGGCCTTCTTCCACGGCAGGCCGATCACCCTCGAGGACCACCAGAACTCGCGCTGGATCGCCGAACCGCTGCATCTGCTGGACTGCTGCCAGGAATCGGACGGCGGGGTCGCGCTGGTGATCACCAGTGTCGAGCGCGCGAAGGACCTGAAGCAGACCCCTGCGGTGATCAGCGCGGCGGCGCAGGGCAGTGGGCCGGATCAGTACATCATGACCAGCTACTACCGCGACGAACTCGCGGGACTGCCCGAGATGGGCATCGTCGGTCGGCAGTTGTGGCAGCAGTCCGGGATCGGCCCCGAGGACGTCGCCACGGCGGTGCTCTACGACCATTTCACCCCCTACGTCCTCATGCAGCTCGAGGAACTCGGCTTCTGCGGGCGCGGGGAGGCCAAGGACTTCGTCGCCGAGGGCATCGAACTGGGTGGGCGGCTGCCGATCAACACACACGGTGGTCAGCTCGGTGAGGCCTACATCCACGGCATGAACGGCATCGCCGAGGGCGTCCGGCAGATCCGGGGCAGTGCGGTCAACCAGGTCGACGACGTCGAGCACGTCCTCGTCACCGCAGGCACCGGCGTGCCCACCTCCGGACTGGTGTTGTCGCGCTCCTGAGTTCGGTCCGCCGAGTTCGTTCCGCGCGCACCTCCGCGGATCCGCGCCTACCATGGGCCCCACCTGGCCGGTGACGAGATCCGCGGAGGGCACCCGTGACGGATACGAGCCCACGAGTCGTACATCCCACGCGTGAGCAGCGGATCCAGAACGGCCGGCTGGCGCGGCGCATCACGCCCGTCGCGTCGCTGGCCGACCTCGCTGAGTCCGACCGCGATCCGGTTGCCCTGCTCGAGAAACAGGCCGGGACCCGAGTCCCGCAACTCGTCCCCGTCCGGTACGGACGCATGGCGACGGCGTCGTTCGCCTTCCTGCGCGGCGCGGCCCTGGTGATGGCCGACGACCTGTCCCGCACACCGAACAGCGGGCTGCACACCCAGCTCTGCGGCGACGCGCATGCGAGCAACTTCGGTTTCTTCGCCACCCCCGAGCGCCGGACGGCGTTCGACGTCAACGACTTCGACGAGACCTATCCGGGTCCGTTCGAATGGGACGTCAAACGTCTCGTCGCGAGCCTCGAAGTGGCCGGACGCGACAACGGGTTCACCGCGAAGGAGCGCCGGAAGATCACCAGGGCGTGCGCGGCGGAGTACCGCGAGACCATGCGCAGGCAGGCCGAACTGGGCAACCTCGCGGTCTGGTACTCGCACGTCCAGCCGTCTGCCGGGAATCTCGGGCAACTCGGGCCGGTCGACACGGTCATGGAGAAGCGCACCCGGAAGGTCCTCGAGAAGGCTGCGCGACGCGACCACCTGCACGCCCTCGGCAAACTGACCATCGTCGTGGACGGGCAGCGCCGGATCATCAGCGCACCTCCGCTGCTGGTGCCGGTGGAGGAGGTGTTCGCCGACCTCGACGCCGACGGGGTCTACGACGAACTGCACCGCCGCCTGCGCTCCTATCGCGCCACGCTGCAATGGGATCGCCGGATCCTGCTCGAACAGTTCGAACTCGTGCAGGCGGCCCGCAAGGTCGTCGGGGTCGGCAGCGTGGGCACACGGGCCTGGATCATGCTCCTGCGCGGCGCGGACGACGACGATCCGCTCTTCCTGCAGGCGAAGGAGGCCCAGCGGTCGGTGCTCTCGTACTACGTCGACGGCCCCACCTACGCGAACGAGGGCGAACGCGTCGTGGACGGTCAGCGGCTCATGCAGTCCGCGAGCGACATCTTCCTCGGCTGGCAGCAGGGTCCAGGCGTTGACGGGGTGGTCCGGGACTTCTACATGCGTCAACTGCACGACGGCAAGGGATCGGTGGACATCGAGGAGATGGTGCCCAAGGGCATGAAGCTCTACGGCCGGTTGTGTGCCCGGGTCCTGGCCTTCGCCCACGCCCGGGGCGGCGACCGCGTGGCCCTCGCGACCTATCTCGGCGACGACGAGGAGTTCGACGAGGCCCTCGCGGCCTTCGCACGCGCCTACGCCGACCGGACCGAGCAGGACCTGCAGGCACTGCGCACCGCGATCGAACAGGGGCGCGTGAAGGCGAAAACCGGTCTGTAGAAGGACGAATCCCGCCGAAAACGCCGACGGAACCTCGCAGCCCGCCCATAATTCGGAGGTCATCACCTTCTCGAAAGGGATCGTCATGTCCGAAGATGTGCGTACGAGGCAAACGGGCAGCAGTGCAGAACGGGGAACCGTCGAACAGGGCAGTGTCAAACAGGGAATCGCGGCCGGTACGTCGCTCGGTGCCGCCGTCATCCTCGTCACCCTCGGTGTGATCACGCTGCTGCAGGGCATTTCGGCGGTGGCGAACGACGAGGTGTTCGTCGTCGGTATCGAGTACATCTACAAGTTCGACTTCACCACCTGGGGCTGGATCCACATCGTCATCGGTGCCCTCATGGTCCTCGTGGGCGCCGCACTCATCGCGGGCGCGACCTGGGCCCGCGTGACGGCGATCGTCCTCGCCGCGCTGTCGATCGTCGCCAACTTCCTGTGGCTGCCCTACTACCCGTGGTGGTCGATCCTCATCATCGCCCTCGACGTCGTCGTCATCTGGGCGATCGCGACCTGGAACCCGCGGGGCGTCGAGTCCTGATCCCGCACCACGCTGCGTCCTCACGGCTCGTCGTCGTGGGCGGGCCGATCGCCGGGTTCCTCGTCGTTCGTCGTGCCGTCGACCGGATGCCGGGGTAGTCGCCCGGTACCGAACAGTGCGGCGATCGCGAGGAGCCCGGTGACGGCGAAGCCCGCCTGCAGGGCCTGCAGGCGGGCCTCCGCGTTGACGTCGGTGATCGTCTGCACGGTGTCTCCGTCGACACCTGCCTCCTCGAGCGCACCCGCGAGCCGGGTGTCGGACAGGAAGGGGACCCCGTCGGCGAGTTCGGTGGTCGCCTGTTGCTGCACCGCTGCCGGTATCGAGGGATCCTCCTCGATACCGGCCTGAACGGACGACGTGAGTGCCGCGATGAGGATCGAGCCGATCAGCGCGGTACCCAGCGATGCCACGAGATCGGTGGTGGTGTTCTGCAGTCCACCGACCTCGGTGCTCCGGGAGTCGGGCACGGCCGACACCGTGATCGCCCCGAGCTGGGAGGCCGGCGCCCCCAGCCCGGCGCCCATCAGCAGCATCGGTATCGCCACGACGCGCGCGTCGGTACCTGGGTCCATCCCGCGGTGAGGATCAGGATTCCGGTGATCATCGCTCCGAGCCCGATCCGGACGGTACGACGCGGGTCCGCACCGGGACGCAGCTTCGGGAACCCCACCGCGACGGCCATCGCACCGGCGGCGGCCACGAGTCCGTAGGCCGCCGAACGACGTTCCGGTGGGAAGTTCGAGGCGACGAGCGAGACGATCGCGGGCATGATCAGGGCCGCGCCGACACCCTCCGGCAGCGACCAGCCCAGGAGCAGCGTCGCCAGGTTCGGGGCGAGTCCGGTGACGAAGGACCCGACACCGTAGACGATCAGGCCGAGGCCGAACGCCCTGGGGAACCGCCCGGACGCCGGCACCGCCGGAACGAGGGACGAACAGGTCCACGCGGCCGGTCCTGCGCGGTGATCGACGCTCATGGCTCGACTGCTTCCGCTTCACGGGTGGATGGCGGCACGGCTGGGTGCGGCATCTCCGAGTACAGAACCTCCCTGCGTGCCGTGTGGGGTGCACGCGGAAAAACCGGTCGAAATCTGTCGGTGCACGCGTGCACACTGACAGGACTCGACAAGCCGGACGTCACGCCGGAACCTGGGAGGACTCATGCCCGACGCAATAGTTGCCGAAGGACTGGTCAAGACCTACGGGCAGATCAAGGCCCTCGACGGAATCGATCTCCGCGTGCCGGAGGGCACGGTCACCGCGCTGCTCGGTCCCAACGGGGCAGGCAAGACCACCACGGTGCGTGTCCTCACGACACTGCTCGTCCCCGACGCCGGCCGTGCCCGGGTCGCGGGGTGCGACGTCGTCACCCAGGCCCGCGAGCTCCGGTCACGGATCGGGGCGTCGGGCCAGTACGCCGCCGTCGACGAATATCTCACCGGCTTCGAGAATCTCGAGATGGTGGGCAGGCTCTACCATCTCGGCGCGCGGAGGAGCCGCGAACGGGCGCGGGAACTGCTCGCCCAGTTCGACCTCGAAGCGGCCGGCGACCGCCCGGTCAAGGGCTATTCGGGCGGTATGCGCCGCCGGCTCGACCTCGCCGGGGCGATCGTCGCCGAACCTCCGGTGCTGTTCCTCGACGAACCCACCACGGGCCTCGATCCGCGAGCGCGGCTGGGGTTGTGGGAGGTCATCGAGACACTGGTCGAACGCGGCACGACCCTGCTGCTGACCACGCAGTACATGGAGGAGGCCGAGCGCCTCGCCGACAACATCGCCGTCATCGACCGCGGCACCGTCATCGCCCGCGGCACCGCCGACGAACTGAAGGGTCTCGTCGGCGGCGAACGTATCGAACTGCAGGTCCCCGACCCGCACCAGCGCTCCCGCGCGCTCGAGGAGCTCTCGCTCGTGGCGTCCGGCGAGATCCAGGTCGACTCCGGCAGCGGCCGCATCACCGTGCCGGTCAGCGAGGACGTATCCGGTTCCGGTTCCGCCCGCCTGGTCGCGGCGCTGGAGACGCTGTCCCGCGCCGGTGTCCGGGTCGGCGAGGTGGCGTTGCGCAAACCCACCCTGGACGACGTGTTCCTCACGCTCACGGGCCGTGCGGCCGACGAGGACGAGGAGAGAACCGAGGAGGTCGTGTCGTGAACACTCTCGAAACGGTCGCGTCCGACGGCCTGACCATCGCCAAGCGCAACATGATCAAGATCAAGCGGGTGCCGGACCTCATCGTCTTCACCACGCTGTCGCCGATCATGTTCGTGCTGCTGTTCGCCTACGTGTTCGGCAGCGCCATCGACGTTCCCGGGATGTCCTATCGGGAATTCCTCATCGCGGGCATCTTCACCCAGACCGTGATCTTCGGTTCCACGTGGACGGGTCTGGGCATGGTGGAGGATCTGCAGAAGGGCATCATCGACCGGTTCCGATCGCTGCCCATGGCCCCGTCGGCGGTGCTCATCGGCCGAACCACCACCGACGTGCTCATCAACGTGGTGAGTCTGGTCGTCATGTCCTTGACGGGTCTGGTGGTGGGGTGGCGGATCAACTCCTCACCACTGGAGGCGCTCGCCGGCTATCTGCTCCTGCTGCTGTTCGCCTACGCGCTGTCGTGGGTGATGGCCGTGATCGGCATGTGGATCCGCACACCGGAGGTGTTCAACAACGCCAGTTTCATGGTGATCTTCCCGCTGTCGTTCATCGCGAACACGTTCGTCGACCCGTCGTCGATGCCCACCCTGCTGCGGGTGATCGCCGAGTGGAATCCCATGTCGGCGTTGACCCAGGCGGTGCGCGAGCTGTTCGGCAACACGAACCCGATGGTGCCGCCGCCGGACGTGTGGCCGTTGCAGCACCCGATCCTGGCGTCGCTGATGTGGACCGCCCTGATGCTGATCGTGTTCGTGCCGTTCGCGATCCGTCGTTACCAGAAGGCCGTCAGCCGCTGACGGATCGGCGGGTGGGGGTCAGCCGCGGGCGGCTGCCCACCCGTCGATCGCGGCGGCGAACTCGGCCGAGACCGGGAACAGCGCGACCGTGTCGACCGGGCTCGACGGCAGCGGGCCGAGTTCCTCGAGTGCGTGGTTCGCGGTGCGGAAGTGCTCGAACCGCAGGTCGGTGTGCGCGAGTGCGGCGCGCAGCGGCTCGACCTGGTCGCAGGACACCTGGGTGTCCTTGTCGGAGCAGGTGAGCAGCACCTGCGTATCCACCGCCAGGCGTTGCGCGAGTTCCGGCGGATCGAGACGGTCGGCCTCGGACAGGAACTTCGCGTTGGCCGCGTTCAGGCCGAGCTGGGCGAGAACGGGATGCAGGTCGGTGGGGACGGTGCCCGAGGTGCGCAGCGACTCCACCGCGCGGGGCAGGTCGGCGCGGACCGCGTCGGCGTCCGGTCCGAGCTGCCCGGAGTCGGCGAGCGCGGTGAACTGGACGGTGAGCAGGTCGAGATAGCGCATGGGCAGCGGCTGCAGCAGCGCGAAACCGCCACCGATGCCGCGGTCGGCGAGGGCGAGGGTGGTCAGTGCGCCCTCGCTGTGGCCGAGCACGAGGATGTCGGCTGTACCGACACCGGTGCGTACGGCGAGCAGTTCGGCAGCGGCCGCGGCGTGGTCCACCTGTTCGGTGAAGCCGTAGTCGCCGATGGTCTCGGGAGTGTACGTACCGAGACCGGTCGCGCCGGCGCCGATCTTGTCGAAGCGCAGGCTCGCGACGCCGCGGGCGGCGAGTGCGTCCGCGGTGCGCAGCAGGGTGTCGGCGGCGACGCCGGTCTGGTTGCCGTTGCGGTCGGTGGGGCCGCTGCCCGGCAGCAGAAGCGCCGCACCGGTCGCGGGAACATCGGGGGTGCGCAGGCTGCCGTGGAAGACCGTGCCGCCGGATTCGAAGGTCACGGCCTCGTCGGTGCCCGCGGGCAGGATCACCGACCCGGTGTCGGGCAGTGCTGCGGCGGTACCGGTGAGGCCCACGCCTCCGGCCAGGACGACCACCGGTACCGCTGCAGCACACATCCACCGACGCACGTTTCGCATGAGCCGGACGCTACCAAAACGGGACGTATCCCTCCCGGAGCGTGATCAGGGGAGGAAGCGGTCCATGAAACTGTTGCTGAACACCCGGTGCGGGTCGAACCGGTTGTACGTCGCGAGAGCGGAATCCCAGTTCTCCCCGGCGGGAACGCCTTCCCGGTAGGTGTCGGGCAGACCCTGGTAGAGGATCTGCTCGTCGGTGTAGGGCAGGTCGGGGCCGAACGCCCAGCCCTTCGACCACTCGGGCCGGAAGGTCGAGTCGCTGCCGTTGTACCGCTGCCGCATCCACTGTTCCATCTCGCGGTAGAACGCGAACATGCCCGGGGTGCCCGGCACACCGAGCACGTTGAGCCAGATGGCGGTGTCCCACTCCGGATGGTCGGGGCGCGGGCGGGTCGCGGCGATGGTCGGGGATCCCGCCGACGGGACCAGCACCTCGTCGGGCTGATCCAGTCCGCAGCAACGGATCTCGACCGGGCCGTTGAGCGGGAACTGTCCGAGGCTGCGGTAGTGCTCGATGCGCTCGTGGAACCAGTGCGCGAAGTCGTGGATGACATTCGCGATGTTGGCGCGGTTGGTGAGCACCGCACCACCGCCCTCGGTCAGGCGCAGCGTCGTCGCCTTGATGTAGAACTGCAGGTCCTTCGACCAGCCCCAGATGTCCGACGATCCCGTCGCCGCCAGGCCCGCGACCGTCACCCCGTAGTAGGTCTGGCCGAAAGCCGGTGCGATGGCGGTGTTCCCGGCGGTCAGCGCGCCGAGCAGGTCGGTGATCGGTTCGGGCACGTTGTCGGAGAACGGGTAGTTGTACGGTCCGTGGACCTCGCGGGCGGTCGGCGGCTTCTCCGGTGCGAGCGACCAGACCTTCATCCACGGCTTGTCCGTGAACGGGTACCAGATCGCCTCGGCGCGACCGGCCGAGCCGATGAACGACTCGAAGGTGCGGCCCGGTGCCCCGGCGGGGGAGAACAGTTCCTGCCAGGTGATGTCGGTGAAACTCTGGCAGCGCAGCCGGAAGTCGGGCCCGGCCTGCAGGGTGACGGACGTGATGAAGGTGCGTCCGAGATGCGTCAGGAGCGGGGTGATGTCCGGATCGGCTCGATCGAAGGTGCGCAGCGTGTAGGCGTTGCCGTCCCACACGACCGCGGTGAGTTCGGTGACGAGATTGCTCAGCGAACCGAAGGTGTGGCCCGGCATCCGTGCCTCGCCGTCGGCCGGCAGGGCCGCACCGTGCGCATTGACCGCCAGTGCGCCGGCGATGGACAGCACACCCGGGGCGGGGAGGTTGGCGATGCCGAGGCCGTGCTGGTGCAGGGCGGTGGTGATCGCGTCGAGGGTCGCGCCGGCCCCGGCGCTCACCGTCGCGGGGGAGCCGTTCGGGTTCACGTGCACGTGGTTCAGATGCACCATCGTGTCGGCGAGGATCACCCGGTCGACCGGGGCACCGTTGACGATCGTCAAGGGCGTCCAGCCGTGCATCGCCCCGCGCGGGCGGATGGTGTAGCCGTGCTCGTGGGCCCAGTTCACCAGCCGGACCACGTCGTCGGGAGTGCGTGGCGCACACGTCCAGATCGCGTCCAGCATGATCTCCTTCGACCAGTTCTGGTACGCCTGCTGGTAGAGGTCGATCCCCTCGGGGAAGGCCGGCGGGGTGGGCAGGGTGGAGGCCGCGGATCCGGACGGGACGGCGTGGACGGGGGTCCAGCCGCCGAGAGCGGTGAGCGCGAGTGCTCCGGCGCCGGCCGCGATGAAGCCGCGCCGCGACAGTCGCGGCGACGAATCACGAAGTGTCATCTGTACTTGTTCCTTCGCAGGGGGAAAGGAGGGGAGGGGTCGCTGCGGATCAGGCGACGGTGAGGACCACGTCGGCGAGGGCGGGAGCGAGATCGCGTTCGACCACCGCAGCGGTGATCAGTTTGCGGTCGTCCTCGTCCCACACGCGCACCCGCAGCGTCTCGCCGGGGAAGACGACACCGGCGAACCGCGCCCGGAAGCCCTTCACGCGGGAGGCGTCGGCGTCGAGGAGGGCGTCGGTGACGGCCTTGCAGACGATGCCGTAGGTGCACAGCCCGTGCAGGATCGGTGCGGGGAAGCCCGCGGCGGCTGCGAACCCGGGGTCGGAGTGCAGGGGATTCCGGTCGCCGCACAGCCGGTACAGCAGGGCCTGTTGCGGGAGGGTGGGCACGTCGAGTTCGGTGTCGGGGGCCCGGTCGGGCAGCTCCACCGACTCCGACGGACCGCGTTCACCGCCGAAACCGCCCTCGCCACGGGCGAAGATCGACGAGCGCGAGGTCCACAGCGGGGTGCCGTCGAGATCCTCGGTGACCGACTCCTGCACGATCACCGCGGCCTTGCCCTTGTCCCAGACCTCCGCGATGCGGGTGACGGTGCGGCCCTTGCCCGACGGCGGGATCGGGCCGTGCACCGTCACCTCCTGGCTGCCGTGCACCACCTTCGCGAGGTCGATCTCGATGCCGGGAAAGGACACCCGCGGTGGCTCGACCTGATGGAAGGTCGCCGCGACCGTGGCGAAGGTCGGGAGGACCTGCGGCTCCTTGTCGTGGAGATAGCGCAGTTCACCGGGGTCGGTGGGACGGGCGCCGGCACCGAGCCCGAGGTGGTAGAGCTGGACGTCGGTGCTGCTCCAGGCGAACTCCTGGGCGGGTAGTTCGGCACCGATGGCGACGGAGGGATCGACGGGCACGGGCGGTTCCTTTCTACTGCTCGAACGCGCTTCGGTCGGACTCGGGCACTCGTAGTCGGAAGGTGCTGCGGATCAGCGGGTCTCGGCGGACTCGCGCACCGCGTCGTCGTGAGCATCCCGTGTGCGCTCGAGAATGTCGAGAGCTGCGAGATAACCGAAGGTCATCGCGGGGCCGATGGTCGCGCCCGGGCCGGCGTAGGTGTGGCCCATGACCGGGGAGCTGACGTTGCCGGTCGCGTACAGCCCGTCGATCACGCTGCCGTCCTCGCGCAGCACCCGGCCGGCGACGTCGGTGACCAGACCACCCTTGGTGCCCAGATCGCCGGGGACCACCTTGAAGGCGTAGAAGGGGGCCTTGTCGACGACGCCGAGACTCGGGTTGGGCTTGTTGCGCGGATCGCCGTAGTAGTGGTCGTAGTGGGATTCGCCGCGACCGAAGTCCTCGTCCTTGCCCTTGCGAGCGAAACCGTTGAAACGCTCGATGGTCCCGACGAGGGCGTCGGCGGGCACACCCAGCTTCTCGGCGAGTTCGGGGATCGTGTTCGCCTTGACCATGACGCCGGCCTCGAGCCAGCGACGGGGGAAGGGCGTGCGCGGGGTGATGCCCGCGAACGAGTAGCGGTCGCGGTAGCGCTGGTCGAGGATGAGCCAGCACGGGATGTTCTCGGCCGGGCCCTCGCCGCGGCCGTGCTCGCCGCCGTACATCGCGTGGGTGGCCTCGACGTAGGGGGCGGACTCGTTCACGAACCGCTCGCCGCGGGAGTTGACCATCAGGCAGCCCGGAAGGCTGCGTTCGGACAGTGCGAACCACGGTCCGCCGGTGAGGGTGAACGACGGTCCCCACCAGGCGTCGTCCATGAAGTCGACTGCGGCTCCCAGTTTCTGACCGGCGAGGATGCCGTCACCGGTGTTGGCCTTCGCACCGACCGTCCATTCGGTGCCGATGGGCTGACGCTGGTACTTCGCGCGCATCTCGGCGTTGTGCTCGAACCCGCCGCTGGCCAGGATCACGCCCTTGCGGGCGCGGATGATGCGCTTCTCACCGTTGGAGACGACCTCCACGCCGCGCACGACGCCGTTCTCGACCACGAGGTCGGTGAGGGCAGTGTCCAGCAGCAGCGGTACTCCCGCGTCGCGCAGGCCGATGCGCAGGCCGGCCATGAGCGCCTGGCCGCGCACGAGCAGGTGCTTCTTGGTGAGGTTCGCCCACACGAACCGGGCGCCGACCCGCATGGCGCGCAGGGGACCGCGGGGATTGCGGACGAGCAGGTTCAGCCACTTGTAGTCGGCCTGGGTGATGACGAAGTTCTTGGGAGCCCGGGCGTAGTCGGGTTCGAGGAGCGCGAGATCGTCGCCGAGCCGGCGGCCGTCGAAGGGGACCGGTTCGACCGAGCGTCCGCCGGCGCGTCCACCCGGGGCCTCGGGGTAGTAGTCGGAGTATCCGGGCACCCACTGCAGTTCGAGGGCGCTGTTCCTCAGGACGAACGAGAGCATCTCGGGGCCGCGATCGATGTAGGCGTCGATCTTCTCGGCCGGGACGTCGTCGCCGATGATGCTGTGCAGGTAGGTGCGGGCGGCCTCGGGCGAGTCGTCGACGCCCGCCGCCTTCAGTGCCTCGTTGTTCGGTATCCACACACCGCCGCCGGAGCGGGCGCTCGAACCGCCGTAGCGCGACGCCTTCTCGATCAGGACCACGTCGGCCCCCTTGCGGGCGGCGGTGATGGCAGCGGTCATTCCGCCGGCACCGCTGCCGACGACAACGATGTCGTACTCCTGCTCAGTCATGTAGAACACGTTATAGAAATGGGGGTGCCGAGTCCATCCCTGAAACCGAACTCGACTGGATGCGAAGCAGAAAGGAGCCGGCACCGCTCTGTGAGCGGTGCCGGCTCCCGGTGGACCTGTTCTCGATTCGGCCCCGTTGCCGATCGCGCCGGCGGATCAACCCTCCTCGGGCACCGGCAGGACGCCGTCGAGCACGGCCTGCCGGATGCTCGCGCGCAGCCGGGGGCACTCCCGGCGGGGTGTGATGGACCGTCCGCGTTCCTCCGCGGTGTCCCGGAAGACCGGGCACACCTCGTCGGGGTCGTCCTGCCACTGCACGCTGGTGTGGGCCAGGCTGTTCTTGCGCACCAGGACGCACGTGCCGCACTCGCGGCACTGCACCTCGTGCTGACCCGACTCCAGATAGTTGATCTTGTCGATGGCGGTCTGGGTGGCGACGGCCTCGGCCCGGCCGGGCCACTCGGAGAAGTCCGGGGACTTCGCCCACCTGCTCTGTCGGGTCGAGGCACTCATCGTCAGACCTCCGCTTCCTGCTTGCGCTGCTCCTCCTCGCGCCTCTTGCGCGCGAGGTTCTCGGCGACCTCCTTCTCCCAGGCCTCGTTGGCCTTGGTGGTGTCGACCTCGTACTCGAACCGGGCGGTCATCTTCTCGGTCACGTCGGCCACGTCGACGTAGAACTGCTCGTACCAGCGGCGCAGCTGGTAGACCGGGCCGTCCTCGTCGCACAGCAGCGGATTCTCGATCTTGGTCTTGTTCTTCCAGATCTCGACGTCCTGCAGGAAGCCCTCGCCGACACCCTCGGTGAGCTTGGCGGCGAGCATGTCCGACTGCTCGGGCGACATGCCCTGCGGCTTCTTGACGATGATGCCGTACTGCAGCATGAACGAATCGTGCGTGATCGGGTAGTGGCAATTGATCAGCACCGATTCGGTCTGGTACCCGCCGTAGCTGTTCTTGAGCGGGTTGATCATGTAGGACGGCCCGTAGTACGCCGCGTACGACTCGAGGGTCGACTCCAGGCCGTACTGCGTGGCCATCCCCTTGTCGGGCCGACCGCGCGTGTTCAGGTACTGCTCGGCGATGTGCCCCTCGAAGACGTTCTTGAAGTAGGTCGGGAAGGCGTAGTGGATGTAGAAGAAGTGCGCCATGTCGACGACGTTGTCGATGATCTCGCGACAGTTGGAGCCTTCGATCCGGATCTGGTTCCAGGTCCAGTCCGTCCACTCGTCCGAGCCGTACTGCTCGATCTCGGGGATGGTGACCTCCGGCGGCGGGGGATTGCCCTCGGGGTCGTTCCACACGAACAGCTGACCGTGCTTCTCCATCGTGATCCACGAGCGGGTGCGGGCCAGCGGGGGAACCCGCTTGGCGTACGGGATGTCCGTGCACTTCCCGTTGCCGCCCCACCGCCAGTCGTGGAACGGGCACGCAACCGAATCGCCCTTGATCTCGCCCTGCGACAGGTCGCCGCCCATGTGACGGCAGTACGCGTCGAGCACCTTCAGGTCGCCGTGGCTGTCGGCCCACACGACGAGCTTCGTGCCGAAGGCCTCGACGGCGTGGGGCTTGCCGTCCTTGAACGTGCGACTGAGGCCGAGGCAGTGCCAGCCTCGCGCGAAACGCGTCCGGACCTGTCCGACGTCGATCTCGCGAATCTGTGCCATGTCCGCTCACTTCCTTCCGGAAAACTTCCCTAGAACACGTTATAGAATTCGAGTCCGCAGGGGAAGCCTTCGGGGACTTTGGTCCCGCCGAACGGATTGTCTACCTGCGAGAGCTCGGAGTCTCGACACGAATAAGAACATGTTCTAGTCTCGATGCAAGCGATCAATTCCTGAACAGACGGGAGCGTCCAGTGGGTGACCACGACAGCCACGAGGTACTGCAGCGGATCGATGCACTGCTGCCCACGCTGCGCGAACGCGCGCAGGAGGCCGAGAACTTGCGCCGGGTGCCCGACGACTCGATCAAGGAACTTCAGGAAGCCGGTTTCTTCAAGCTTCTGCAACCGGCGCAGTGGGGTGGATACGAGGCCGATCCCGTCACCTTCTTCACCGCCGTCCGCAACATCGCGAGCGCGTGCGGTTCGACCGGATGGGTCTCCGGCATCATCGGTGTCCACAACTGGCATCTCGCTCTGTTCGCTCAGGAAGCCCAGGAGGAGGTCTGGGGCGACGATCCCGACGTCCGCATCTCCTCGTCCTACGCGCCCATGGGCGCCGGTGAGGTCGTCGACGGCGGCTACAAGGTCAACGGCGCCTGGGCGTGGTCGTCCGGATGCGACCACGCGAGCTGGGTCGTGGTGGGCGGCCCGGTCATCAAGGACGGACGCCCCGTCGACTTCGGCAGCTTCCTGATCCCGCGGTCGGAGTACGAGATCGACGACGTCTGGCACGTCGTGGGCCTGCGCGGCACCGGCTCCAACACCGTCAAGGTGAAGGACGTCTTCGTCCCGCGGCACCGCTTCCTCAGCTTCAAGACCATGAACGACCTCGCGTCGCCCGGTCTCGAGCGCAACACCGCACCCGTCTACCGGATGCCCTGGGGCACCATCCACCCCACGACCATCTCCACGCCCATCGTCGGCATGGCCTACGGCGCCTACGCGGCGCACGTCGAGCACCAGGGCAAGCGCGTCCGCGCCGCCTACGCCGGCGAGAAGGCCAAGGACGACCCGTTCGCCAAGGTGCGTATCGCCGAGGCGTCGAGCGACATCGACGCGGCGTGGCGGCAGCTGTCCGGCAACGTCGCCGACGAGTACGCGCACCTCGTGGCCGGTGAGGAGGTGCCGATGGAACTGCGGCTGCGCGCCCGCCGCGACCAGGTCCGGGCGACCGGCCGCGCCATCGCCTCGATCGACCGGCTCTTCGAGAACTCCGGCGCCACCGCCCTCGCGGACGGCACCCCGATCCAGCGGTTCTGGCGCGACGCGCACGCCGGTCGCGTGCACGCCGCCAACGACGCCGAACGCGCCTACGTGATGTTCGGGGCCGCCGAGTTCGGTCTGCCGATCACGGACACGATGGTCTAGGAGCTGCGAGTGACTGCGATCGACGAGATCACTTACGAGTCCACCTCCCGTTTCGCGCAGGTGCGCGACGACCTGCGGCTGCACTACCACGAGGCCGGCGTCGGCAACGACACCACGATCGTGCTGCTCCACGGTGGTGGCCCCGGCGCCTCGGGCTGGTCGAACTTCTCCCGCAACATCCCCGTCCTCGCCGAGCGGTTCCACGTGATCTGCGTGGACCAGCCCGGTTACGGGAAGTCCGACAAGCCCACCGAACACCCCCAGTACTTCGTGCACAGCGCCACGGCCCTGCGCGACCTGCTCGACCATCTCGGGATCGACAAGCGCGTGCACCTGCTCGGCAACTCCCTCGGTGGGGGAGCGGCCGTCCGGTTCGCGCTCGACTTCCCCGACCGCGCAGGCCGCCTCGTGCTCATGGGACCGGGTGGGCTGAGCGTCAACCTGTTCGCCCCCGACCCCACCGAGGGCGTGAAGAATCTCGGGAAGTTCGCCTTCGCGCCCACGCGCGAGAACCTCGAGGCGTTCCTGCGGATCATGGTCTTCGACCAGTCGCTGATCACCCCCGAGCTGGTCGAGGAGCGGTTCGCGTACGCGAGTACGCCGGAGTCCCTCGCGGCGGCGAAGGCGATGGGCAAGTCCTTCTCGGGGCCCGACTTCGAACTCGGGATGCTGTGGCGCGACGCGTACAGACTGCGTCAGCGTGTACTGCTGATCTGGGGGCGCGAGGACCGCGTGAACCCACTCGACGGGGCGCTCGTCGCCCTGAAGATGATCCCGCGCGCGCAGCTGCACGTCTTCGGTGGGTGCGGACACTGGGCGCAGCTCGAGAAGTTCGACGAATTCAACCGCCTCACCATCGATTTCCTCACGGATGGAGCCGAGTAGATGAGTATCCGGTCGCTGGCATATCTCCGCATCGGCGCCACCGACGTCCCGGCCTGGCGCGAGTACGGGCTCAAGGTGCTCGGGATGGTCGAGGGCAAGGGCACGAACCCCGATGCGCTGTACCTGCGGATGGACGATTTCCCCGCGCGGATCGTGATCGAACCGCACGAGGCCGACCGCCTGCTGGTCTCGGGCTGGGAGACCGCGAACGCCGCCGACCTCCAGGACGTGCGCGACCGGCTCTCCGCCGCGGGCGTGCCGTTCAAGGAGGGCACCGCCGAGCAGCTCGCCGACCGTCGCGTCGACGAACTGATCGTCTTCCAGGATCCCTCGGGCAACACCCTCGAGGCCTTCCACGGTGCCGCGCTCGAACACCGGCGCGTCGTCAGCCCCTACGGGCACCGGTTCGTCACCGGGGAACAGGGCCTCGGGCACGTGGTGCTGTCCACCCGCGACGACGAGGAGGCACTGCGCTTCTACCGCGACGTACTGGGTTTCCGGCTGCGCGACTCGATGCGGCTGCCCCCGCAGGCGGTGGGCCGGCCCGCCGACGCGAATCCGGCCTGGCTGCGGTTCTTCGGCTGCAATCCGCGTCATCACAGTCTCGCGTTCCTGCCCATGCCCACCCCGTCGGGCATCGTGCACCTGATGATCGAGGTCGAGAACTCCGACGACGTCGGACTCACCCTCGACCGCGCTCTGCGCCGGAAGGTCAAGATGTCGGCCACTCTCGGCCGGCACGTCAACGACAAGATGCTGTCGTTCTACATGAAGACCCCCGGTGGTTTCGACGTCGAATTCGGCTGCGAGGGACTGCAGGTCGAGGACGACGACTGGATCGCGCGGGAGTCCACCGCCGTGAGCCTGTGGGGTCACGACTTCTCGGTGGGACTGCAGTAATGACCGCGCCGGAGACCGGGCAGGACGGTGCGATCGACCCGCGGGCCTTCCGCACCGTCCTCGGGCAGTTCTGCACCGGCGTCACCATCATCACCACCACCGACGACGGTGCGCCGGTCGGCTTCGCCTGCCAGTCCTTCGCGGCACTGTCCCTCGATCCGCCGCTGGTGCTGTTCTGCCCCACCAAACAGTCCCGGTCGTGGGCGGCCATCGAGCGGTCGGGCCGGTTCTGCGTCAACGTCCTCGCCGAGGAACAGCAGGAGACCTGCGCCCGATTCGGGTCGCGGGAACCGGACAAGTTCGCGGGCATCGACTGGACCCCGTCCCCGCTCGGATCACCGATCCTGACGGGTTCGCTCGCCCACATCGACTGCACTGTCGAGAACGTGCACGACGGGGGCGACCACTGGGTGGTGTTCGGCCGTGTCTCGTCGCTCAGCGAGGTGCGCGACGAGAAGGAACGGCCTCTGCTGTTCTACCGGGGCCAGTACACCGGGATCGAACCCGACAAGACCACCCCGGCCCCGTGGCGGGACGATCTCGAGGCCTTCCTCACCTCCGTCACCGAGGACACCTGGCTGTAAAAGGAATCCGATCCCGGCGTGCCGCGGCTCTCACGAGTTGCACCCTCACGAGTTGCCCGGCGCGTCGGGATCCTCCTCGTAGTACTCGGTGGTGACGACCCGCTTGACGAGTCGCGGTCGGCGGCCCGTGCCCGACTCGCTCGATGCGGTCGAATCGCCCTCTTCTGCAGGAGTTTCCGCGACAGGTTCCGGTTCCGGCGGATGGGCGGGTCCGGTCGGCCCGGGGCCGATGATGTCGGAGTCGCCCGCTCCCGGCGTGTCGGCGGCGTGCCGCGCCGTGGTGTCGGACTGTGCCGAAGAGCTCGAGGATGCCGACGGGGCCGCCGCGGTCCGCCCGGGTACGGAACGGGCGAGCGCCTCGTCGCGCTGTCCCATCGCCGGCGGGCGGTAGTCACCGGCGATGCTCTCCTGTGCGACGTCGGGTGGCAGCGTGCCACCCTGGGCGGTCGGCTCCGGCGCGACCGGTGTCTGCGTGGGGGTGACGACGCCGGTCGGGGCGTTCGTGTCCGGGGTGTTCGTTCCCCCTGCGTCGATTCCTTCTGTGCCGATTCCCCGTGCCTCAATTCCCCCTGCCTCGATTCCCCCTGCCTCGATTCCCCCTGCGTCGAGTCCCGTGGCGCCGTGGTAGTAGCGGTACAGCTCGTCCTCCTCGAGCGGGGTGAGCTCCCCGTCCTCGTCGATGTTGGGAGCCCCGGTGATGGTGTCCTTGTCGTAGGGCAGGCGCACCCCGGTGCGGTCCAGCACGGCCTCGTCGAGGGGAGCGAAATGTCGTCGTGTACCGAACAGTCCGGTGACGACGGTGACCCACGCGGGCTTACCCGTGTCGTTGTCGAGATAGACTTCGCCGACCTTGCCCAGCTTCTCGCCGTCGGGTCCGTAGGCCGTGGCGCGAGCGAGGGTGTCGATGTCGTCGTTGCTGATCATGATGTCCTCATCCCTGGGGAATCCGCTTTCCGTCGGTGCTGAGCGGATGCCCTGCGGTGAGGATCCCGAAACGCCGCCGACCCTTGCCGGGCGCGGCCCCGCGTGTTATCCATATTGTTGACAATCCGACAATGGATCGCGTCTGCGGCCGGCGATCACCCGGAAGGAAGGCCGTCATGACCCGACTGTCTCCACGCCTCCTCCAAGCCACCCCCGTCACCGTCGACCACGCCGAGGGCTGTTACGTGCACGGCACCGACGGCCGCCGTTATCTCGACTTCACCGCCGGCATCGGTGTCACGAGCACCGGCCACTGCCACCGGCACGTGGTGGAAGCGGCCCGCCGCCAGATCGGTTCGCTCATCCACGGCCAGTACACGACCGTCATGCACCGGCCCCTGCTCGAACTCACCGAGAAACTGGGCACGGTGCTCCCCGACGGGCTGGACTCGGTGTTCTTCGCCAACTCCGGCAGCGAGGCCGTCGAAGCCGCCCTGCGACTCGTGCGCCAGGCCACCGGCCGCCCCAACGTCGTGGTCTTCCACGGCGGATTCCACGGCCGCACCGTCGCGGCCGCGACCATGACCACCTCGGGAACCCGCTTCTCGGCGGGTTTCTCGCCGCTGATGGGCGGGGTGCACATCGCGCCGTTCCCCACTGCCTACCGCTACGGCTGGACCGAGGAGGAGGCCACCGACTTCGCGCTGCGCGAACTCGACTACCTGTTCGCCACCGTCACCTCTCCCGCCGAGACCGCCGCCTTCCTCGTCGAACCGGTTCTCGGCGAGGGCGGCTACGTCCCGGGCAACACCCGGTTCTTCCGGGGTCTGCGGCAGCGCGCCGACGAGCACGGCATCCTGCTGGTCTTCGACGAGATCCAGACCGGCTTCGGCCGCACCGGAAAGTTCTTCGGGCACCAGCACTTCGACGTCCGACCCGATGTGATCACGATCGCCAAGGGGCTCGCCAGCGGGTTCCCGCTGTCGGGCATCGCCGCCTCCGAGGGCCTCATGGCCCGCGCCTGGCCCGGCTCGCAGGGCGGCACCTACGGCGCGAACGCCGTCTCCTGCGCGGCGGCCGTCGCGACCCTCGAGGTGATCGAGAAGGAAGGACTCGTCGACAACGCCGCCGTCCGCGGGCGCGAACTGCTCACGGGGGCACGCCACACCGCGACCGGCGCGATCGGCGACGTCCGCGGGCTCGGCCTCATGGTGGGCCTGGAGTTCACCACCGACGGCGCCCCCGACCGCGACCGGGCCACCGCCGCACAGCAACTTGCCGCGAAGAAGGGTCTGTTTCTGCTGACCTGCGGCGCCCACATGAACGTGGTGCGGATGATCCCACCGCTGATCGTCACCGCCGAGCAGATCGACGAGGCCCTGGGCATCTGGTCCGAGGTGCTCGCCGAGATCTGACCGACCCGAAGGAGATCGCGTGGCCCGTTACATCACCATCGCCCTCGACAAGCGCGGCATCATCTGCCGGGCACGGCTTCTCGACGACGAGGCGCCGCTGACCTGCGAGGCGGTGTGGAACGCGCTGCCGCAGAGCGGCGACGCCTACCACGCCAAGTACGCCCGCAACGAGGTGTACACCCTGGTGCCGCGCATCACCGCCGCGCCGCACCGCGAGAATCCCACCGTCACACCGATTCCCGGTGACGTGTGCCTGTTCGACTTCGAACCGTGGGAGATCGGGAATCCCGCCTACGGCTACGAACCCGGCTCCGAGGCCCACGCCGCCCAGGGCGCCACCGATCTCGCCCTGTTCTACGGCCGCAACAACCTGCTCCTCAACGGCGACGTGGGCTGGGTACCCGGCAACGTCTTCGCCACGATCGAGGAGGGGCTGCCGGACCTCGCGGCCGCGTGCAACGACCTGTGGATCCAGGGTGTGGCGGGGGAGACCCTGAGCTTCGCACGGGAATAGCACTTTTCACGACAGCGCGTACTCCGCGAACCGGGCCACCGCGAGCAGCAGGTCGTCGGAGTGCCGTGGCCCTACGATCTGCAGGCCCACCGGCAGTCCCGCCGCGGTGGTACCCACCGGGATGGTGATCGCCGGCTGCTGGGTGAGGTTGAACGGATAGGTGAACGGCGTCCACTGCGGCCAGCGCGTCGCCGACGACCCCGGCGGCACGTCGTGGCCGGCCTCGAACGCCGGGATCGGCACCGTGGGGGTGAGCAGCACGTTGTGGGTCTGGTGGAAGGTGCCCATCCGGATCCCGACCGCCGCGGCGACCGCCCGGGCCTCGAGGTACTCCACCGCGCTCAGCTGATCCCCGCGCTCCCACACGTGCGCCAGCCCCGGATCGACCTTGTCGCGGGCCCCCTCGGGGAAGGTGTTCAGCATCGCGGCGGCCCCGGCCGCCCACAGCGTCTCGAACGCATCGAGCGGATCGCCGAAGCCGGGATCGGTCTCGGTCACGCGCAGACCCGCCTCGGCCAGCACTCGCACGGCCCGGTCGACGATCTCGGCCACCTCGGGATCGACCTCCACGTATCCGAGGTCCCTCGAATAGGCGACGTCCATCCCCGCCACCTCCCGGTTCAACCCGCCGCGGAAGGTCGACAACGGCGGGGCGAGTGCCGTGGGGTCGCGGGGATCGGGCAGCGCGAGGATGTCGGTGAGCAGCGCCGCGTCCTCGACGGTGCGGGTGATCGGGCCGGCGTGCGCGAGCGGGCCGAAGGGGCTCGCGGGATAGAGCGGGATGCGCCCGTGGGTCGGTTTGAAGCCGACGACCCCGCAGAACGCGGCGGGGATCCGCACGCTCCCGCCGCCGTCGGTGCCCACCGAGCACGGGCCGAGGCCGGCCGCGACCGCCGCGGCGCTGCCCCCCGACGACCCGCCGGCCGTCCTCGTGGTGTCGTGCGGGTTGGTGGTGATCCCGCACAGCGCCGAATCCGTCACGGCCTTCCAGGCGATCTCGGGGGTGGTGGTCTTGCCGAGGAAGACCATGCCGTCCTCGCGGAGCCGGGCCGCGACGGGACTGTCGACGTCCCACGGCTGGCCGGGGTTCACGGCCTGCGAGCCGCGCAGGGTGGGCCAGCCTGCGGTGAGGAAGACGTCCTTGATGGAGACGGGCACGCCGTCGAGCAGTCCCTTGGCGTAGCCGGTGCGCCAGCGTTCCTCCGACCGCCGCGCCTGCGCGAGCGCCGACTCCTCGTCCACGAGGCAGAAGGCGTTGAGAGCGCGGTCCTCCCGGCCGATCTTCGCCAGCACCGTCTCGGTGACCTCGACGGGGGAGAGCTCACCAGAGGAGTACGCGGACACGAGTTCGACCGCGGTCATGTCGGTGGGGTCCATCGTGTCCTCCTTGCCGGCCGGTGGGTCCGGCCCTCACGTGCCGGGCACGTAACCGAGTTGCTTGTCCACCACGTTGCGCAGGGGTTCCCCGGCGAGGCGGCGGTGGAAGTTGTCCACGAACAGGTCGACCAGGGTGTCGCGCCACCCGATGAAATCGCCCGAATTGTGGGGCGTGATCACCACGTTCGGCATTTCCCAGAGGGGATGGTCGTCGGAGAGCGGTTCGGTCTCGAAGACGTCGAGTGCGGCCCCGGCGATCGTGCCCGAGCGCAGCGCCTCGACCAGGTCGGCGGTGTGCACGAGCTCGCCGCGTCCGACGTTGACGAAGCGGGCGTGCGGCGGCATGGCGGCGAAGATCCGGGCGTCGAACAGGTGCCGGGTCGCCTCGGTCAGCGGTGCGGCGGCGACGACGAAGTCTGCCTCGGCCACGGCGCGCGGCAGGTCCTCGGTGGCGGTGACGGTGCCGAAGTCGGGATCGTCCTCACGGGCCCGGCGGCCGGAACCGCGCACCGTCATCCCGACCGCGGTGAGGAGCCGGGCGATCGCGCGGCCGATCGGTCCGGTGCCCACCACGAGCACGGAGCGTCCGGTGATGCGTTCGGATTCGCGGTGCTTCCAGACGCGGTTGCGCTGGAGCCGCAGCGATTCGGGGAGGTCCTTGACGAACGAGAGGATCTGGGCCAGGACGTATTCGGCGATCGCGCCGTCGAAGACGCCGCGCGAGTTGGTCACCGTCACGTCGCTGTCGCGCAGTTCGGGGAACATCAGGGCGTCGACCCCGGCCGACGCGACGTGGATCCACTCGAGCGATCCGGCGGCGTGCCAGGCGTGCGGCAGGGCGTTGCTCAGGAAGTCGAAGGCGAACAACACGTGTGCGCCGTCGAGGGCGTCGGCGAGGCCGGCGGCGTCGGTGCAGCGCACGGTGGCGTGCTCGGTCACCGGGGCCATGCGCGCAGGATCCGGTACGGCCTCGGCATGAAGCACGGTTACGACCGTCTGGGCGTCCACGTTGACACCGTATGAGCGCATCGTATTATTGTCAACAATCCTCAAGGCTGAGGGAACTCATGACGAAGCCGAGGGACCGCATGGAACTGAACATTCCCGAATTCGAAGGTCCCCTGGCGCAGCGGGGCATCGGCGTGATCGCTCCTTTCGATCTCGCACTCGAACGCGAACTGTGGCGATGGGCGCCCCTCGAGGTCAGCCTGCACCTGGCCCGTACCCCCTACGAACCGGTGCCGGTCAGCCGGGTCATGGCCGAACTCGTCTCCGACCGCCGGCATCTGATGGTCGCGACCCGCGACGTGCTGTCGGTGGAACCGGAAGTCGTTGCCTACCTGTGTACCTCGGGAAGTTTCGTCAAGGGAGTGGCTTATGAGAAGGCCCTGTGCGACGCGATCTGCGAGGCGGGCGCACCCTGCGCGGTCACCACCTCGGGAGCGCTGCTCGAAGCCCTCCGGGCGCTGGATCTGACCCGCATCTCGATGATCACCCCCTACGACCGGGAACTCACCGACCTGCTGCGGGACTTCCTGAACGAGGCCGGAACCGAAGTCGTGCGGTCGGCGCATCTCGGTCTCGGCGGCGGCATCTGGAAGGTCAACTATCGCACCATCGCCGAGCACATCATCGGGGCCGACACCCCCGACGCGCAGGCGATCTTCGTCAGCTGCACCAACCTGCCCACCTACGACCTCATCGCCCCGCTCGAACAGGAACTCGGCAAACCGGTCCTCACGGCCAACCAGCTCACCATCTGGGCGTGCCTCGGCCGGATGGAACTGCCCATGACCGGACCGGGCAAGTGGCTGAGAGGAGTGTTCTGAATGCACCGTCGCCCCCGTCCCACCGTCGGGATCGTCTATCCGGATCATGCCGCGGAGGACGATTACCCGTTCGCCGCCGATCTACTCGGTGTGGACCTGCCCGTCGCCCACATCTACGGCACCGACCTGCACGCCGTGCCCGAACTGCTCGACCTGGGCAGCCCCGCCAAGCTCGCCGGGGGAGCCGCGCAGCTCGCCGGCGAACCGCTCGACGCGCTCGTGTGGGCCTGCACCTCCGGCAGCTTCGTGTACGGACCGGACGGCGCCCGCGATCAGGTCGAGCTGCTCTCCCGCGCCGCCGGGGGGGTACCCACGACCAGCACCAGCATTGCCTTCGTCGCCGCCCTGCGCGCACTCGGGATCGAGCGGGTCGCGGTCGCGGCGAGCTATCCCCGCGACGTCGCCGACCTGTTCGTCGCCTTCCTCACCGACGCCGGCATCGAGGTCGTCTCGCTCGCCGACGCCGGAATCGACACCGCTGCGGAGGTCGGCACCCTCACCGCCGAGCAGGTCGTCGGATTCGTACGGGACAACGACCATCCCGACGCGCAGGCCGTGGTGGTGCCCGACACCGCGATGCACACCCTGCGCATCCTGCGCGAACTCGAGAAGGAGGTCGGCAAACCGGTGCTGACCGCCAACCAGGTCACCGTCCGACACGGGCTCGAACTCGCCGGATATACAGTGGGTTGCCCGGAGCTGGGCACGTTGTTCGAGGAGGAAGTCGATCATGGCGCTCGGTGATCTGGGGGAGATACGTCCTGTCACCCGCCCGTCCACGGCGGAACTCATCGCCGAGGAACTCCGGTCGGCGATCGTGCGCGGCGCACTCGCGCCCGGCGCGCAACTCGGCGAGGCCGAACTCGCCGCACGCTTCGAGGTCTCCCGCGGTCCGCTGCGCGAGGCCATGCAGCGGCTGATCTCCGAAGGCCTGCTCTACAGCATCCGCAACCGCGGCATCTTCGTCACCGAACTCACCTTCGACGACGTCGTCGACATCTACCGCAGCCGCTGGGTCATCGAGGGCGGCGCCCTCGACATGGTGCTCGACGGCCGCCGCGAACAGACCTGGAAGGCACTCGGACCCGCGATCGAGGAGATGCGTGCCGCCGCAGAACGACAGGACGCGGCCGGGGTCTCCGACGGCGACCGCCGCTTCCACGAGATCCTCGTGGCCAGTGCCGAGAGCCCCCGCCTCGTGCGGGCCGCCCGCACCCTGCTCGTCGAGACCCGCATGTGCCTCGGCGCGCTGCAGACCACCTATCCCGACCTGCACGTGCAGGTCGACGAGCACGTGGTGCTGCGGGAGGCGATCCGCTCGGCTGACCGGAACGAGGCGCGCCGTCTGCTCGACGAACACCTGCACGACACCGTCGACCGGTTGCGCGACCTGAGCACCGACGACGGCACCGTGCCCGTGCCCGCCGCGAAGTGAGGGCGGTCAGATCTCGGCGGCGTCGCCGAAGGTCATCCGCAGCTCCGGGATCGACGACGACGCCAGGGCCCGCCGCGGCAGCCCCAGGCGCCGTAGTTCGTCGGCGATCGGGTGCGTGCCCAGCCGCAGGGTCGCGCCGCCGAGGCGGGTGCGGACCCCGCTCGGGTTCATCTCCCAGGTGGTGCGCCGCGTGACACCGTCGAGGTGCGAGTAGGCCGCGAGCGAAGCCGCGATCCCCTTGCCGGGAACGGGAATCCCGGGTGCGACGGTCAGCTCGGCGATCAGCGACCCGTCCGCGGAGACCGACCCCCGCTTGGTGGTGCCGTCGTGGTCGGCGTCGAAATCGGCCAGGGTCTTGGGGAATCCCCAGATCCCGCGGCCCGCGGCGAGGGTGAAGTCACCGTCGACGGGCAGGTGGTGGATGAGCGCACCCGCCTGCCCACCGAGCAGGCTGCGCCAGTCGCCGACGATGCCGCCGCCGCGGCTGCGGTGATCGCGCACCAGGAAACACACCCCGAACTCGTTGTACGGACCGAGATCCCCGTCCACGTAGTCGACGAAGACGAGCGTGCAGATTCCCCGCCCGGGGCGGTACTGCAGGATCTCGAGACCTGTGTGGGCGACGAGATCCTGCGCCGGACCGACGGGCACCGGGAACATCCCCATGAACGCCGTGGCGGCCCGGACCCGCACGGGCATCGTCACCGGTGTGCCCAGCACCAGATGCGTGGTCGTCTCGCTCATCGCTGCCTTCCGGAAGTCGGACGTGCGTACCCGACAATGAGAACACGTTCCAGTTCCGGAGGGAAGGGATCAGGCGGGGGCGCCGATGTTCATCTCGTCCGGATGCATCCCCACCCGGGTGCCGTCGTCGAGCGTGTCGAGTTCGCTGAGATCGAGCTCGTCCAGCTCGAAGTCGAAGACGTCGATGTTCTGGGAGATGCGCTGTTCGTGCACCGACTTCGGGATCACGATCAGCCCGTTCTGCAGGTGCCAGCGGATCAGCACCTGCGCCGCCGACTTGCTGTGCCGGTCGGCGATGCGCGTGACGATCGGGTCGACGAGCAGGGTGTTCGGCTTCGAGTTCGGGCCCCAGCCCGAATTGCTGGTACCGCCGAGCGGGCTCCACGACTCGACGGCGATGCCGTGCTCGGAGGCGAACCGGCGGATCTCCTGCTGCGGCAGGTGCGGATGCAGCTCCACCTGGTCCACCGCGGGCAGCATGCCGCCCCGATCGATGAGCAGCTGCAGATGGTGCGGCTCGAAGTTGCACACCCCGATCGCCTTCGCCCGCCCCGACCCGGCGATCTTCTCGAGCGCATCCCAGGTACGCAGCAGCCGGTCGCGGTCCTGCAGCGGCCAATGGATCAGGTACAGGTCGACGTAGTCGGTGCCCAGCTTCTCCAGGCTCGTGTCGAAGGCCTTCAGGGCCGGCTCGTAACCCTGGTCGGCGTTCCACAGCTTCGTGGTGACGAAGACGTCCTCGCGCGGCACCGACGACGCGGCCAGCGCGCGGCCCACACCCTCCTCGTTGCCGTAGGCCGCGGCCGTGTCGATGTGCCGGTAGCCGGCCTCGTCGATCGCGTACCGCACCGCGCGTTCGGTCTCGTCGTTCGTCGCCTGCCAGACTCCCAGGCCCAGCTGCGGGATGGTCGTTCCGGAGTTCAGCGTGATCGTGGGAGGTGTCATCCTTCCGACGTTAGCGAGCCGCCGCGGC
This sequence comes from Rhodococcus sp. Z13, assembly GCF_025837095.1. Taxonomy (NCBI): domain Bacteria; kingdom Bacillati; phylum Actinomycetota; class Actinomycetes; order Mycobacteriales; family Nocardiaceae; genus Rhodococcus; species Rhodococcus sacchari. Next base: position 510,507 of record NZ_CP107551.1, read on the forward strand.
GGGCGCGAGGAATCCCGGACCTTCGGGCGTTCCCCGGCCCACCGGCGACGGACGCACTACCGCAGCGTCGGGTCGGTGATGCGGTCGAGGTGCCCGGCGATGCGGGCCCCGAGGTCGGCGGCGTCGGCCCACGGGTCGGCGGGCAGGACGTCCACGACGCCGTCGTAGACGGTGCCGCCGTCGGGGCACCACACCAGGACCCGCTGGGGGCCGGAGGGGACGAAGTGCACGATCCTCGTCCGCGACGGATCCATCGGCAGGCTCCGGGTGTACGCGTCCGCATCTGGGTCGACCTTGCAGTTCTCCGCACCGACCGGCAGCCCGTACACGGTCACCATGATCCGGGCGCGCCCCGGGACGACCTCCGCGGTCGGTGCGGCCCCGGCCACACCCGGTGTGGCCAGGGCGATTGCAGCGGCGGAGAGGACGGCGGCGGCACCCGCGTATCGGATTCTCATGTGTCTCCTTCCGCAGGGTTCGCCGCCGACGATATTGCTCAGACGGACACCGCGCCCAGATATTCGTGAGGTTGCCCGAACAACCGTGCCGTGCCGTGCGCCCGCTTGAAGTACAGGTGGGCGTCGTGCTCCCAGGTGATCGCGATCCCGCCGTGGAGCTGGACGGTCTCCGCGGCGACCTGCTCGAACGCCTCCGAGCAGTAGATCTTCGCAGCGTAGGCGTCCTGCGGGTCCTGCGACAGCGCCGCCGCGTAGGACATCGACCGGGCGGTCTCCACCAGCGCGTACATGTCCGCCATGCGGTGCTTGAGTGCCTGGAACGAGCCGATCACGCGACCGAACTGCTTGCGGTTCTTCGCGTACTCCACCGTCAGGTCCAGCGCCGCCTGCGCGGCGCCGACCTGCTCGGCCGACACCGCGACGAACGCGAACGTCCGCAGTCTCTCGACCAGATCGTCCGGAGCCGAGAGCCGACGGCCGGCCACCGACGACAGCGACACCTCGGCGAGCGTGCGGGTCGGATCCATCGTCGGCACGCGACGCCGGGTGACCCCTTCGGTGTCCGGATCCACCTCGAACAGGGCCACATCCTCACCGTCCCGCGCGAGGACGAGCAGACCGACGGCCACGTCGCCGCCGAGCACGTAGTGTGCCGTGCCCGTCAGTGTGTCCCCGTCCGCGGTCACGCCCGGTGTCTCCCATCCGGACTCACCGGCCCAGCCCAGCGCGACGATCTCCCCGGCGGCGATGCGGGGCAGCCACCGGGCGCACGCGGCGGTGTCGCCGGACAGCAGCAGGGCCTGCGCCGCGAGCACCGCCGACCCGAGGAAGGGCGTCGGCGCCAGGGTGCGGCCGAGTTCCTCGAGTACGACATGACTCTCGACCGGGCTCGCCCCCACGCCGTCGTACTCCTCGGGGATCGCCAGCGCCGCCACACCCACCTGCTCGACGAGCAGGGTCCACAACTCGGGGTCGTAGCCGTGCTCCGTGGTGGTCGCGGCCCGGACCGCCGACGAATCGGCGTGCTTGGCCAGCAGGGTGTGCACCGACTCGCGCAGAGCGGCGCGTTCCTCGGTCTCGAACGTCACGATGCCTCGCTCTCGAGAGCTGCGACCACCCGGGCCCGGTGCTCGTCGGGGGTGCCCCACGCGGTGACGAGTGCGCGGACCTTGGTGATCCACAGCGACAGATCGCATTCCTGGGTGTAGCCGATGGCACCGTGCACCTGCAGTGCGGTGCGCGCGGCGAGATAGGCGGCGTCGCCGCACGCGACCTTCGCCGCCGAGACGTCCCGCGACGCCGTGGGCAGCCCGTCGCGGACCGCGATGGCGGCACCGTGCAGCAGAGGCCGGGCCATCTCCAGCGCGACCGCCACCTCCGCGAGGTGGTGCTTTACCGCCTGGAACGAGCCGATCGCCCGGCCGAACTGCTTGCGCTGCTGCGCGTACTCGACGGTGGTGTCGAGCAGTGTGCGGCCCAGACCCTGGAGCTGGGCGGCGGCCGCGAGGACACCGATGTCGAAAGCCGCTGCGGTGTCCACGGATCCGAGCGTCTCGCCCGGGGTCAGTGAGGTGAGCCTGCGTGACCGGTCCACCGACTCGCGGACCTCGCCGACGGTACCCAGCGAGACGGTGCCGTCGACGGCGTGCAGCACCAGATCGGCGACGTGTGCGTCGACCGCGTACGGCACGTGGGGGAGCAGCGCCACGGTCGCGAGTGATCCCGCCGCCACCGGACCGAGCCGCTCCGGTGCGACAGTGGCGAGCAGAACCGGTGCCACCGCGACGGTTTCGACCACCGGTCCGGGAACCGCGTGCCGGCCGAGCTGCTCGATGGCGACGACGAGGTCGACGGCGTCGGCACCGAGACCGTCGTGGTCCTCCGGGACGAGCAGACCGTTGACGCCGGTCTCGGCGAGCCGCTGCCACACCTGCACACCCGGTGCGGTGTCCCCGCCGTTCCAGGCGCGGATCACGGCGGGCATGTCCGCCTTCGTCAGCAGGGCGTCGATACTGGACGCGAAGTCCTCGTGGGACTCGTCGAGTGCGAATCTCATCGATCACCCCTCGGGAGGCCGAGCAGCCGCTCGGCGATGACGTTCTTCTGGATTTCGTTGGTACCGGCGTAGATCGGGCCCGACAGCGAGAACAGGTAGCCGTCGGTCCAGCGATCGGTCAGCTCGGCATCCGGACCCTGCAGGTCCAGCGCGGTCTCGTGGGCGGCGATGTCCCATTCCGACCAGAACACCTTGTTGATCGACGACTCGGCGCCCAGCTGCCCGCCGGCGGCCAGGCGGGTGACGGTCGCCCAGGTCGACAGCTCGTATGCGCGGGCGCCGATCCACGCGTCGGCGACGCGGTTGCGCACAGCGGTGTCGCCGTACCGGTCGGACTCGCGGTAGGCGCCGAGCAGTCGGTCGGCGGTGGCCAGGAAGCGGCCGGGGGAGCGCAGCGACAGACCGCGCTCGTTGGAGGCGGTGCTCATCGCGACCCGCCAGCCCTGGTTCACCGCACCGATCACGGCCGACTCACCCGGATTCCCGGGATCGTCGGGTACGAACACGTCCTCGAGGAAGATCTCCGCGAAGCCCGGTTCGCCGTCGAGCTGCGGGATGGGCCGCACGGTGACGCCTTCGGCCCGCAGGTCGAACATGAAGTAGGTGATGCCCTTGTGCCGCTCGGCCTCCGGATCGGAGCGGAACAGACCGAAGCCCATGTCGGCGTAGGACGCGCGCGAGCTCCACGTCTTCTGGCCGTTGAGCAGCCAGCCGCCGTCGACCTTCTTCGCGGTCGAGCGCAGCGACGCGAGGTCGGATCCGGACTCGGGTTCCGACCAGGCCTGCGCCCAGATGTCGTCGGCGCGGGCCATGCGCGGCATGATGCGGGCGAGCTGCTCCGGGTGGGCGTGCTCGAACAGGGTGGGGGCGAGCAGGAAGATGCCGTTCTGGCTCACCCGGCCGGGCGCACCGGCGCGGTAGTACTCCTCCTCGAAGACGACCCACTGCTCGAGGGTCGCGTTGCGGCCGCCGAACTCCTCGGGCCACGAGACCACCGACAGGCGGGCGTCGGCGAGGGTTCGTTCCCACTGACGGTGCTCCTCGAAGCCCTCGGGGGTGTCCATCGACTTCAGCGGGGTCCTCGGCACGTTCTCGGCGAGGAAGGCACGCACCTCGTCGCGGAACGCGAGGGTGGCGTCGTCGAGCTGCAGATCCACTACTTCGCTCCTTCCACCGGACGGGCGCTCGCAGCCATCGACTTGGCATTCATGCCGCCCAGCGAGTCGGTACCCACCTCGGCGTTGTGGGCGTGCGCGAAGTGGTGCAGACCGAACACCGAATCCATGCCGTTGCGCATGCCCATCTGGTCCTCGCACTGGTTCACGGCCCGCTTGGTGAGGGCGAGACCGAAGCGCGGCATCTCCGCGATGCGCGCGGCCAGCGACAGGGTCTCCTCCTCGAGCTTCTCGCGCGGCACCACCCGGTTGACCATGCCCACCTCGTAGGCGCGCTGCGCGGTGAAACGGTCACCGGTGTAGAGGATCTCCTTCGCGAAGCGCGTACCGAGAACCCACGGGTGTGCGAAGTACTCGACACCCGGAATGCCCATGCGCACCACGGGATCGGAGAAGAAGGCGTCCTCGGAGGCCACGATCAGGTCGCACACCCAGGCCAGCATCAGGCCGCCGGCGATGCAGGCTCCCTGCACCGACGCGATGGTGGGCTTGGGGATCTCGCGCCAGCGACGGCACATCCCCAGATACACCTCCATCTCACGGGCGTACCGCTGGTCGCCGCCCGGCTTGTCGATGTGGTCCCACCACATCACGGCCTTGTTCTCGTAGTGGACGTGGTGGTCGCGGCCGGGGGTGCCCAGATCGTGGCCCGCGGAGAAGTGCTTGCCGTTGCCGGCCAGCACGATCACCTTGACCTCGTCGTCCTCCACCGCCCGCTCGAAGGCCGCGTCGAGGGCGTAGGTCATGACCGAGTTCTGGGCGTTGCGGTAATCCGGTCGGTTGAGGGTGACGATCGCGACGCCGTCGCGCACCTCGTAGGTGACGACGTCGGGTTCGAACGGGACGGTCATGACTTCTCCTCACGCAGAACGTTCTTCAGTACCTTGCCGGACGGGTTTCGGGGCAGCGCGTCGACGAACCGGACCGAGCGCGGCACCTTGAAGTTGGCGAGTTTCTCCTTCGCGAACGTGATCACCTCGTCCTCGGTGAGCGGGTGGCCCTCGAGGGGGACGACGTAGGCGCGCCCCACCTCGCCCATGCGCTCGTCGGGGACACCGATCACCGCGACCTCGTGCACCCCCGGCAACCGCAGCAGGGCGGCCTCGATCTCGGCGGGATAGACGTTGAACCCACCGCTGATGTACATGTCCTTGAGCCGGTCGGTGATGTCGAGATAGCCGCGCTCGTCGAGGGTTCCGACGTCGCCGGTGTGCAGCCAGCCGTCCTCGTCGATCGCCTTGGCGGTGGCCTCGGGATCATCGAGATAGCCGAGCATGACGTTGGGGCCGCGCAGCAGGACCTCACCCCTGTCTCCGATCCGTACCTCGAAGTCGGCGGTGGCGCGACCGGACGAGGTGGACACGGTGACGGGATCGTCGTCGGTGCGGCACATCGTCGCGACGACCGCCTCGGTCTGCCCGTAGGCGGTGAGCACCGCGTCGAAGTCCAGTTCGTTCTGCATGCGCTCGACGAGGGAGACGGGCACGGGCGCGGCACCGGTGACGGCGATGCGCAGATTGCTCAGGTCGTAGTCGCCGCGGCGCGGGTGGTCGAGGATCGACTGGTAGATCGTCGGGGCGCCCGGCAGCACGCTGACGCGTTCGGCCGCGACCATCGCCATGACCTTCTCCACGTCGAAGGTCGCGAGCGGGACCACGGTGGCACCGAACAGGAACGCGGCGACGAAACCCGCCTTGTAGCCGAAGCTGTGGAAGAACGGGTTGATGATCAGATAGTTGTCGTCGGGGGTCAGTTCCGCGCACTCGCCCCACGCCTGCGCCACCCCGATGCACTGGCGGTGCGCGCTGAGCACGCCCTTGCTCCGCCCGGTGGTGCCGGAGGTGAACAGGATGTCGGAGACGTCGTCGGGTGCGACGGCGGCGGCCCGGGCGTCCGCTTCGGCGCGATCGGCGTCGCCGGCCGAGACCAGGAAGTCCGCCCAGTCGGTGACACCCTCGACGGCCGGGTCGTTCCCGCCCGCCGGGACCCGCACGACCGTCTTCACCGGCAGTTCCGGGGCCACCTTGCGCAGCTCGGCGTAGCGGTCGGCGCCGAGGAACTCACCGACCACGACGAGGGCGTCGGGGTGGACGCGCTCGACGACGTCGGCGGCCTCGCTGCCGGTGTAGCGGGTGTTGAGGGGGACGACGACGCCGCCGGCCCAGTGCGTGCCGAGGGCGGCGATCACCCAGTGGAAGGTGTTGGGCGACCAGACGACGACGCGTGCCCCACGGTCGAGACCGCGCGCGACGAGTGCCGCGGCGAAATCGCGGACGTGGTCGCGGAGTTGTGCGAAGGTCAGCCGGGTGTCGCCGTCGGCGATCGCGAGCAGGTCCGGCCAGGTGTCGGCGGCACGTGCGAGTGCGGCCGGTGTGGTTCTCGGTCGTGTGTTCACAGAGCTCCCTACCTAGCAATTGCTTGGTAGGTTATCGTACGGATGTGCACGAGAGCGAGAGCCTGAACGACACAGAGTTCGCAGCCACCGTCCGTCAGTGGTTGGAAGACAACCTGACCGGCGAATTCGCCGAGCTCAGAGGTAAGGGCGGCCCGGGGAGCGAACACGAGTTCTTCGAGCAGCGGCTCGCGTGGGACCGCCATCTGGCCGCCTCCGGCTGGACCTGCATCGGCTGGCCCACCGAATACGGCGGCCGCGGTGCCACCATGAGTCAGCGCATCATCTTCCACGAGGAGTACGCCAAGGCGAACGCGCCCGCGCGCGTCAACCACCTCGGCGAGGAACTGCTCGGCCCCACCCTCATCGCCTTCGGGACCGAGGAGCAGAAGAAGCGTTTCCTGCCGGGGATCCGCAACGTCACCGAGCTGTGGGCACAGGGCTACTCGGAGCCGGGCGCCGGTTCCGACCTCGCCAACGTCTCCACCACCGCCCGCCTCGTCGGCGACAAGTGGGTGATCAACGGCCAGAAGGTCTGGACGTCGCTCGCCCACGTCGCGCAGTGGGCGTTCGTGGTTGCTCGCACCGAACCGGGCTCCACCCGCCACCACGGACTGAGCTTCCTGCTCGTCCCGCTCGACCAGCCCGGCGTGACGGTGCGGCCCATCCAGCAGCTCACCGGCACCTCCGAGTTCAACGAGGTCTTCTTCGACGACGCCGTCACCGACGCCGACCTCGTCGTCGGAGCCCCCGGCGACGGCTGGAAGGTCGCCATGGGCCTGCTGACCTTCGAACGCGGCGTGTCCACCCTCGGTCAGCAGATCGGGTTCGCCCGCGAACTCGACGGCGTCGTCGACCTCGCTCGCAGCAACGGCGCGTTCGACGACCCGCACATCCGCGAACGCATCGCCCGCGCCCGGATCGGCCTGCGCGTCATGCGCGCCCACGCGCTGCGCACCCTCGGCGACGCCGACCCCGGCCAGGCCTCGGTCGCGAAACTGCTGTGGGCCAACTGGCACCGCGATCTCGGGCAGCTCGCCATGGAGGTCCAGGGCGCGGCCTCGCTCGTCGGGCCCGACCACGACCACGCCGGAAATCCCTCCGACATCACCGATCCCGAACACCTCGAACTCGCCGAATGGCAGCGGCTGTTCCTGTTCACCCGCGCCGACACCATCTACGGCGGATCCAACGAGATCCAACGCAACATCATTGCCGAGCGCGTGCTCGGCCTTCCCCGGGAGGCACGTCCGTGACCACTTCGACCCGCCCCGTTTCCCCGCTCGCGACCCCGCCGATCGAGACCCCCGGCCACGGCCTGCTCCGCGACAAGAAGGTCGTGGTCACCGCGGCGGCGGGGACCGGCATCGGTTTCTCCACCGCCCGCCGCGCCCTGCTCGAGGGCGCCGACGTGCTCGTCTCCGACTACCACGAACGCCGCCTCGGCGAGTCCGCGGAGAAGCTCGCCGCGGAGTTCCCGGAACAGAAGGTCGCGTCGATCGTGTGCGACGTGTCGTCCACCGAACAGGTCGACGCCCTCGTCGCCGGCGCCGCCGAGCAGCTCGGACGCATCGACGTGCTCGTCAACAACGCCGGCCTCGGCGGGGAGACCCCCGTGGTCGACATGACCGACGAGGAATGGGACCGCGTCCTCGACATCACGCTGAACAGCACCTTCCGCGCGACCCGCGCCGCGCTGCGCTACTTCCGCTCGGTCGAGCACAACGGCGTGATCGTCAACAACGCGTCGGTGCTCGGCTGGCGCGCCCAGCACTCGCAGGCCCACTACGCGGCCGCGAAGGCCGGCGTCATGGCGCTGACCCGCTGCTCGGCCATCGAGGCCGCGGAGTACGGAGTGCGCATCAACGCCGTCGCCCCGTCCATCGCCCGGCACCCCTTCCTCGCCAAGGTCACCAGCGAGGAACTGCTCGACAATCTCGCCGCCGGTGAGGCCTACGGCCGGGCCGCGGAGGTCTGGGAGGTCGCCGCGACCATCGCGATGCTCGCCAGCGACTACACCACCTACATGACCGGAGAGATCGTGTCGATCTCCTCCCAGCGGGCGTGACGGTGCCTCACGGCGCCTTGGAAGGATGTCAGCCATGACTCCATCTCGCGACGACACCACCAGTAAGTCCGGACGCCGCGCGGAACTGCTCGACATCGCAGCCGACCTGTTCGCGTCGCGCGGCGTGCGGGCCACGACCGTGCGCGACATCGCCGATGCGGCGGGCATCCTCTCCGGCAGCCTCTACCACCACTTCGACTCGAAGGAGTCGATGGTCGACGAGATCCTGCGCGGCTTCCTCGACGACCTGTTCGACCGCTACCGCAAGATCGTCGCGTCCGGGCTGCCGTCCCGCGACACCCTCGCGGCACTCGTCACCACCTCCTACGAGGCGATCGACCGGTCGCACGCCGCGGTGGCCATCTACCAGGCCGAGACCAAGCATCTATCCGGTGAACGCTTCGCGTACATCGGCGAACTCAACACCGAGTTCCGCGACCTGTGGGTGGGGGTGATCGAACGCGGCATCGCCGACGGTTCGTTCCGCTCCGACCTCGACGTCGAACTCGTCTTCCGTTTCCTGCGCGACACCGTGTGGGTCGCGGTGCGCTGGTACCGACCCGGGGGCCCGCTCGACATCGAACAGGTTGCGCAGCAGTACCTCTCCATCGTTCTCGACGGACTGTCGAACCAGAATTCCACCTAAGGAGCAGCAATGACCGAGGCCTACATCGTCGACGCGGTGCGCACCCCGATCGGCAAGAAGAACGGCGGCCTGTCCGGCGTGCACCCCGCCGATCTCGGCGCGCACGTCATCAAGGCCGTCGTCGAGCGCACGGGCATCGACCCCGCCGACGTCGACGACGTGGTCTTCGGCTGTGTCGACGCGATCGGCGGTCAGGCCGGCAACATCGCCCGCACGTCGTGGCTCGCCGCCGGTTACCCGCAGCACGTGCCCGGCGTGACCGTCGACCGGCAGTGCGGGTCGAGCCAGCAGGCCCTGCACTTCGGTGCCCAGGCGATCCTGAGCGACACGGCCGACCTGATCATCGCCGGCGGCGTGCAGAACATGTCGCAGATCCCGATCTCCGCGGCCATGATCGTCGGACAACAGTACGGTTTCGACACCCCCTTCGGTGGCTCGAAGGGGTGGACCGAGCGCTACGGTGACGACGAGGTCTCGCAGTTCAAGGGCGCCGAGATGATCGCCGAGAAGTGGGACCTCAGCCGCGAGGAACTCGAGAAGTGGGCGCTGCAGAGCCACGAGCGCGCCAAGGCGGCCATCGCCGAGGGTCGCTTCGACAACGAGATCGTCCCGCTCGGCGACTCCACCGTCGACGAGGGCCCGCGCGAGACCAGCCTCGAGAAGATGGCGTCGCTGCAGTCGCTCGTCGAGGGAGGTCGTCTCACCGCCGCCGTCGCCAGCCAGATCTCCGACGGTGCCTCCGCGGTGCTGCTCGCCTCGGACGAGGCCGTGAAGAAGTACGGCCTGAAGCCTCGCGCGCGCATCCACCACCTCAGCGCCCGCGGCGACGACCCGATCTACATGCTCACCGCCCCGATCCCGGCCACGCAGTACGCCCTCGAGAAGGCCGGTCTGACGATCGACGACATCGACCTCATCGAGATCAACGAGGCCTTCGCGCCCGTCGTGCTCGCCTGGATCAAGGAGATCGGCGCCGACCCGTCGAAGGTCAACGTCAACGGCGGCGCGATCGCCCTCGGTCACCCGCTCGGCGCGACCGGCACCAAGCTGATGGCGACGCTGCTCAACGAGCTCGAGCGCACCGGCGGCCGCTACGGTCTGCTCACCATCTGCGAGGGTGGCGGCACCGCGAACGTGACCATCATCGAACGCGTCTGAGCCTCGGGGCATCGGAGGTCCACAACCCGGAAGCAAGGTTCACAACCCCCAAGGACGACCGCAGGGGTTGTGAACCCGTAATCGGGGTTGTGGACCTTCTGCGTCGGCCTACCCTCGGGATATGTGCCGGAACATCACGGAGCTGCGCGGACTCGAACCGGCAGCGACCGACGAGGAGATCGAGGCGGCCGCCCGCCAGTACGTCCGCAAGGTCAGCGGGATCCACAAACTCTCCGACGCCACCCGGGAACCCTTCGAACAGGCCGTCGCCGAGGTCGCCGCGACGACCGCGAGACTGCTCGCGGCGCTTCCCGACCGCCGACAGCCACCGCCGACGGTGCCGCCGCTGCGCCGGCCCGAGGTGCAGGCCAGGATCGCAGCGCGCGGATGATCGATTCCGGTTCCTCCACCGACGCGCGCGGGTAGCGTGACGCTGGTCGAGATTCGAGCACGTTCGAGGCCCGTCGCGACCACCGCGGACCCGCGGCGAGCTGGTGAGGAGCCGAGATGGCCGTTGACCCGGCGCCGCAGAACAACGAGGTCGAGTACCTCCGGACCGATCCCGGCCTGCCGCCCGTCGGCGTCGTCGACCGGACCCCCATGTCGCCGACGGCGCGCATCGTCCTCGTGGTGCTCGCCGTCCTCGGCGCGGTCGCGTGGGCGATGATCGCGCTGGTGCGCGGCGAGGAGATCAACGCGGTCTGGTTCGTCATCGCCGCCGTGTGCACCTACCTCGTGGGTTATCGCCTCTACGCGAAATTCATCGAACGCAAGATCGTGCAGCCCCGCGACGACAGGGCGACCCCCGCGGAGGAACTCGAGAACGGCAAGGACTACATGCCGACGGACCGCCGCGTCCTGTTCGGCCACCACTTCGCCGCCATCGCGGGTGCCGGCCCACTCGTCGGCCCGGTCCTCGCCGCCCAGATGGGTTATCTGCCCGGCACGATCTGGATCGTCGTCGGCGTCGTCTTCGCCGGTGCGGTCCAGGACTTCCTCGTCCTGTGGATCTCCTCGCGCCGCCGCGGCCGCAGCCTGGGTCAGATGGCCCGCGAGGAACTCGGGCCCATCGGCGGTGTCGCCGCGATCATCGCGGTGCTCGTCATCATGATCATCCTCATCGCGGTGCTGGCGCTGGTGGTCGTGAACGCGCTCGCCGAGAGCCCGTGGGGCCTGTTCTCCATCGCGATGACGATCCCCATCGCCCTGTTCATGGGTGTCTATCTCCGGTACCTGCGTCCCGGCAAGGTCGCGGAGGTCTCGCTCATCGGTGTGGTCCTGCTGGTCACCGCGATCGTCGCCGGTGGATGGGTCGCCGAGACCGATTGGGGTGCCGACTGGTTCACGCTGTCGCCGGTGACGATCTCGTGGCTGATGATCGCCTACGGTTTCGCCGCGTCGGTGCTGCCGGTATGGCTGCTGCTCGCCCCGCGCGACTATCTGTCGACCTTCATGAAGGTCGGCACCATCGCGTTGCTGGCCATCGGCATCCTCGTCGCGCGTCCCGTCCTGGAGATGCCCGACGTCACCTCCTTCGCGATCGAGGGCAACGGCCCGGCCTTCGCCGGCTCGCTGTTCCCGTTCCTGTTCATCACCATCGCGTGCGGCGCCCTCTCCGGCTTTCACGCGCTGATCTCCTCGGGCACCACCCCGAAGCTGATCGAGAAGGAGAAGCAGATCCGGCTCATCGGCTACGGAGGCATGCTCACCGAGTCGTTCGTCGCGATCATGGCGCTGGTCACCGCGTGCATCATCGACCAGCACCTGTACTTCACGCTCAACGCACCGGCCGCCCTCACCGGCGGCACCCCCGAGACCGCCGCCGCCTACGTCAACGGACTCGGTCTCGGCTCACCGGACATCACGCCGGAACAGATCGCCGCCGCCGCGGAGGGGGTGGGGGAGGAGTCGATCATCTCCCGCACCGGTGGCGCCCCGACCCTGGCGTTCGGCATGTCACAGGTGCTCAGCGACCTGTTCGGTGGCGACAGTCTCAAGTCGTTCTGGTACCACTTCGCGATCATGTTCGAGGCGCTGTTCATCCTCACCACCGTCGACGCCGGCACGCGCGTCGCCCGGTTCATGCTCTCGGACTCGCTCGGCAACCTCGGCGGACCCGCGCAGCGCTTCAAGGATCCGTCCTGGCGCCCGGGTGCCTGGTTCTGCTCGCTCGTCGTGGTCGCCGCGTGGGGCGGGATCCTGCTGATGGGAGTGACCGATCCGCTGGGCGGCATCAACACCCTGTTCCCGCTGTTCGGCATCGCCAACCAGTTGCTCGCGGCGATCGCCCTGACCGTCGTGCTCACGATCGTCGTCAAGAAGGGACTGGTGAAGTGGGCCTGGATCCCCGGCGTGCCGCTGCTGTGGGATCTGACCGTCACGATGACGGCGTCCTGGCAGAAGATCTTCTCCGGCGACCGCGCGGTCGGTTACTGGGCGCAGCACCGTGCCTTCGTCGACGCGAAGAACTCCGGCGCGACGACCTTCGGGTCGGCGAAGACCCCCGACGAGATCGACGCCGTCATCCGCAACACCTTCATCCAGGGCACGCTGTCGATCGTGTTCGCCGGTCTCGTCCTGATCGTCTTCGTGACCGGGGTGATGGTGTGCATCAGATCGATCCGCGCCGGAGGCATGCCCACCACCGAGACCCCGGCGGTGCCGTCGAAGATCTTCGCTCCGGCCGGTTTCGTGCCCACCCCGGTGGAACGGGAACTGCAGCAGCAGTGGGACGAACTGATCGCGTCGGGCAAGGTCCGCGCACCGGGCGCCGCGCACGCCCTCGTCGAGCATCGGGAGGAGGACCTGTCGTGAAGGCGGTGCTGCGCCGCGCGTGGTGGTGGGTCGGGGCGCTGATGGGCGACCACGACTACGCGCGTTACGTCGAGGTGCACCGCCGGCTGCATCCCGACCACCCGCCGCTCAGCGAACGCGACTACTGGCGGGAGCGGCACGCCGCGGCGGAGACGAATCCCGGCAGCCGGTGTTGCTGACACCGGCCGCCGGTACCGAACCGAGAAGGAGATCCGGATGCACCGCCCGCAGGCTCGAGAGCTGCCCGCAGGACCTCGGCCGCATCGACCCCGCCCTGCCACCGCTGCGAGCAGGCGTGCCGGGAACTGCTCGCCGCGGATCGCGACGGGCCGCTCGTGGTAGAAGGGGACGATCGCGTCGTACCAGCCGATGGTCACCACGGTGCCGCCGATCACCCGGATGTCGTCTCCCAGGACACCGAACTTCGGTGCGGGCGCGGCCGACGCGACCCCGCCGAAGCGACGGTGACGGCTGCTACCGCACGACCGGCAGCGTCACGAAGCTCGGTGACGCCGGGTTCAGCTCGAGATGCTGCGGCCGCAGCCCGCTCTCGTTCAGCATCGGGCCGAGCGGCAGCGACCGCGGCACGCTCGCCGCGTAGACGTCCACCCGGAGGCGGTGCCCCGGCTGCAGCACGGCCTCGGTGGGCAGGGTGCTGATGTCCAGGGACACCGGCTGCCCGGGCACGACGGGCTGCCGGGACTCGAGCGTCAGGACCGGGTAGGCCTCCGCGTAGTCGCCGTCGGCGGTGAAGGTGCTCTTCGAATCGTCGATCGCGCGCAGCGACGCGACGAGCGACCCGGTCGTCAGGACGGTGGAGCGACCGTCCGGGGCGACGTCGTTCACCGAGACCGACCAGAAGCCGTCGGTGGCGTCGAGGACGGTCTCGAGGTGGATGTTGACCGGGCCCGACAACACCGTCGGTTCCGTGACCGGCGCACCGGTGAAGGTGAGGCCCTCGGCCTCGTTGAACCGGGCGTCCTTCGTGCACCCGGCACCGAGCAGCACCGTGATCCCTGCGGTGCCCTGCGCCGACTCCCGGGAGCACACTCCGCGCAGGCCCGGAGCGACGGTGAGGCGCTGCGCGGTGTCCGGCGCAGATGTGGCGAGCGTGCCGTCGTGGACCGCGTGCCCGGCCGTGCCGCTCGGAGCCGGCGACAGGAACAGCTTCTCGTGATCGACATTGCTGCGCGGGAACTCATCGGTGGTGACCCAGCCGCCCCCCTGCTGCAGCAGGGTCACCGGACCGTACTCGTCGATGCCGTTGTCGATGTCCTTGAGCCAGCGGTCGAACCAGGCGCGTTGCAGCGCCTCGAGGTTCGGCGGGTGCCCCGGTGTGCCGAAACCGGTGCCGAGGACCGCGTGGTAACCGTCGCCCATCAGCAGCTGTTTGCGGCCGGGTGCGACCGGGATGCGGTTGTAGATCTCGGGTTCGCTGTTGGCGAAGATGTCGTGCCAGCCCCCGAGCACGAAGGAGGGCACCTCGATCGACTCGAGGTCGGCCTGCCGCTCCTGGTAGAACGGCCCGTCCTGCGCGACCTCGAGGGCGTTCGGCGACACCCCGTCGACGGTCGGCGCGGTGAGGGCCTCGAACAGTTCGGGGAGCTTCGTGGCGGGGTCGGCGAACCGGTCGCGCAACCACTGAGCGTCGAAGCGCCCCTGGATCAGCGCCTCCACGTCGGGCACCCACTTGAGGCCGTTGACGAGTGCGAGCCAGGCGGGCATGAACCCCACCCCGAGCGCACCGCCGGTACCGACGATGTCGCGCAGCAGGTCGTTGCCGGGTTCGACGGCGAAGATCGCCTCGAGCGCGGGCGGCCGGTGCCCGGCGGCCTGGATCTGGTTGATCGCCGAATAGGACACGCCGGTCGTGCCGACGCGCCCGTTCGACCACGGCTGCTTCGACGCCCAGTCGATGACCTCCAGGGTGTCCTGTTGCTCGCGCGGGCCGAGGACGTCCCACTGCCCGTGGGAGAAACCGGTGCCGCGCACGTCGACGATCACCTGCGTGTAGCCGTTCTGCACGAGCTCGCGGCTCAGTCCGAAGGCACGGCCGAGTTGTGCCGCGGGTGCGGCGAGTTCGGTGATCCCGTCGAAGGGGGCGCCGAAGTTCAGGACGGATCCGAGATCGTCCACGAGCGGGGCGAACTGCGGATCCTCCATCGCGACGGACGCCAGCGTCGACAGCAGCTTGGTGTACGGGGTGAGGCCGAGGACGACCGGCGTGGGTTCGTCGATCGGGGTGCCGTCGGCGTGGGCAGGGCGGAAGACGTTGGCGCGGAGGACCGTGCCGTCGCTGAGGGTGATGGGAACGTCCCACTCCACCGCGGTGTTCGGATAGAGATCGGGCGCGTCGACGGTGTTCTCCCACGTGACGCCGGCGGCTCCACCGGTCGGATCGGCGACGGCAGGTCCGGTGGACGTGATGGTGCAGGCGGCCATTGCCGCCACGACGAATGCGACCGTGCGTGATCTCACCGGGCCCCCATGCCTGCGGTAACAGTTGTGCGCACGTTAACGCGAGGTCGACGGATCCGTCAACGACCGAAACCGGTCGACCCCGCACATCCGTTCGCCTCCTGTCCATCCGTTGCGGAAATCGCTGTAGCGGACGACGAATCGGTGAGCGGATGTGCGGGGTCGACGGAGCGGCCGGGATCAGGCGGCCGGGCGACCCTCCTGACGCAGGGCGGCGAGGGCGTCGAGACGCTCCACGGCCTCGGCCATGATGCGGTCGATCAGCTCCTGGCAGCTCGGCAGGTCGTCGAGCATGCCCACGACCTGGCCGGAGGCCAGCACCCCGGCCTCGGTGTTGCCCTCCACGAGACCGGCTTTGAGGAGCATCGGGGTGTTGGCGGCCATGATGATCTGCAGCCAGGTGCGGTCGCTCGCCTTCTTCATCGCGAGACCGTCCTTGATCAGCGTCGACCACTTCATGCCCGTCATGGACCGGAACTTCGCCGCGTTCCGCGCCGCCGCGATCAGCCCGGGGACGTAGCCGGACTTCTCCAGGCTGTTCACCAGATCGGTGTTGAGCACCCGGTGCGGCATGCCGTCGACCTTGAGTGACACCGTGGTGTCCTGCAGTCCCCGCGAAAGATACTGCTGTTTCACGGAATCCGGGACCGCACTGTCGCTGGTGAGCAGGAAACGCGTGCCCATCGCGATGCCGGCGGCACCGTAGGACAGCGCGGCGGCCAGACCCCGCCCGTCGAAGAAACCACCGGCGGCGACGACCGGGATGTCGACGGCGTCGAGAACGCTCGGCAGCAACAGGGTCGTCGCGACGGGACCGGTGTGGCCACCGCCCTCGCCGCCCTGCACGATCACCGCGTCGGCGCCCCACGAGGCGACCTTCACCGCGTGCTTCGCGGCCCCGATCGACGGGATCACGACGATGCCGTGGTCCTTGAGCTTCGCGATCAGTTCCTTCTTCGGTGCGAGCGCGAACGACGCGACTTTCACCTTCTCGCGGATCAGCAGGTCGATGCGCTCGCCGGCGTCGGAGGCATCGGCCCGGATGTTGACGCCGAACGGCTTGTCGGTGAGCGACTTCGTCTTCACGACCGCCGCTTCGAGTTCGGGATAGGTCATCGTCGCCGACGCGAGGATGCCCAGGCCACCGGCATTCGACGTCGCGGCGGTCAGGCGGGGTCCCGACACCCAGCCCATGCCTGTCTGGACGATGGGGTGCTCGATACCGACGAGATCGGTGAGGGCGGTGCGCAGGACCGTCACAGCGCGACCTCGCGATCGCGCAGGCCCTTCGGGTCGATCACCTCGCGGATCAGTCGCAGCTCCTCCGCGGTGGGCTCCCGGGTGACACCGGCCTCGTCGAGACCGGCGACCTCGAAGGAGGTGTTCTCCGCGACGGTCTCGGGTGCGACGCCCGGATGCAGGGTCAGCGCCCGGAAGGTGTGGCCGGGGCCGCCGAAGTCGAAGACACCGAGATTGGTGACCACCCGTGCGATGTGAAGGAACCGGAACGCCGGGTTGTCGGGGTCGACCTTGTCGTAGCCGACACCCGACACGACGTCGACCCGCTCGACGAACACGCGCGGGGAGTGCTTGCCGACCCAGTAGCTGGTCGCGTGGTTGATCGTGTTGCCGGGAGCGCCGCGCACGCCGAACATCTGCCGGGTCGGTTTCTGCAGCGGGCCGAAGGCCGAGAGGTTCTGGTTGCCGTGGCGGTCGATCTGGTTGGCGCCCATCACCACGTGGCGGCGCCCGGAGGCGACGACGTCGAAGACCTTGCGGAAGGGCATCCACCCTTCGATCGCACCCTTCGCGCCGATCGCGGGGGTGTCGGCGAGGATCAGGGCCTCGCCGTCGGTGATGAGCAGGTCGGGTTCGGTGGTGAGCCGGGCCAGGCGCGCGCCGATGAGCGGCAGCGTCGCCATCGGGCTGGCCATGATCTCGCCGGCGCCGGAGAAGATCTCCGCGCAGGCGATCGCGCAGTACTCGGCGCGGGTCACGGTGTCGGTGGTGGTCATGCCTGCTCCTGTGCGAACTTCCGGACCTCGGCCTGGTAGTCGTCCTCGCTGCCGGACAGGAAGCGATCGACGAATGCCTTCCAGGACTCGGGATCCTTGGCGGACTCGACGTAGTGGCGCTGGAACTTCTCGTCCCGCCCGTAGCTGTCGCCGGCGAGGGTGAAGTGGGCGCCGTTCGGGGCTTCGACCACACCGTCGACCACCATGCGGTTGAGCAGGAGCTGCTGCAGCGGAATCTCTTTCACGAGCTGCTCGGTCTCGACGATCTTCTCGACCGAGAGGTAGCGCCGCTCGGCGGCCATGCAGTACAGGTCGTCGAAGTACGGGTCGACACCCTGGTAACCGGCGTTGCCGTGCTTGTCGCCGATGTTGAGGTGCACGAACGCCGCGTCGAGGTTCAGGGCCGGCATCGCGATGAGGGTCTCGGTGCCGGCCGGGCCGGGATAGGGGGAGGTGACGGTCTTCAGCTCGCCCTCCCAGAAGTCGACCACGGCCGAACCCAGACCGGCCCGGATGGGCAGGAAGGGCAGGCGGGCGGCGGCGGCTTCGAGACCGCACTTGACCATGCCCTCGTCCATCTCGCGGGCGACGATCTCGCCGCCCGTGCGGGCCTTGGCGAACCAGGGATCGTAGAACGGTGCCGAGTCGAGGGAGACGAAGCCGTAGTAGGCCTTCTTCACCTTGCCGGCGGAGCACAGCAGGCCGAGATCGGGACCGCCGTAGGTGACGAC
This sequence comes from Rhodococcus sp. Z13, assembly GCF_025837095.1. Taxonomy (NCBI): domain Bacteria; kingdom Bacillati; phylum Actinomycetota; class Actinomycetes; order Mycobacteriales; family Nocardiaceae; genus Rhodococcus; species Rhodococcus sacchari. Next base: position 528,498 of record NZ_CP107551.1, read on the forward strand.
GGTCAGATCCTTCAGGTCCGAGCGCAGGATGGCGCGGACGAAGGCCATGGGCTTGCGGCGCGACCCCCAGCCACCGAGACCGATGGTCATCCCGCTGCGCAGCTCGCCGACTACGTCATCGAGCGACATTCTCTTGTCACGCATGGTGTTTCGAACTCCTGTGGAGGTGGATGCGTCAGCGATTGCTGCGCGGTTTACCGGTCGCGACGAACTCGTCGCGGTGCTCGTCGGCGATGCCGGCGAGGTTCAGCTCGAAGGTGAAGCCCTGCTCGAGGCGGTAGCTCGTCTTCACGTCGACCGGATCGATGCGGTTGATGGCCTCCTTGGCGCGCCGGATCACCCGGGTGTCCTTGGCCGCGATCATCTCGGCGACCTCGCGTGCCGCCGCGTCCAGCCGGTCGCGCGGGACGACCTTGTAGACGGACCCGAAGCTCTCGAGCTGCTGGGCGGTGACGTTCTGCGCCGTGTAGTAGAGGGTGCGCATCATGTGCTGCGGCACGAGCCGCGCGAGATGCGTTGCGGCGCCGAGTGCCCCGCGGTCGACCTCGGGCAGACCGAAGACCGCGTCGTCGGAGGCGACGATGACGTCGGCGTTGCCGACGAGGCCGATGCCGCCGCCGACGCAGAAGCCGTTGACGGCCACGACGACGGGGACCTCGCAGTCGTAGACGGCGGAGAATGCGGCGGCGCAGCCGTGGTTGGCGGCGATGAGGGCGTCGAACCCTTCGGTGGCCTGCATTTCCTTGATGTCCACGCCCGCGTTGAAGCCGCGGCCCTCCGCTCGCAGGATCACCACGTGAGTCTCCATGTCGTGTCCGGCCGTGGTGATCGCCTCGGCGAGGTCGAACCAGGCCTGCGAGGGCAGGGCGTTCACGGGAGGGAAGTCGACGGTGACCGTGGTGATACCGGCGCTGTCGGAGGTCGAGGTGATGCCCATGGCATGTTCCTAACGTCTGTACCGAACCAAGCGATTGCTTGGTAAGTTAGCACAGGATCGTCGCCGGACCCAGGCCCGGCGACCGCGCGGATTCGCGCAGCACCCCCGACCCCCGAGGAGAAGACATGCCAGAAGCAGTGATCGTGTCCGCAGCGCGGTCCCCGATCGGCCGCGCCCGCAAGGGATCGCTCGCCTCCATCCGCCCCGACGACCTGGCGACGAAGATGGTCGCCGCGGCCCTGGCGAAGGTCCCCGAGCTCGACCCCACCGACATCGACGACCTGATGCTCGGCTGCGGCCAGCCCGCCGGACAGTCCGGCTTCAACATCGCCCGCGTCGTCGCCGTCCAGCTCGGCTACGACTTCCTGCCCGGCGTGACCGTCAACCGCTATTGCTCGTCGTCGCTGCAGACCACCCGCATGGCCCTCCACGCGATCAAGGCCGGCGAGGGCGACGTGTTCGTCTCCGCCGGCGTCGAGTCGGTCTCGAGCTTCGTCACCGGCAACGCCGACGGCCTGCCCGACACCAAGAACCCCCTGTTCGACGCCGCGCAGGCCCGCAGCGCGAAGCTCGCCGAGGGCGGCACCGCCTGGACCGACCCGCGCAGCGAGGGCCTGCTGCCCGACGTCTACGTCGCGATGGGGCAGACCGCCGAGAACGTCGCTTCCTACACCGGGATCTCCCGCGAGGACCAGGACCACTGGGGGGTGCGCTCGCACAACCGCGCCGAGGAAGCCATCGAGAGCGGGTTCTTCGAGCGGGAGATCAGCCCGGTGACCCTGCCGGACGGCACCGTCGTGTCCACCGACGACGGCCCCCGCCCGGGCACCACCTACGAGGCCGTCAGCCGGCTGAAGCCGGTCTTCCGGCCGGACGGCACCGTCACCGCCGGCAACGCCTGCCCGCTCAACGACGGCGCCGCCGCGCTGGTGATCATGTCGGACACGAAGGCGAAGGAACTGGGCCTGACCCCGCTCGCGCGCATCGTCTCCACCGGCGTGTCGGGGCTGTCGCCGGAGATCATGGGCCTGGGCCCGATCGAGGCCACCCGCAAGGCCCTGGCGAACGCGAACCTCGGCATCGACGACATCGACCTGTTCGAGATCAACGAGGCCTTCGCGGTGCAGGTGCTCGGTTCGGCACGGGAGCTGGGCATCGACGAGGACAAGCTCAACGTCTCCGGCGGTGCGATCGCCCTCGGTCATCCCTTCGGCATGACCGGCGCCCGCATCACCGCGACCCTGATCAACAACCTGCGCACCCACGACAAGCAGTTCGGTGTCGAGACGATGTGCGTCGGTGGCGGCCAGGGCATGGCGATGGTGATCGAACGCCTGAGCTGACCCGGACGACCCGCGGGCGGATCGGAACGGTTCGCCCGCGGGGGACCCGGCAGTGGACCACCGGTGGGTCCACCGGTGACCTCGCGTGTCGCGCCGGCCCCGTGCCCGGATACTGCTCGAGTTCCACGGCCGAGACCAACGCGATCGACGTGCTGCACTCGGCGATGGTGCAGCTGTCGACCATCGCGTGCGTGCCGAATGGAAGACGCTCGCGCAGGCGCTGTTCGACCTCCGTGGAGGACGGCTCCGACGAGAGGGCGAACCGCAGGACCCCGTACCCGAGAAAGGACCTCGATCCGAATGACCGTAACGACATCACCGTCGTCCGCGCAGTGGCGCGGCCGCGAGCTGGACACCCGCACGATCGGCTACGACGAACGCGACGCGATCCTGTACGCACTCGCCGTGGGGGCCGGGGCGACGGACCTCGACCTCGTGTTCGAGGACCGTTTGCGGGTGCTGCCGACCTTCGCCCTGACCCTGGCCCAGTGGGCGCCCGACGCGCTCGGCGCGCTCGGCGCATTCGACACGAGCACCGCGCTGCACGGCTCCCAGAGTCTCGAGGTGCTGAGACCCTTGCCGCGGTCCGGCGAGATCACCATGTCCGCGCGGGTCGGGGAGGTCTGGGACAAGGGGCGGGCGGCGGTCTTCGAGGTCGTCGTCGAGAGCGACTTCTTCGTGGCGACCTGGTCGTTGTTCGCCCCGGGCTCGGGAGGATTCGGCGGCGAGCGGGGGCCCTCGACGCCGGCTGCGCCGGAGGGGGAGGCCGATGCGGTCGGCACCCTCGTCACCCGCCCCGACCAGGCCGCGCTCTACCGTCTCACCGGCGATCGGCACCACATCCACATCGATCCCGCCGCAGCCGCCCGCATCGGGCAGCCCCGCCCCATTCTGCACGGGTTGTGCACGCTGGCGGCCACGACGTTGCCGCTCGCGGAGATGCTCGGAGCCCACCCTGCCGACCTGCGGAGACTGGAGGGACGCTTCGCGGCACCCGTCTTCCCCGGCGACACGGCGCAGGTGCGGGCGTGGGGGGACATGAGGGATGCCCGGTTCGACGTCGTCACGGAGGCCGGCGCCGTCCTGTCCGGTGGCCACGCCGCATTCGTCTGATCCGCACAACTGCCCGGAGGAAAGAGTTGGACACGTTCGCCGAAGTGGTGCGTGCCCGTCACGGCGATCCGAAGGCGGGGTTGCGTTTCGACGACCGGCAGTGGACCTGGGGAGAGGTGGTGCAGGAGAGCGCGGACCGTGCCGCCGCGATCGTGGCCACCGTGCCGGCCCCCGCCGACCGGCAGCGGCACGTCGGGGTGCTGCTCGAGAACGTCCCGGACTTCGTGTTCTGGATCGGTGCGGGTGCGCTCGCGGGAACCGCCGTCGTCGGGATCAACGCCAGCCGTAGCGGCCCGGAGGTCGCCCGGGACATCCGGCACACCGATATCGATCTGGTGATCACCGAATCCCGGCTCGCCCATCTTCTCGAGGGCACGGACCACGGTCTGCCCGCCGACCGCATCCTCGACATCGACGACCCGCGGTACGAGGAGTTTCTGGCACCGTTCCGCGGTGCGGCCCTGCCGGCGACGATCCCGTCCCCGGACGACATCGCGCTGCTGCTGTTCAGCTCGGGTTCCACCGGCGCCCCGAAGGCCGTGATCGTGAGCCAGGGACGCCTGGCGCGTCTGCTCGGTCCACTCACCGAACATGTTCGGATGCGCCAGGATTCGGTCACCTATCTGTGCATGCCGCTGTTCCACGGCAACGCCGTCATGCTCAACCTCGGCACGGCCGTGCGGGTGGGAGCGACCGTCTGCCTGACCCGCACGTTCTCCGCGAGCCGTTTCTCCGAGGACATCCACCGTCACGGTGCGACCTTCGTCAACTACGTCGGCCGGGCGCTCTCGTACGTCCTCGACAGGCCGGAGGATCCGCGCGACCGCACGAGCACCCTGGAGCTGGCGTTCGGCACCGAGGCCTCCGAGACCGATGTGGCCCGGTTCTCCGAACGCTTCGGCTGCACGGTCGTGGAAGGATACGGCATGAGCGAGGGCGTCTTCCGGATCAACCGCACCCCCGACACACCGCCCGGATCGCTGGGAGTCGCCGTCGGCGGCGTCGACGTCCGCATCCTCGACGAGGAGACGGGGCAGGAATGCCCCCGGGCCCGTTTCGACGAGTCGGGCCGTCTGATCGACAGTGCCGCCGTCGGCCAGATCGTCGCGTGCGGTGCCGCGCACACTTTCGAGGGCTACTACAAGAACCCCGAGGCGATGGCCGATCGCATCAAGGGGGAGGATTTCTGGTCGGGCGATCTCGGCTACCGCGACGGGAACGGCTTCTTCTACTTCGCGGGCAGGTCCGCCGACTGGCTCCGCGTGGACAGCGAGAACTTCTCCGCCACCGCCGTCGAACGCATCCTCCTCCGCATGCCCGGCATCCTGTCCGCCCCGGTCTTCGCGGTACCCGACCCGACGACCGGGGACCAGGTCATGTGCGCCCTCGAACTCGAGGACGGGGCGGAGTTCGATCTCGCGGCGTTCGGCGCGTTCCTCACCGAGCAACCCGACATGGGTGACAAGTGGTGGCCCCGTTTCGTCCGTCTCACCGAGCGGATCCCCCTGACGGGCAGCAACAAGGTGAACAAGGCGCCCCTGCGGGCGGTCGCGTGGAACACCACCGATCCCGTCTACGTGCGTGTCGGACGGACGCCGGAGTACGTCCTGCTCGACGACGAGACCCGGGCGCGCATCGAGCAGGAGTTCGTCGCCAACGACCGGACGGCGCTGCTGCCGGCCGCGGAATCCGCCCGGGTCGGGTGACCGCCCCGGAATGTCTCGGCCAGTGATCCGGCGGAACGAGATCCGCATCGACAACCCCTTCCCGTGCGAGGAGGACGGGCCCGTCTACCAGCTGCGTCGCTGGCACGAGCAGGTCTACGTCGATGTCGTGGACGCCCCGTCGGCGACGACGGACCGCTTCGAGTTCGATTCGAGAGGGACACGATCTCGGGTGTCCTCGATGCCTTCGACGACACTCCGATCCGCGCCCCCATCGTGCCGTGACCTCTTCCGTTTCCGACCACTTCCCGAAGGAACCAGACATGACCGAGCCCCTCGACCTGGATCGCTCGCAGTACGGACCGTGGGCCGTCATCGCCGGCGGCTCCGAAGGCGTCGGTGCAGCTTTCGCCGACGAACTGAGCCGCGCGGGTTTCGATCTCGTGCTCATCGCCCGTAAGCCCGGACCCCTCGAGGAGACGGCGGACAAGGCGCGGAGCAACGGTGTGCAGGTGCGCATCCTCGCACTGGATCTGCTCGCCGACGATGCCGTGGAGCAGATCCGCAGGGCGACGGAGGACATCGAGGTCGGCCTGTTCGTCTTCAACGCCGGTGCGAACAGCTACGGCCACGAGTTCGTCACCGGCGACCTCGACGGCTTCCGCGGGGTCATCGACCTCAACGTCCACCGGCAGATCGAACTGTCACATCTGTTCGGGGGACCGATGAAGGAACGCGGCCGCGGCGGCATCATGCTGCTCGGCTCCCTCTCCGGTTACATGGGCGCCGAACAGCAGAGCATCTACGCCGCGTCGAAGGCGTTCAGCCGTGTCTTCGCAGAGAGTCTCTGGCTCGAACTCGCTCCGCACGGAGTGCACGTCGTCGAACTCGTTCTCGGGGTCACCCGCACCCCGGCGATGGTGCGCGCGGGACTGAACTTCGACATCCCCGGCATACGTGTCGCCGAACCGGAGGACGTCGCACGTGAGGGCCTCGAACACCTCGCGGACGGCCCGGTGTGGGTCGCGGGGGGAAACTACGAGACCGCGATCAGGCGCAGCGGATTCCCGCGCGACGAACTCGTGCGCGGAGCCGCGGCGGCGATGCGGGCGCTGCTGAACCGCTGATCCACCGCCCACTCCTCCACGAACTCCACATGACCACCCGGAGGGTCGCGCACCTGCCCGTGCTCGACTGCGGCGACTGCGTGTACCTGGACAAGATCGACGGACGGCTCGCCACCCGCTCGGGCAACCGACCGCACCTCGGGTGGACAGGACGTCCCGGTGATCGGGAGCGCGTGCGGTCCGTGAGGTGGGTCACTGGAAGTCTGGTCCCATGGCGACGGAATCGACCTATGAGAACACGGCGAGGGAACTGACGACCGACCGCGGGACCCTCCGCTACCACGAGGCCGGCCGGGGCGAACCGCTCCTGCTGCTCCACGGATCGGGACCGGGCGTCACCGGCTGGCGGAACTACCGCGGCGTGCTCGCCGATCTCGCCGAGCACTACCGGTGCCTCGTCCTGGAGTTCCCCGGATTCGGCGTGAGCGACCCGTGCGAAGGACACCCGATGGCGATGGCGTCGGTCGCGGTGACCGACTTCCTCGACGGCCTCGGTCTCGACCGCGTGTCGATCATCGGCAACTCGATGGGCGGCATCGTCGGGATGCAGTTCGCGATCGCGCAGCCGGACCGGGTGAAGAAGCTCGTCACCATCGGCGGCGCCGGCCGGTCGGTCTTCGCACCGGCGCCGGGCGAAGGCATCCGGCTGCTCATGGAGTTCACGGACGACCCCACGCGCGACAAGCTCGTCCGCTGGCTGCGGTCGATGGTGTACGACCCCGCGATCGTCACCGAGGAACTCATCGAGGAGCGGTGGGCACTGGCCACCGAACCGAAGACCCTCGAGATCGCCCGACGCATGTACAGCACCGCCGCCTTCGCGGCGAACGCGAAGGCGGCTGCCGCATCCGATGCCACACCCTACTGGGCGCAGCTCCACAAGATCACCGCGCCGGTGCTGCTGACCTGGGGCCGCGACGACCGCGTCAGCCCTGTCGACATGGCGATGCTCCCCATGCGCGAACTGCGCCGCGGCGAGCTCCACGTGTTCCCCAACTGCGGTCACTGGACGATGATCGAGGCCCGGGAGGCCTGGTTGTCGGCGGTGCTCGCCTTCCTCGACCGGGACGACTCGTAACCACCGGTCCCGCCCGGGCCGGACATCCCGCGGGGTTCCCGCTCAGCGGAAAACCGGTGATACGAGATCCGTTCTCCTGAAACCTCGGATGCCGTAGAACCGACGCTCACCACGTCGCGTCGGGTGTCACCTCACAGAGCTGGAGAGATCATGGGACAGGTGCTCGACTCCGTTTCGGAGTTCGCAGACGAGATCCGTGCGGACGGTGCCGAAGGCGACAAGCTCATGCGTCTGACCGACCGCAGCGCCAAGAGGCTCCGCGACGCCGGTGTCATCCGGCTCCTCCAACCGAAGGAGTTCGGGGGCCTCGAGGCGCACCCCCGCGAATTCGCGGAGACCGCCATGGCCATCGGCGCGATGGACGGTGCGACCGGCTGGGTCAGCGGCATCGTCGGGGTACATCCTTGGGAGATGGCCTTCTTCGACCCGAAGGCCCAGGAGGAGGTGTGGGGGGAGGACCCCGACACGTGGATCGCCTCCCCGTACGCACCGATGGGTGTCGCCACCCCGGTCGACGGTGGTTACATCCTCAACGGCCGCTGGTCGTTCTCCTCCGGTACCGACCACTGCAACTGGGTGATGATCGGGGCGGCCGTCGGCGACGAGAAGGGGAACCGGCTCATCCCGCCGCAGAGTCTGCATGTGCTGTTGCCGCGCTCGGACTACCGCATCGATCACGACAGCTGGAACGTGGTCGGACTGCGTGGCACCGGTTCGAAGGACCTCATCGTCGAGAACGCCTTCATCCCCGCCTATCGAACGTTGAAGGCGGAGCGGGTCATGGGCGGTGTGGCCTGGCAGGACGCCGGACGCGACGAGACGCTCTACAGGTTCCCCTTCTCGTGCATCTTCCCGCTCGGTATCACCTCGTCGCTCATCGGCATCGCAGAGGGTGCGCTGAACTGCTACATCGAGTCCCAGCGCGAGCGGGTCACAGTGTCGGGCACCGCGATCAAGCAGGACCCGTACGTGCTGCCGAGCCTCGGTGACGCCGCGGCGGAGATCGCCGCCTCGCGTGCCGCTCTGCTCGAAACCGTCGACCGCTTCTGGGATCTGACCGAGCGGGGCATCGAGGTCACCTTCGAGCAACGCGCGATCGGACGCCGGACGCAGGTCGCCGCGGCATGGCGGGCCGTGCGCGCCGTCGACGAGATCTTCTCGCGGGCCGGTGGTGGCGCGTTGCAGCTGAGCAATCCGCTGCAGCGCTTCTGGCGCGACGCGCACGCCGGTCTGAGCCACGCCATCCACGTCCCCGGTTCGATCTTCCACGCCGCGACGCTCACCCAGCTCGGTGAAGAACCGCAGGGCATGATGCGATCGATGATCTGACATCACATCGATTACCGGTCGGGCCCTGGACCGGGTGAACGGGCTGGGCTTCTCGATCTCGTCTACGCTGGGCCGGCACACCGACGACAGGACGGTCTCCTTCTGTGTTCGGGCCCCGACGGCGGGGACCTCGAATCCGACGTCGTGGTGGCCGGATTCGGTATCGCCGGTAACCGGCCATGACCCAGGTGGAGATCATCGCCGGGAGCTCCCCCGGGATCGGGCGGAGACGGGGGTGAGAGCGGCGCGGGCGGCGGCGGGATCGTCGACGTGGAGTGCGATCCGCTGCACGTGGGCCCGTCGGCGCCGATGTTCGAGGAAGGCCGGGAGCAGCACCTCGATCGGTTGCGCGAGAACGAGATCGAGGACGGTACCGTCCGGCCCCGGCAGGAACAGTGTGTCGTCGTCCACCCCGGCCTCGGTGCGGTCGAAGCGGCGCCGCGGAATGCAGCGCTGCACGTCGCGCGGGTCGATGCGGGCGATCACCTGGTGCCCGGACCGCAGGACGAACTCGTCGGCCGTCACCAGGTGCGGGTGGACGATGCGGTCGGCCAGCAGTCCCGCCAGGGGCAGGAGCGAGTAGAGCGACACGATCAGCAGCGTCCACCGCAGCCACTCCCAGGGCACCAGCAGGTGCACCGCGGTCATCTCGACGAGCGACGCGACCAGCAATGCGATCGGCACGGCCAGCGTGCCGCGGGTGTGGCCGATGGCGGTGACGCCGGGGCCCTCGCCGACGCGCCGGCGCCGCGCGAGCCACCACAACGCCCGGTAGCTTCGCAGTTCCATCCGCAGCAGCGCGGCCGGTGTGCGGCCGGCGATCTCGTCGAGTACCTGCGACCAGGACGCGTCGGAGTGCCGCAGCGCGCGCACCCGCAGCACTCCGATCGCGAGCACGAGGAGTCCGAGCGGCAGTTCCACACACAGGTAGAGGGTCACGCCCTGCTGCACGTCGATCACCCCCCGCGCTGCCAGCACGGTGTTCGTGCCCACCAGCGCCAGGGTGAGGACGAGGGCGGCCCGGTGGACGAGGTGGACGGTGCGGCCGGTCATCGGTGGGTTCCTTCCCGGCCGGTCCGCTCGGCGACGCGGCGCACGAAGGCGACGGCCACGGCCTGCTGTGCGGGGTCGGGCAGGAACTCGGCGAGTATCTCGTGGTCCGTGTCGAGCGCCGTCGCGGCCTCGAGGGACCACGGCCCGAACAGGTCGGCGACGAGCGGGCTTTCGTCGAACAGCGCGGCCATGCCCTCGGCCACCGCATCGATCTCGTCGGCCGCTTCCTCGGGATCGCGGCCGGTGAGCGCCCCGAACCGGCGGTAGACGGTGACGAGCGCGTGACGCCGGTCCGGGTCGTCGAGCAGCGTCTCCAGCCCGTCGAGGTACTCGGGTGAGGCCTCACCCGACAGCGCCAGCATCTCCCAGCTGTCGCGCTCGCGTTCGAACAGCGCGCGGGTGTGCGGGTCGTCCTCGCTGTCGACGAGCTCGTCGAAGGCCTCCACGATCGGTTGCGGCAGCGGGGAGAGCCGTTCACCGTTGCGGTGGCGTTCGAGGATGGCGGCCAGGGCGTCCCGCTTCACCCGGAGGCTGCGGATCTGCTCGTCCGCCGACTCCAGCAGCGATTCGAGGTCGGCGGTCAGATCGTCCTCCGCGTCCCGGTCGCCGGCCTCGGTGAAGTGCCCGCCGAGAACCGTGGCCACCGAGCCGAGCGGGAGCCCGGACTGGGCCAGCCAGCGGATGCGCAGCAGCCGCACCAGGTCTGCGAGACCGTAGTCGCGGTAGCCGTTGGGGGTGCGGGCGGGTTCGGGCATGAGGCCGAGCCGGTGGTAGTGCCGGACGGCGCGGACGGTGGTGCCTGCGGCCTGTGCGAGTTCGCCGATTCTCATGGTTCCAAGCTTCGACCCTGACGCTACGTCAGGGTCAAGTCGCCGGACCCCGGGGGGAGTGCAGGTACCGAACCAAGCGATTGCTTGGTAAGTTGTCGTCGTGACATCCGGTGGCACGTTCGCTGCCCGAGACACGGAGGTATCAATGGATCTGGGACTCGACGGCGCGGTCGTGCTCGTCACCGGCGGTGTACGCGGTGTGGGCGCGGGCATCAGCAGGGTCTTCCTGCGCGCCGGCGCCACCGTCGTGACGTGCGCGCGACGCGAGCCCGAACAGCCGATCGCGGTGGACGGGCGCGAAGCCGAGTTCCTGCCCTGTGACGTGCGCGACCCCGAGCAGGTCGAGGCACTGGTCGACGCGATCGCCGAACGGCACGGCCGTCTCGACGTGGTGGTCAACAACGCGGGCGGCTCACCCCACGCCCTCGCCGCCGAGGCGAGCCCGAAGTTCCACGCGAAGATCGTCGAACTCAACCTGCTCGCACCTCTGCTGGTCGCACAGGCCGCCAACGCGGTGATGCAGACGCAGGACACCGGCGGCTCGATCGTCAACATCTCGAGCGTGAGCGGCTCGAGGCCCTCGCCCGGCACCGCCGCCTACGGCGCGGCGAAGGCCGGAATCGACAGCCTCGCAAAATCCCTCGCGGTGGAGTGGGCGCCCAAGGTGCGGGTGAACTCGGTCGTGGTGGGCATGGTCGACACCGAGCAGTCCCACCTGTTCTACGGCGACGAGGAGGGGGTGGCCGCCGTCGGCGCGACCGTCCCGATGGGACGCCTCGCGACCCCCGAGGACATCGGCCACTGCGCGGCATTTCTGGCATCCCCGCTGGCGTCCTACGTCAGCGGTTCGACACTGACCGTCCACGGCGGCGGCGAACGCCCTGCCTTCCTGGCAGCGGCCCGAACGAAGGAGACGAAGTGAGTGGACTGATGGACGGGCGCGTCGTCATCGTGACCGGCGCAGGACGCGGTCTCGGTCGCGCCCATGCCCTGGCCTTCGCGGCCGAGGGCGCGAAGGTCGTCGTCAACGACATCGGCGTGGGCAGCGACGGTTCCGCGACCGGCGAGTCGCCGGGGGAGCAGGTCGTCGAGGAGATCCGCGCCGCCGGCGGTGAGGCCGTGGTCAACGGCGACGACGTCGCCGACTGGGCCGGCGCCGAGAACCTGATCAGGACCGCGCTGGACAACTTCGGCCGCCTCGACGTGCTCGTCAACAACGCCGGATTCCTGCGGGACCGCATGCTCGCCAACATGAGCGAGGAGGAATGGGACGCCGTCATCCGCGTCCACCTCAAGGGCCACTTCGCCCCGATGCGTCACGCCATCTCCCACTGGCGCGCGGAAGCCAAGGCGGGCAACCCCGTCGACGCCCGCATCATCAACACCAGCTCCGGTGCCGGGCTCATGGGCAGCATCGGCCAGGGCAACTACGCCGCGGCCAAGGCCGGCATCGCGACGCTCACCGTCCAGGCCGCAGCCGAGTTCGCCCGCTACGGCGTGACCGTCAACGCCATCGCCCCGTCGGCACGCACCCGCATGACCGTCGGCGCGGGTGGCGAGATGGCCGAGCGGATGGCACCGCCGGAGGAGGGCTTCGACGAGATGGCGCCGGAGAACGTCTCGCCCCTGGTGGTGTGGCTCGGCAGCACCGAATCGAAGGACGTCACCGGCCGGGTGTTCGAGGTCGAGGGCGGTAAGGTCTCCGTCGCCGACGGCTGGCGGCACGGCGACGTGATCGACAAGGGCGACCGGTGGGATCCGAAGGAACTCGGCCCGGTCGTCGAGAAGCTGATCGCCGGTTCCCAGCCACCCACCCCGGTCTACGGGGCATAACCGTCCGGTGCGCGTTTCCGGCGGCGGCGACCACCGGAAACGCGCACCGGGGGTGGAGTCCTAGACCGGCGTACGCACGATCAGGGTCGAGCCGGGGAAGTAGGCCGCCAGCTCGCTGCGGGCCTGCTTGAGGGTCGCGGTGCCGTAGCCCTGCTTGCGCAGTTCCGGACGGATCCAGATGCGCACGTCCACTTCGTTGCCCGTCAGCTCACCGAACGCGAACCCGACCGGCTTCGGTTCGTCCCCGGACAGATCCTCGGCCACCAGCCACATCCCGGACTCGTCGTCCATCAGCTGCGCGCCGCGCTGCCGCTCGGCCTCGACCCGCTCGTCGCTGTCGTCTCCGAGCTGTTCGGCGCACCGCTGCTTGAACAGCGCCGTGTCGGTATCGCTGTGCGAGATCGGACGCAGGCGGAAGTGCGCGCCGGTCGCGAAGGGACGCGCCGCCGTCGTCCACTGCAGGACGGCGTCGAGATCGTCGAGTTCCTCCCGGATCTTCTTGCGCTCCGCGCGGGTGAGGCGGCGGAAGGGCAGGTTCAGCACGGCTTCGGCACAGAACTCCGTGGTGTCGAGCAACGAGGCCAGTTTCGCGACGGCCTCGGCCCGGTCGTGACTCTCGACGATCACGTCGAGCACCTCGTGACGTCGCTCCAGCGCCCGCAGAAGTGCGGCTGCGATCTCCCGCCGGTCGAGGACCTTGTCGTGATCCGTGGTTGCCATCGTGCGACATCCCTTCGTCGAAGCATGGAAGTACGGGACTCAGTATTCCCGTCCCCGACGGATCATGGGACCCGAGATCATTCGCACACGACGACGGGGATGACCCGGTCGGTCCACGACTGGTAGTTGTCGAAGTCCGGATACATCGCCGTCAGCCGCGGCCAGTAGACGGCCCGTTCCTCGTCGGTCGCGACCCGCGCCCGCATCGTCCGCACCCGCGACCTGATCTGCACCGTCACCTCGGGGTTCGCCTGGAGGTTGCGGAACCACAAGGGATGCTTGGGAAGTCCACCCTGCGAGGCGACCAGGACCACCTTGTCGCCGTCCTCGAGGAACAACAGCGGCGCCGTCCGCGGCCGACCGGTCTTCCGCCCGGTCGTGGTCAGCAGGCACACCGGGATCCCCCACGGGAACGCACTGCCGACCCGCCACTTCCCGCCGATACGACCGTTCGTGGCCTTGTACGCCGCGACGTTGAACCGCGACATCCACTTGATGATCGTGACGGTGGCCTTCGAATCGAGGCCCTTCGGCGCTGCTGTGGTCCCCACGTCAGATCCGCTCGATGATCGTGCCCGTGGCCAGTGCACCACCGGCACACATCGTGATCAGGGCCGTCGACGCGTCGCGCCGTTCGAGTTCGTGCAGCGCCGTGGTGATCAGCCGCGAGCCGGTGGACCCGACGGGGTGGCCGAGCGCGATCGCGCCGCCGTTGACGTTGACCTTGTCCATATCGGGATTGTGCACCGAGGCCCACGACAGCAGCACGGAGGCGAACGCCTCGTTGACCTCGAACAGGTCAGGATCGTCGATGGTCATGCCGGCCTTCTCGAGGACCTTCGCGGTGGCCTGCACCGGGCCGTCGAGGTGGAACTCGGGCTCACCGCCGACGAGGGCCTGCGCGACGATGCGGGCGCGCGGCTTCAGCCCGAGTGCCTTCGCCCGATCGGAGTCCATGAGCAGCACCGCGGCGGCACCGTCGGAGATCTGCGACGACGTGCCGGCGGTGTGGACACCGCCCTCGAGGACGGGCTTCAGCTTCGCCAGCGACTCCGCGGAGGTCTCGCGCAGACCCTGGTCGCGGGTGACGGTCTGCTTCTCGCCGGTGAGGTTGCCCTCCTTGTCGACGACGGGGGCGACGACGGGCAGCACCTCGCGGTCGAACCGGCCCTCGTCCCAGGCCTGCTTCGCGAGCTGCTGGGAGCGCACACCGAGAGCGTCGACGTCCTCGCGGGTGATGCCGCGGCGCCGCGCGATCCGCTCGGCGGCCTCGAACTGGTTGGGCATGTCGATGTTCCACGACTCCGGGCGGCGCGGACCGGCGTTCTCACCGACGTTGGCGCCCAACGGGACCTGGGTCATGGCCTCGATGCCGCAGGCGATGCCGACGTCGATGGCGCCGGTGGCGATCAGCCCCGCGATGAGGTGGTTGGCCTGCTGCGCCGACCCGCACTGGGCGTCGATCGTGGTGGCGCCGACCTGCCAGGGCAGGCCGGCGTGCAGCCAGGCGGTGCGGGTGATGTTGTTCGACTGGGCGCCGGCCTGGGTGACGCATCCGCCGATGACCTGTTCGACGAGGGAGGGGTCGATCCCGGCGCGCTCGACGAGTCCGGACTGCGCGGCGCCGAGGATTTCCGCAGCATGCAGGCCTGCGAGCCATCCACCTCGCTTGCCGATCGGGGTCCGGACGGCTTCGACGATGACTGGTGTGCCCACTGCGGGCTCCTTTCTACGGTCGGTCTTCGCAAAATAGAACAGGTTTCTCCGAGCGGCAAGAACCCGACTTATCCCGTTGGACGTGCTGATCCCTTCACCAATGCGCGTGGCTGTGTTTGAATGGTTTTAGAACGTGTTACACATCACGCGAGCGGTACCCGCCAGGGCAGGAGAGATATCAGTGGCGCAGCCGAACATCCCCGAGGACATCGATTTCACCGACCCCGATCTGTACGCAGACCGCATGCCGTTCGAAGAGTTCGCGGAACTGCGGAAGACGGCGCCGGTGTGGTGGAACAAGAAGTCTCCCGACGTCGGTGGTTTCCACGACGACGGGTTCTGGGTTGTCTCCCGGCACGAGGAGGTCCGGGAGGTCTCCCGTCGGAGCGACGTGTTCTCCAACTGGGAGAACACGGCAATTCCGCGGTTCAACGACGACATCCCCCGCGAGGCCATCGAGCTGCAGCGGCACGTCCTGCTCAACAAGGACGCCCCCGAGCACACCAAGCTGCGCAAGCTCGTCGCGCGCGGTTTCACCCCGCGCGCCATCAACAGCCTGCGCGAGGAGCTCGACCGCCGCGCCCGTCTCATCGTGTCGGACGCCTGCCAGGCCGGTAAGGGCGACTTCGTCACGCAGATCGCCGCGGAACTGCCGCTGCAGGCGATCGCCGACCTCATCGGCGTGCCGCAGGAGGACCGCGCCAAGATCTTCGAGTGGTCCAACCAGATGACGGGCTACGACGATCCGGACAACACCGCCGATCCGGCCGCGGCCTCGATGGAGGTGCTGGGCTACGCCTACCAGATGGCCGCCGCCCGCAAGGAGAACCCGGCCGACGACATCGTCACCACGCTCATCGAGGCCGACATCGACGGCGACGAGCTGGCTCCCGAGGAGTTCGGCTTCTTCTTCATCGTGCTCGCCGTGGCCGGCAACGAGACCACCCGCAATGCCATCACCCACGGTATGGCGGCGTTCCTCGACAATCCGGACCAGTGGGAGCTGTTCAAGCGGGAGCGCCCGAAGACCGCAGCCGACGAGATCATCCGCTGGGCCACCCCGGTCACGTCGTTCCAGCGCACCGCGCTCGAGGACGTCGAGCTCGGCGGGCAGCTCATCAAGAAGGGCGACCGCGTCGTCATGCTGTACGCCTCGGCGAACAACGACGAAGAGGTGTTCGAGAACCCGCGCCAGTTCGACATCCTCCGCGACCCGAACCCGCATCTCGCCTTCGGTGGCACCGGTGCGCACTACTGCCTCGGGGCGAACCTCGCGCGCATGGAGATCGATCTGATCTTCAACGCGATCGCCGATCACATCCCGGACATCACCAAGATCGGTGACCCGCACCGCCTGCGGTCGGGTTGGCTCAACGGCATCAAGGAGTTCCAGGTCGACTACAAGACGTCGGGAGGATGCCCGGTCAAGCACTGAGCCGAGGCGACGGTCGAGTACTGAGCCGAGGCGGCGGTCGAGCACCGAGCCGAGAGCAGGTGAGGTCCCCGGACACCACGAGGTGTCCGGGGACCTCGTCGTTCCGCGTCCTGCTCCTCCGGGTCCTTCACTCCTCCGGGGGAACGTCTCCGGGATCGCGGGCCGGCACGATGATCCGGCTGATCAACCGCCGGCGTCGGCCGGGCCCCGGGCCGAGTTCCGCGTAGCGCGCGAACAGCTGCGCCATCTCCGTCACGAGGGCCAGGGCCTCCTCGTCGGTCAGGTCGAGGGCGATCTGCCGGTAGCCCACGACGTCCTCGACCATGCGGCGCCGGCCCGGGTCATCGAGGTAGGCGTCGAAGTCGGCAAGCAGCTGAGCGGTGAAGGCGAGGAAGGCGCGCCGGTGGTCGTCGGCGCTCATCTCCTCGGCCTGGTCACCGGTCACGTGTGCGCGTTCGGTGACGAGACGGTAGGTGCGTTCGACGGTGCCGCGGACGCGGCGTTCGGAGACGACCTCGAGTACGCCGGCGTCGACGAGGGTCGCGATCTGCCGGTAGAGCGTGGCGGTCGAGACGTCCTCGAGCAGGGCGCGTAACTGGGCGGTGGTCGCGGTGCGGTCGCCCAGCAGTGCCTGGACGATGCGCAGCCGCACCGGGTGCAGCAGCAGTTCTGCGGTGGTCATGCCTCTCCTCCCCACCCTCCGACCTTCTCACAGTTGACATTGTTCTCAACAATGAGAATAATCGCTGTCATGACGACGATGAACATCGACAACGGAACCCTGCGAGTGCGCTTCACTCCCTTCGAGAAGATCGCCGGACTCATCGGCAACGTCGACGTGCCGCTCACGTCGATCCGCAACATCGAGGTGTTCGAGGACGGTCTGTCCGCGGTGCGCGGCATCCGCGCCCCCGGTCTCGGACTGCCGGGCGTGCGCAACATCGGCTCCTGGCGTGGACCCGGCCGCAACGACCTCGTCTCCGTGCGGCGCGGGGAGCCGGCACTGCGCATCGAACTGGAGGGGCACAAGCGCACCGCGCTCGTGCTGCGTGTGGCCGACGCAGGGCGGTGGGCCGAGAAGCTGCGTACCGCCGCGGCCCGCTGACGGGCCGCTTCGTGCCGGCCGACGCCGGTCAGGGGGGTCAGCGCAGCCGGCGCAGATCCTCGGAGGTGTCCACATCACCCGCGTCCGCCAGGGCGGTGCAGTCCACCCGCCGCACCCGGTCGCGGTTGCGGGCGAGGAACGAACGCGCCCCCTCGTCGCCGGTGGCCTCGCCGGCCGCGGTGCGCGCGTCGGCGAGATCGAACACCACCGGATGCCCCGGACGGTCCGCGAACACCGGCAGCGTCACCGTCCCGGGCCGGTGTGCTTCCAGCACGTGGCGCACGAGTCCGGTGGTGATGCCGGGGAAATCGACGACGGTGAGGACGACCCGGTCGTGGGCCCGCGCGGCCTCGACGCCGCGGCGCAGGGAGGTCGACATGCCTTCGGCCCAGTCGGGATTGCGCACCGCGACGGTGCCTTCCGGGCACGCGGCCGCGACCTCCTCACCGAAGGCGCCGACGACCACGACGACCTCGTCGCACCCGCCACCGAGCAACGCCTCGGCCACGGTGTGCAGAAGGGGACGGCCGCGATGGGGGAGCAGTGCTTTCGCACGTCCACCCAACCGCGAGCCGTCCCCTGCTGCGAGAACGATCCCGGCGGTCGACATACCGCCGATGCTACGAGACGGGCCTACGAGGCGGGCCGCAGTGTCTTCATCGCCCGCTCCACTTCCCAGAAGGCGCGCAGCGAGACGATCTTCCCGTCCTCGTCGACGCGATAGACGAACACACCCTCGGCATCGATGAGATTGCCCGCCATCGTGGTGCGGATGGTGCCGATGTTGACGCACTCGTCACCACACACCAGCACGTCGTCGACGAGGAACTCGAGCTTGTCGGTGTTGGCGATGGTCATGTCGTAGAACTTCGAGATCGCCTCACGACCGTGGTGCCCCTTGCCCTCCGGATCGAAGCCGGAGGGTCCCACGGGATCCTCGACGCACGCGTTCTCCGCGAACAACGCCAGCCACTCGTCCTTGCGCTTGCCGCTCGCCGCCGCCTGCGACGCCCGGGCGGCCACGCGTGCCGGATGTTCCTCGCTCATGCCGCATCCCTTCCGTGAATGTACTTGTCGGCGAACCTGCGCAGCGACTCCTGCTTCGCCTCGAGCGGTGAATCGAATCCGTGGCCGTCGAAGATCCACGGGACCACGATGATGTCGGTGACCCCGGCGTCGGCGAGTTCCGCGTAACCGGAACTGCCGAACCTGTCGACGCACACCGTCTGGATCTCGAACGGCTCGTCGCTGCGGCCGTACTCGGCGCGCAACTCGCGCAGTCGGGTGATGACCTGCACGAGATCGTCGAACTCGATCATCGCCGACGTCCACCCGTCCCCGACCCGCGCCGCGCGCCGCAGCGCCACGTCGGTGTGCCCACCGACGTAGAACGGCACCGGCTCGGTGGGGGCGGGGCTCATCTGCAGCCGGTCGAAATCGTAGAACTCGCCGTGGTGTTCGACCATGCCGCCGCCGAGGATCAGCTTCAGCACCTCGATCATCTCGTCCACGCGCTTGCCGCGCTTGGCGTAGGGCACCCCGCACCACTCGAACTCCTCCGGTGCCCAGCCGATCCCGACCCCGAGACCGAATCGGTTGCCGGTGAGGTTCGCGACCGACCCCACCTGCCGGGCCAGCAGCACCGGATTGCGGGAGCCGAGTTTGAGCACCTGCGTGTAGAACCGGATCCGCGAGGTCACCGCCGCCATCGACGCCGCGGCGATGAGCGGATCGACCCAGGGGGTCTCCGGCGTCCACATGCGCGAACCGTCCGGGGTGTACGGATAGTCGACGCTCTGCTTCTCCATGTAGAACAGCGAGTCGGGCAGTGCGATCGAGGCGTACCCGCACTCCTCGGCGGTCTGCGCGATGCCGTTGAGCTGGTCGAGCGGGGTCATCGCGACCCCCACGGTGAACGAGACCATGGCGCTGCTCCTTAGTTCGTGGGCCGGTCGGAGCCCACCACCCACATCGAGAAGTACTGCGACCCACCGCCGTAGGCATGTCCGAGGGCCTTGCGTGCACCCTCCACCTGGTGTTCACCGGCCTTGCCCATCACCTGGATCGCGGCCTCGGCGAAGCGGATCATGCCCGACGCGCCGATCGGGTTGGAGGAGAGCACACCACCGGACATGTTGACCGGCAGGTGGCCGCCGATGGCCGTCTCCCCGGCCTCGGTGAGCTTCCAGCCGGAACCCTCGGGGGCGAACCCGAGGTTCTCGAGCCACATCGGTTCGAACCACGAGAACGGCACGTAGATCTCGGCGCAGTCGATCTCCGCGTAGGGATCGGTGATACCGGCCTGCTTCCACAGCGCGGCCGCGGCGACGCGACCGGCCTCCGGGTTGACCTGGTCGCGCCCGGCGTAGGTCGTCGGTTCGGTGCGCATCGCGGTGGCGTGGATCCAGGCCACGGTGCGGCCCGCCTGCTCGGCCGCTTTCGCGGTGTCCTCGTCACCGAGCACGACCGCGCACGCACCGTCGGACGACGGGCACGTCTCGTCGTACCGGATCGGGTCCCACAGCATCTGCGAGGACTGCACCTTCTCCAGGGTGATGTCCGGCTGTTTGAGATGGGCGTAGGGGTTCTTCGCGCCGTTGAGCCGGTCCTTCACCGCGACCATCGCGCCGATGTGCTCGGGCGCACCGGAGCGGCGGATGTAGGAGCGGACGTGCGGGGCGAAGTAGCCGCCGGCGCCGGCGCCGACGGGCATGGTGAACGGCACCGGGGTGGACAGCGCCCACATCGCGTTCGACTCGGACTGCTTCTCCCAGGCCACAGCCAGCACCCGCTTGTGGATACCGGCCTGCACGAGGCTCGCCGCGACGTTCGCCGTGGACCCACCCACCGAGCCGGCGGTGTGCACACGCAGCATCGGTTTGCCGGTGGCGCCGATGGCGTCGACCATCGACAGTTCGGGCATCATGACACCCTCGAACAGGTCGGGGGCCTTGCCGATGACGACGGCGTCGATGTCGTCCCAGCCGACCTGGGCGTCGAGCATGGCGCGGTCGATCGCCTCGCGGACCAGGCCGGACATCGACACGTCGTGCCGCTTGGCGACGTAATGGGTCTGTCCAGTGCCGAGGACAGCTGCCGGTTGCTTGGCCATCAGTTGCGTCCCTCCAGAACGGCTACCAGATTCTGTTGCAGCACAGGGCCGCTCGTCGCGTGGGCCAGGGCACGTCCGGCCCGGCCGTCCATGATCGCCTGCGCCGCGTACCCGATGCGTTCGAGACCGGCCGCGAACATCGGGTTGCCGGTCAGCGGTCCGCCGGACGGGTTGATCACCGTCGAGTCGCCCAGACCCAGTTCCTCGCGCAGGATCAGTTCCTGGTGGGTGAACGGGGCGTGCAGTTCGGCGACGTCGAAAGCGGTGTCGCCGCCGGTGACGGCCTGTGCGGCGGCCCGGGCGGACGGTGCCGTCGTCAGGTCGACGGCACCGAGGTTCGGCGAGTCCGCGCGGTGCTCGATGCCGGTGATCCAGGCCGGGTTCTCGCACAGTTCCCGTGCCCGGTCGCCGGAGGCCAGGACGATCGCGGCGGCACCGTCGGTGATCGGGGCGCAGTCGTGCTTGCGCAGCGGATCGGCGACGTAGGGGTTGTCGAGGAGCGCGTCGACGTCGACGTCACCCGACCGCTGCGACTTGGCGTTGTCCTTCGCGGTGGCGTAGCTGCGGGCCGCGACCTCCGCCATGTCGCGGTCGGTCCACTTGCCGGCGTCGAGACCCATGCGGGCCTGTAGACCGGCGAGTGCGAGCGAGTCCACGCCGAGCGGCGCGACGAGATAGGGATCGAGCTGCAGCGAGAGGGTGCGCCGCAGGTTACCGGCCGACGACTTGCCGAAGCCGTACACCAGGGCGGTGTCGACCTCGCCGGTGACGAGCTTGACCCACGCCTCGTAGAGGGCCCAGGCAGCGTCCATCTCGACGTGCGATTCGTTGATCGGGGGTACGGCGCCGATGGCGTCGATCGCGGAGATGAACGAGAAGGCGCGCCCTGCAAGGTAGTCGGACGAACCCGAGCACCAGAAGCCGATGTCGGACTTGGTGATGCCGAGCTTGTCGTACAGCTCCTGGAAACACGGGACGAGCATCTCGACGCCGTTGGTGGTGCCGAAGGTCTCGCGCACGTGCGGAGCATGTGCGAAGCCGACGACTGCGATGTCTGTCATGGTGTCCGCTGCTCCTAGAGGTGGTGTTTGAAGGTCTCGTAGTCGGCGTCGGGTTCGCCGGTGGGGCGGAAGTACTCGATGTTGCGGAGGGTGTGGTCCCACTCCTCCCGCGGCCGCCACTTCGCCTCGACCCTCATGCCCATCCGCACCTCGGAGGCGTCGCATTCGAGGATCAGATGGAGGAAGGGGATGTCGGCGCCGTCGAGCAGCACGTAGGCCGCGACGTAGGGCGGCTTGATCTGCTGCCCGAGGAAGGGCACGTTCACGATGCAGAAGGTGGTGACGATGCCCTTGTCGGACAACTCGACGGGTTCCTTGGTCGGCACACCGTCGGTGGGGCTCGCGCCGCGCGGCGGCACGTAGACCTTGCCGCCGGGACCGGTACGGCCGCCGATGATCTTGCCCTCCTTGAGCCCGCGCAGGTACCAGGACTCCTCGGGGGAGGCGGAGTGCTGGTAGTGCAGGTCGATCGGGGTGGTGATCATGGTGACCGGCTCGCCCGTCGCGGTGGTGACCGTGACTGTGGCCTCGCCGGGTTCGAACGCCGCGATGTCGTGGATGCTGCCGGCACGCTCGTCGGCCCAGCGGACCCGCACGCGCATCCCGGTGCTCATGTCGTCGGGCGAGGCGACGTCCACCGCGTGCAGCAGTGCGGTGTCGGCGCCGTCGAGACGGATCAGCGCCCACGCGAACGGGCGGTCGAAGGGCTGGCCGGGAAGCGGATCCGCGTTCCATGTCCAGCTGACGACCGTGCCGGTCTGCCCGACTTCGACGAAGTCGGTGAGGGGCTCGTGGGTCACCGCGTCGTATTCCGGCGGCGGCACGAGGACGCGCCCGTCGGACCCGCGGGCTCCGAGGATGCGTCCGTCGCGCAGACCGGTGACGAACGCCCCGACGGTCGGCCCGGTGGATCGTGTGTAGTCGAACTTCAGGTTCAGCGGTGCGCTCAGTGGTGGTTCGGCGACCGCGCTCTTTCCCAGGCTCACAATTTCGAGTAGAACAGGTTCTAGTGTTGCTGGCAAGGGCGGCGCGTGAACTGCACCTCGCCGTCATCGGTGCGACAGGAAAGGCGTGCAATGCAACTGGGACTTCAGCTGGGCTACTGGGGAGCCCAGCCACCACCGAACGCACCGGAACTCGTTTCCGCCGCCGAGGCCGCGGGCTTCGACGCCGTGTTCGCCGCCGAATCGTGGGGATCGGACGCGTTCACGCCGCTGGCCTGGTGGGGCTCGGCCACCGAACGGGTCCGGCTCGGTACCTCCGTCGTCCAGATCTCGGCGCGCACCCCCACCAGCTGTGCGATGCACGCGCTGACCCTGGACCACCTGTCCGGCGGCCGGCACGTCCTCGGTCTCGGTGTCTCGGGGCCACAGGTCGTCGAGGGCTGGTACGGGCAGCCGTTCGCCAAACCGCTGGCCCGCACCCGCGAATACGTCGAGATCATCCGCAAGGTCCTCGCCCGCGAGGAACCGGTGACGAGCGACGGCCCGCACTACCCGCTGCCCTACGGCGGTCCGGGTGCCACCGGACTGGGCAAGCCGCTCAAGCCGATCACCCATCCGCTGCGCTCGGACATCCCCATCTGGCTCGGCGCGGAGGGACCGAAGAACGTCGCGCTCACCGCCGAGATCGCCGACGGCTGGCTGGCGATCTACTACACCCCGCGCCTGGCGTCGATGTACGACGAGTGGCTCGACGAGGGCTTCGCGCGGCCCGGTGCGCGCCGCACCCGGGAGGACTTCGAGATTGCCGCGACCTGCCAGGTGGTGGTGACCGACGACCGCGCCGGCACCATCGCGGCGATGAAACCCGTGACGGCGCTCTATGTCGGGGGAATGGGTGCACCCGAGCTGAACTTCCACGCACAGGTCTACCGCCGGATGGGTTACGGCGAGGTGGTCGACGAGGTGACGGCCCTGTTCCGCTCCGGCCGCAAGGACGAGGCGGCCGCGGCGATCCCGGACGAGATGGTCACCGAGACGATGATCGTCGGCAACGCCGACGAGGTCCGTGAGGGCGTCAAGCGCTGGGAGGAGGCCGGCGTGACGATGCTGCTCGTCGGCTGCCGCAGCGTCGAGCAGATCCGCACGGTCGCCGACGTCGTACTGCGCTGAAGGCGCCGCGCGCGGGCGGGACTCCTCTGTCGAGGGGACCCGCCCGCGGCGTGTCTCAGGAGGTGTAGGCCGCCTTCAGTTTTCCCTTGACCAGCTTCCCTGTGGGGGTGCGGGGCAATTCGTCGACGAAGTCCACCGAGCGGGGCACCTTGAAGTGCGCGACCCGCTCGCGCACGTAGGCGATCAGGTCCTCGGCCAACCCGGGCGTTCCCTCGGTACCGGGTGACGGCTGCACCACGGCCTTGACCTCCTCACCCATCTCCGGGTGCGGCACCCCGATGACGGCGACGTCCTCCACCGCCGGGTGCAGCGCCAGGACGTTCTCGATCTCCTGCGGATAGATGTTCACGCCGCCGGAGATGATCGTGAACGACTTGCGGTCGGTGAGATACAGATAGCCCTCGTCGTCGAGATAGCCGAGGTCGCCGACCGTGGTCCAGTTGGGATGCTCGGGATGCTGTGCCGCCGAGGTCTTCTCGGGGTCGTTGTGGTACTCGAACGGCACGTTCTCGGTCTCGAAGTAGATCGTCCCCACCTGCCCGGCCGGCAGTTCCCGGCCCTCCTCGTCACAGATGTGCGCGGGGCCGATCACGCTCTTGCCCACCGATCCCGGATGGTCGAGCCATTCCTGGCTGTTGATGAAGGTGATGCCGTTGGCCTCGGTGGAGCTGTAGTACTCGTAGACCACCGGTCCGAGCCAGTCGATCATCGCCCGCTTGACCTCGGGCGGGCACGGCGCGGCGGCGTGGATGAGTACGCGCAGGCTCGACAGGTCGTGCCGGGTGCGGAGCTCCTCGTCGAGCTTGAGCATCCGCACGAACATCGTCGGCACCATCTGTCCCGCCGTGATCCCGTACTGCTCGATGTGCCGGAGAGCATCGGCGGCGTCGAATCTCTCGGCCAGCACCACGGTTCCGCCCAGGGCGTGGATCGCGCCGCCCCAACGCAGAGGCGCGGCGTGGTAGATCGGTGCGGGGGAGTAGTAGACGTCGTCGGCGCCGATGCCGAACAGGAACTGCGCGACCGCGACGAGCGCCTCGCCGGGTTCGTCGACGCGACGCTCCGGCAGCGGTGGCCGGATGCCCTTGGGGAAACCGGTGGTCCCGGACGAGTAGAGCATGATCGCACCGCAGGGCTCCTCGCAGAGGCGGGGGCCGGCCGTGGCGAGAGCGTCCTCGTAGGAGTCGAATCCGGGCACCTCGCCGCCGAAGGCCAGCCGGGCCGCGTCGACGGAGACCTTCCCGCCCACCTCCGCGGCGAGGTCGCCGAGGGAGGCCGAGACGATCAGCGCCTTCGCGCCGCTGTCGTCGACGATGTAGGCGACCTCGCCGGGGGTGAGATGGCTGTTGACCGCGGTGATGTAGAGGCCGGAGCGCAGCGCCGCCCAGAACACCTCGAACGCCTCGACCCGGTTGTCGGTGAGCAGGGCGACGACGTCGCCGGTCCGCAGTCCGCGGTCGTGCAGGGCGCGGGCGAGGGCGGCCGACCGGTCGTCGAGTTCGCGGTAGGTCAGGCTGCGGTCGCTGTCGGCCAGGACGACGGCGAGCTTGTCGGGGTCGGTCCGAGCGTGCACTCCCGGGTACATGGGGGCTCCTTACTGCCGGCGCAGATCCCACGACATTGTGCCGTGGATCACAGCCGCAATGTAGCAGCAGAAGGCCCCGACAGGACGGTGGTGTCCCATCGGGGCGTCGTCGCTCGCTGCCGGGGTCAGGCCCCGCTGAATTTCGGCTTGCGCTTCTCCGCGAATGCGCGCGGACCCTCCTTGGCGTCGGCGCTCTTGAACACCGCGGCACCGAGTTCGGCGTCGATGCGGAACGCCTCCTCCTCGTGCAGGCCCTCGGAGTCGCGGATCGTCTTGAGGATCGCCTGCACGGCCAGCGGGCCGTTGTTCGCGATGGTCTCGGCGATCTCGAGGGCCTTGTCGAGGGCGGTGCCGTCCGGGACGACGTAGCCGATGAGCCCGATCTCCTTCGCCTCGGCGGCGGTGATGTGGCGACCGGTGAGCAGGATGTCGGCGGCGATCGTGTAGGGGATCTGGCGCACCAGCCGCACGGCCGAGCCGCCCAGCGGGAACAGTCCCCACTTGGCCTCGGAAACACCGAATTTCGCGCTCTCACCGGCCACACGGATGTCGGTGCCCTGCAGGATCTCGGTACCGCCGGCGATGGCGGGGCCCTCCACGGCCGCGATGAGCGGCTTGGTCAGCCGGCGTCCCTTCAGCAGGGCCGGAAGACGCGTGAGGTCCCAGCCCCCGCCTTCGAACTTGTCGCCGGGCGCGGCCTGGTTCATCGCCTTGAGGTCGGCGCCCGCGCAGAACGCGCCGCCGGCGCCGGTGAGGATCGCGACGCGGATCTCCGGGTCCTCGTCGACGCGGTCCCACGCCTCGTTCATGATCGACATCATTTCGCCGGACAACGCATTTCGTGCTTCCGGGCGGTTCATGGTCACGATCAGGACGTGGCCGCGCTGCTCGACGAGGCAGTGCGGTTCGCGGGTCGAGATGTCCGAATCGGCTGCGCCGGGGGCTTCGGTAGCGGACACTGATGGGACTCCTCAGCGGTGTTGTGAACTGGATCATATTCGGGTCTTGTCAGAAACGGTAACACGTTCTACTTTTATCGGCGTGGCCCTAAACATCGCAGACCTCGTCGAACACGCAATCGACCTCGTTCCCGAGCGCGTCGCGCTGGCCTCGGACGGGTGTGAGATCACCTATGCGCAGTTGGAGGAGAGAGCCAACAGACTTGCTCATTACCTGCTCGAACAGGGTGTGAAGCCGGGGGACAAGGTCGGGATCTACTCGCGGAACACCATCGAGGCCGCCGAGGCGATGATCGCGATCTTCAAGATCCGGGCGATCATGATCAACGTCAACTACCGCTATGTCGAGAACGAGTTGCAGTACATTTTCGACAACTCCGACATGGTCGCGCTCATCCACGAGCGCCGGTACTCCGACAAGGTGGCCAACGTCCTGCCGAAGACCCCGCTGGTGAAGACCGTGGTGGTCGTCGAGGACGGCTCCGATCTCGACTACTCGGCCTACGGCGGCGTGGAATACGAAGCGGCCCTGGCCCAGGGTTCCCCCGAACGCGACTTCGAGGAACGCAGCGCCGACGACATCTACATCCTCTACACCGGCGGCACCACCGGTCACCCCAAGGGCGTGATGTGGCGGCACGAGGACGTCTGGCGCGTGCTCGGCGGCGGCATCAACTTCATGACCGGCGAGTGGGTCAAGGACGAGTGGCAGCTGGCGAAGGAGGGCGCTCAGAACCCCGGTCTCGTGCGGTATCCCATCCCGCCGATGATCCACGGCGGTGCCCAGTGGGCGCTGTTCCAGTCGCTGTTCAGCGGCGGCAAGGTCATCATGCACCCCGAGTTCTCGGGCCACGAGGTGTGGCGCATCATCGACGAACACAAGGTCAACGTCATCTTCATCACGGGTGACGCCATGGCCCGCCCCATGCTCGACGCGCTCGAGGAGGGAAATCCGAAGACCGGCAAGCCCTACGACCTCTCCACACTGTTCGCCATCGCGTCGAGCGCGGCGCTGTTCTCCCCGTCCATCAAGGACCGCTACATCGACCTGCTGCCGGGCAAGGTCATCACCGACTCGATCGGCTCGTCCGAGACCGGCTTCGGCGGTATCGGCATCGTCGAGAAGGGCAAGACCCTCGGCGGCGGTCCCACCGTCAAGATCGACGAGTCCACCACCGTCCTCGACGACGACGGCAACCCGATCGAACCGGGTTCCGGCAAGGTCGGCTGGGTGGCCCGCACCGGCAACATCCCGCTGGGCTACTACAAGGACGAGGCGAAGACCAAGGCGACCTTCCGTGAGTACAACGGCGTCCGCTACTCGATCCCCGGCGACTACGCGCGGGTCGAGGCCGACGGCACCGTCACCATGCTCGGCCGCGGCTCGGTCTCGATCAACAGCGGTGGCGAGAAGGTCTACCCGGAGGAGGTCGAGGGCGCCCTCAAGCAGCATCCCGCCGTCTTCGACGCCCTCGTGGTCGGTGTCCCCGACGAGCGGTTCGGCGAACGGGTCTCCGCGGTCGTCGCGCTGCGGGAAGGACAGACGGCGACCCTCGACGAGCTCATGACGACGGCACGCGAACACATCGCCGGCTACAAGGTGCCGCGGGCGGTGTGGTTCGTCGACACGATCAAGCGGTCGCCGGCCGGAAAGCCCGACTACCGGTGGGCCAAGGACCAGACGCAGCTGCGCCCGGCCGACGAGGTCTACGACAACGGCAACGGCAACCGGGCCGCGACGGGATAGGCGGACGATGCAGACAGCTCTGAGCCGGAAGTTCGGCATCGAGTACCCGATCTTCGGATTCACCCCCTCCGAGCACGTCGCCGCGGCCATCAGCCGCGCCGGCGGGCTCGGGGTCCTCGGGTGCGTCCGGTTCAACGATCCGGAGGAACTCGACGCCGTCCTGACGTGGATGGACGAGAACACCGACGGCAAGCCCTACGGTGTCGACGTCGTGATGCCCGCCAAGGTGCCCACCGAGGGCACCGCGGTGGACCTCGACAAACTGATCCCGGCGGAACACCGGGCCTTCGTCGACCGGACCCTCGAGGAACTCGGGGTGCCGCCGTTGCCGGAGGACGCCGGTCAGGCGAGCGGGGTGCTCGGCTGGCTGCACTCGGTGGCGCGGTCGCACGTCGAGGTCGCGCTGAACCACCGGCCGGCGCTGATCGCCAACGCCCTCGGCTCCCCGCCGAAGGACGTCATCGACCTCGCCCACGAGAAGGGCGTGCCGGTGGCGGCCCTCGCCGGGTCGGTCGAGCACGCGAAGCGGCACGTGGAGAACGGTGTCGACATCGTCGTCGCCCAGGGATACGAGGCCGGCGGACACACCGGGGAGATCGCATCGCTGGTGCTGTGGCCCGAGATCGTCGACGCACTCGGCGATTCCGCGGCGGTCCTCGCCGCGGGCGGGGTCGGCTCCGGCCGTCAGGTCGCCGCGGCGCTCGCCCTCGGTGCGTCGGGTGTGTGGATGGGGTCGTACTGGCTCACCACCGCCGAGTACAAGCTCGGTGCGGCCGCGCACGGTCCGT
This sequence comes from Rhodococcus sp. Z13, assembly GCF_025837095.1. NCBI lineage: Bacteria > Bacillati > Actinomycetota > Actinomycetes > Mycobacteriales > Nocardiaceae > Rhodococcus > Rhodococcus sacchari. The sequence goes on from NZ_CP107551.1 coordinate 557,147, forward strand.
CGTCGATCCAGCGGGCGCTGCTCGCCGCGTCCTCGTCCGACACGGTGCGCTCCCGGATCTACTCCGGCAAGCCGGCGCGACTGCTCAAGACCAAGTGGACCGAGGCGTGGGCGAAGCCCGATGCGCCCGAGCCGCTGCCCATGCCGCTGCAGAACATCCTGGTGAGCGAGGCTCACCAGCGCATGTCGGCAGCCGACGACCCCGAGGTCGTGGCCATGCCGGTCGGCCAGGTGGTGGGACGGATGAACGAGATCCGGCCCGTCGCCGACATCATGGCCGACCTGATCCGAGGCTACGAGGACGCGGTCGATCGGCTGAACGAAGCCCGCTAGGGGGTGGGGGACGTGCCCCGGGACGGATCTTCCGTTCCGGGGCACTTTCGTTCCCGGCCGCGGTGCCGCACGAGGAGCTCAGTGCCGCACCAGGATCGCGAGGAGCTTCTGGATCTGTTCGACGGTGGGGGTGGGCAGGTTGTCGCGTCCGTAGAGGAAACCGATGCCCGCGTAGACGAGGGTGCCCGCCCGGATCTCGGCCTCCTCGTCGTCGAAACCGAGTTCGCGGAAGCAGTTCTGCACCACCGCCATGATGCGCTGGTCCAGTGCGCGAACCGATTCGGCGACCTGCGGGTCGCTGCGCGCCCACTCGCGGACGGCCACCTCGGCCTCCCATGCGCGGGCGTCGACGAGCATCGCACCCATGTGGGCGAGCCGCTCGTCGACGGGCATCTCCTCGAGGCTCGTCAGGCCGCGGGCCGCGTCGTTGTCCTGCGAGGTGTAGCGGGTGGCGATGGCCTTCATCAGATCGTCGATGTCGGAGAAGTGCCAGTAGAAACTGCCTTTGGTGACCCCGAGCTCGTCGCACAGCCGCGAGATCTTCACCGCCCCGCGGCCTTCGGAGACGAGCAGGCGCAGGCCCGCCTCGGTCCAGTCGTCGAGGGACAGCCGTGGTCGCCGCCCGGACCGGCGGCCGCTCTTCGCCGGTTGTTCAGCCACGGATGGTCACCTCTCCTCGATCGTGTCGGAAAACGAGACTACAGGTCGCCCGCGGGCAGCGCCGCGACGACGGCAGCCCGTGCTGCGGGGTCGTGGGGCAGACGCCAATGGTCCACGCAGCCGGTCGAATCCGAGCCCGTCGGTACGCCCGCCAGTGTGACGACGGTGGAGCCCGGCAGGGCGCCGCGCTCGGGCGGGACCACGAGGAGGTCGCAGGTCGACACGATGTCGGTGTAGCGGACGCCGGGGGTCGGCACGCCGCGGGCGTGCAGGTCGCGAAGCAGGTTCGACCCGGCGACGATCTCGCGGCAGCCGGCGCAGACCGGGTCGACGATCGGCTTCTCGAGTCCGAGGACGAGGTCGTAGGTGCCCACATCGCGGCTGATCTGCTCGGCGGCGGCGAGCCCACCGATTTCGGTGCCGTGCCACAGCGCGCCGAGAGTGGTGAGGGAGCGAACCGGCCCGGGGCCGTGCTCCTGCAGGTAACGCTGCACCACCAGCGATCCCGCGCCGTGTGCGACCACGTCGACCGTGCAGGTGGGGTCGTCGCCGCACAACGCGTCCAGAGCCTCGGCGAGATCCCGAGCGCCGGCGTCGGTGCCGCGGAGTCCGGCGAGGGGGAGGGGGAGATCGCCGGCGGCGGGTTCGCCCCAGCTGACGGTGGTGGCGCAACGGCCGGCCGCGGCGAGATCGGCGGTGAAGGCGGTCCACGTCTCGGTGGTGCTCGCGAGGTCGTGCACGAGGACGGTGTCCGGGCGTGCTCCCGCGCACGGATCGGGAAGCGGTGCGGCGGTGGCCGGACCCGACGGAACGGTCCAGGCGGCGACGGCCAGCAGGGCCACCGACAGGGGGTGTGACCAGGACTTACCGAGCATCGAGGCTCCTTCGCGAGGGCTATTGACCAAACCATACCGTATGGTACTGTGGCGCCCATCACGAGCACCGGTCCTCCCGGTTCCGGGCCGGCGCGGACGACAGGAAAGACGCTCCATGCAGAGACTCAGCCGCAGAACCCTTCTCGCCGGACTCGCCGTCGGAACCGGCGCCGTCCTGCTCGGAGGGCGCGCACTCGCGGACGGCCCGGACATCACCCGGCCGCTGCTGTTCCACTCCCCGCGGCTCGAACCCTTCGTCGACGAACTGCCGATCATCCCGCGACCGGACAGCACCTCCTACCGGATCGACGCCGTCAGTGCCCGGCACAGCTTCCACCGCGACCTGCCGGCCGGACCGACCCTCGCCTACGGCGACAGCACCTACGGCGGCCCGACGCTCGTCGCACACAAGGGGCAGGAGACCTCGGTCGAGTACCGCAACGCCATCGACACGCACCCCTTCGCCGCCGACTTCGACACCACGCTGCACGGGCTGAGCGAACGCGACCGCACCGACGTCCCCACCTCGATGCACCTGCACGGCGGGGTGACCCCACCCGAGTTCGACGGCAACCCCGAACAGATCTCGCGTCCCGGCCAGGGATACACCTACCGGTTCCCGAACCGCCAGGACGCGACGACCATGTGGTACCACGACCACGCGATGGCGGTCACCCGCCTCAACGCCTACGCGGGCCTGGCCGGGATGTACCTGCTGCGCGACGAGTACGACACCGGCGACCGGCGGAATCCGCTGGGGTTGCCCAGCGGCGAGTTCGAACTCGAGCTGGTACTGCAGGAGAAGATCGTCAACAGCGACGGTTCGCAGAGCATCCGCTCGACTCCGATCGTGCCGCAGGGCCGGTGGGAGGGCGGCGCCGTCGGCGACGTCGGTGTCGTCAACGGCAAGATCTGGCCCGAGGCGCGCGTCGCCCGCGGCCTGTACCGGGTGCGGCTGCTCAACGCGGCGTCCTTCAGCGTTTGGGATCTGCACTTCTCCAACGGGATGCCGTTCTGGGTGATCGGCATGGAGGGCGGCCTGCTCGACGCGCCCGTCCACACCACCCGCGTACGCCTGTCGCCCGGCGAACGCGTCGACCTGCTCGTCGATTTCGGCGTGCTCGAACCCGGCGACACCGTGGAACTGCGCAACAGTGAGCCCGCCGCCCCGCAGGCCGCGCAGATCGGTGCCGTGCTCATGCCGCTGTTCATGCGTTTCCGCGCCGAATACGCCCGCGGGTTCACCGGCCCGGTCCCGGACCGGCTGCGCGGCGGCCCGGGGCTTCCGCCCGTGGTGGGGCCGATCCCGACGCCGCAGAACGTGCGGAACGTGTCGCTGAGCCAGCCCTCGGAGGTGCGGATCCCGCCGTCGATCATGTCGCTGAACAACCTGATGTACCACAGCACCGACATCGAGATGCCCCGCCAGGGCACCGTCGAACAGTGGAACATCGTCAACGCCACCCCGGACCCGCACCCGATCCACCTGCACCTGGTGCACTTCCGTGTCCTCGGCCGGCAGGCGATCAACACCCTCGCCATGTGCGCCCGACAGCCGCAGCCGCCCATCGGGCTCAAGTGGACCCCGGACGCCGACCCCTTCGTCGTCGAGCCGCTGCGCGGACCCGAACCCTGGGAGACGGGTTACAAGGACACCGTCATCTGCAACCCGAACTCGGTGACCCGCGTGATCGCCTACTTCCCGACCGCGGACGAGCTCGGCTTCGACCCCGACACGACGTTCTCGCGCGAGGTCCACACCTTCGACCCGCACCGGGCGGGTCACCACGCCGTCGGCCACGGCGACCACGGCCCAGACGGCCACGGCACCGAGCACGGAAGCCACGGCGACCTGCAGGGCTACGTCTGGCACTGCCACATCCTCGACCACGAAGACCACGACATGATGCTCAAATACCGGACGGTGACATGACTTCCACGAGCGATTCCCCGATTCTCGACCACTTCCAGCGCATCCCCTACGAGCCGGCCGATGACGGCCGCGTCGAGATGCACTCCGGTCTCAGCCGCCACTACCCGACGCTGCACGGCAACCTCGTCGCCCCGGCCGGCTACTCCAAGGAGGTGGGCGTGGTCATGTGCCATCCCGCCTCGAACTTCCTGACGCACTTCCTGCTCCGCGCGTTCGCGCAGGCGGGGATCCCGGCGATGGGACTCAACACCCGCTACTCGTCCAACGAACCGGCGCTGATCATGGAGCGCGCCGCGCTCGACCTCGGGACCGGGGTGCGGTGGATGGCCGACGAACTCGGTTTCGAGAAGGTCGTACTCCTCGGCTTCAGCGGCGGCGGTTCACTGGCCTCCTTCTACCAGTCGCAGGCCCAGAACCCCACGGTCACCGCCACTCCCGCGGGGGATCCCGCGCCGTTCGCCCGGGCGGACCTGCGACCGGCCGACGCGCTCATGCTCGTCGGTGCCCACCCGGGCCGCGCCCGCGTGCTGCGGCACTGGATCGACGGTGCCGTCGTCGACGAATCCGACCCCTACGCCACCGATCCCGAGCTGGACCTCTACGCGCCCGGCCGCACCGCCCCGCTCGACCCGGAGTGGGTGCAGCGTTACCGCGACGCCCAGCTCGCCCGGATGCGTCGCATCGACGCGTGGGCCCTCGAACAGCTCGCCGAACTCGAACGCACCGGCTCGTCGGACCGCGGATTCGTCGTGCACCGCACCGTCGCCGATCCTCGCTTCGTCGACCTGAGCATCGACCCGAGCGACCGCGAACTCGGCTCCATGTACGGAGATCCCAAGGCCGCCAACACCGCAGCCGGTGGCCTGGCGCGCTTCGTCACCGTGCGCAGCTGGCTGAGCACCTGGAGTGTCGACCACACCCACGCCGACGCCCTCACCGACCTGCGCAACGTCACCACCCCCACGATCGTGATGAGCCTGCTGGGCGACCAGGCGGCCTTCGCCGAGGACTCCCGCCTGATGTACGACGCGCTCGCGGGCACCGACAAGGAACTCGTCGAGATGCACGGGCTCAACCATTATCTCGTGGACCAGCCGGATGGTCTCGCCGACGTCGTCGGCCGTCTGACCGCGTGGATCCGCCGCACCGTGTTCGACGAACGGACCGAGGAGGCACTGGCATGACCGACATCGACACGCTCGAACAGTCGACGGACGCTCCGATCGATCGCTGCCCCACGGCATTCCCGTACTGGCAGGCCATCGAGAAGCCCGGCATCAAGCGGGCCCGGCGGATCGTCCGCAGGCTCACCGGATTCGACTTCCTGCCCACCGACGAGCAGGCCCGCGCCCTGTGCAACGACCTGTTCAGCGGCGACCCCACCGCGGAACGCTTCGTCGACGAGGTCTACCACGGCGAACTCGGCCCGAAGAAGACCCGCGAACTGCTCGACAAGGCACTGACCGACGGCATCGACTCCCTCGACGAGGTGCCCGACGCCATGAAGGCGCTGTTCGAGGAGTTCGAGACCGTCCCCGACTGGGTGCAGCCCGAACTCGTGGAGGAGGGCGCCGCCATCTGGCGCCGGTGGGGCACCATGCTGTTCAGCTTCGCCGGTGCGGAGACCCTCGAGATCTACACCGAGGCCGCGGTCGCGACCCCGCTGTCCCTCGCGGGCGGTTACGCCGGCGACAACGCCCTGCGCCGCTTCCTCGAGACCTGCCGGTTCTGGATCGACGTGTCCGAGCCCGGCGCGTTGCTCACCCCCGGCAGCAAGGGCCGAGCGACGGCGCTGAAGGTGCGGGTCATGCACGTCTCGGTCCGCTCCCGCGTCGCGAAGCACCCCGAATGGGACATCGCCAAGTGGGGCCTGCCGATCAGCCAGACCTACATGCTGCTGACCCTCATCGCCGGCAGCGTCACCCCGGGTCTGGCCCTGTGGGTGCTCGGCTACCACACCACCCCGCGGGAGATCCGGGCGCTCATCCACTTCCAGAAGTACATGGGCTACCTGCTCGGCGTGCGGATGCAGTGGTACCCGGAGACCCTCGGCGACAGCGTCCGCACCCTGATGACCACCGTCGTCTCGCGCTCCTACGACTCCGGGGAGCACGGCAAGGAACTCATCGAGTCCTACCCGCAGGCCTTCGCCCCGCGCGACGGCCACCGCGGCCTGAAGCGGCTGCGCGAGTACTACAACTTCCGCATCAACTCCGTGTACTCGGCGATGTTCATGGCACCCGGAACACGGCGGAAGTACTCGCTGCCCAAGGTGATCCCGTGGATGATCATCCCGATCGCCCGGTTCCCGCTCATCACCGCGATGGAGCTGGCCCGCCGCTTCGTCCCCGGCGTCGCCGGAGTGCACGAGAAGATCATGGTGTGGCATCGGGAGAACTGGTACCGCGCCCAGATGGAAGGCCGCGAAGCACAATTCGACGCCAGCGGTGCACTGCGCCGATAGACGCCGTCAGCGCTGCGCCGACAGGCGCACACCTTGCGCTGCGCCGATAGGCGCACACCTTGCGCTGTGCCGATAGACACCGATTCACCTCATCGAGACCGGAGAAGACATGACCTTGCAGATCGTGGAGGCCTGGAACGGCCCCGGCCGGCGGGACGGCGAGATCACCGTCGTCGCCCCCAGCGACAACGGCGCCCATCCCTCCACCGACAAACACGCCTTCGAACACTGGTACTTCGACGCCCACCTCGACGACGGACGCATCGTCGTCGCGATGCTCCAGACGCGGGAGCTGGTGCACCGCAAGCCCGGTGTGGAGATTCACGTCTACAGTGCCGACGGGCAGCGCCGCGAGGCGAGCCGCACCTACACCGACGCCGACCTGTCGGTGTCCACCGAACGCTGCGACGTCCGCGTCGGGGAGAGCTTCGCGAAGCTGACGGGGGAGAAGGACGGCCTGCCCGTCTACCACGTGTCGGTGTCCGAAGGCGATCTCGCCTTCGACCTGACCTTCGAGGCCGAGGTGCCGCCGTGGATGCCCGGCCGCGGCCGCACCAGCTACAACGAGCGCGAGTTCTTCGCGTGGGTCGTCGGCGCACCGCGCGCGAAGGTCTCGGGTACGGTCACGGTGGACGGGAAGACCACCGAGGTCACCGGCCGCGGCTACCACGACCACAACTGGGGCGTCGGCGACATGAAGCGTGTCATCGACAAGTGGTACTGGGGCCGCCTCTACACCGAGGACTTCACCCTCGTCTACGCGATGGTGCACACCCAGAAGAAGTACGGTTCGCACTGGTCGCAGCCGGTGATGGTCGCGCACGGTCGCGACGTGATCCTCAGCAACGGCGAGGTGGAACTGACCGAGGGACCGACGGTGTACAACCCGGTCGCCGACCGCACCTATCCGTCCTGGGTGCGTATCCGGGTGCCGGGTTCGCTCGACGTGACCCTGACGGTCCGCGAGATCGTGCACGCCCACAACCTCCTCGAGGACGTGCCGCTGGCGTCGAGCAGGCTGCTCAAGCCGATCGTCAACAAGCTGATCGGCCATCCGGGCTACTTCCGGTTCCGCTCCGACTTCACCATGACGGTCACGGTCGACGGACTGGACCACGAGCGTTCGGGGTCGACCCTGCACGAGATGGTCGCCCTGACATGAGCACGCCCGTGGAGGTCCGTCCGGCTCTCGACTACCTGCACGGTTTCGGCAACGAGCACCACAGCGAGGCCGTGCGGGGAGCACTGCCGTGGGGTCAGAACTCACCGCAACGCGTGGCCCACGGGCTGTACGCGGAACAGCAGTCCGCGACGGCGTTCACCGAGCCCCGCGAGATCAACCGTCGCACCTGGACGTACCGCATCGTGCCGTCCGCGGCGCACGGCCCGTTCGAACGGATCGACGACGGTGGCTGGGTGTCGGCACCCGACACCACGGGGGTGCTCACCCCCAACCGGCTGCGGTGGGATCCGCAGCCCGTGCCGGCGCCGGGCACCGACTTCCTCGACGGGATGACGACCTACGCCACCAACGGGGACGTGACCGCCCGCACCGGCATCGCGATCCACTTGTACGCGGCGTCGCAGTCGATGACCGACCGGTACTTCGTCGACGCCGACGGCGAACTGCTGTTCGTGCCGCAGGACGGTGCGCTGCTGCTGTGCACCGAGCTCGGTCGGCTGGTCGTCGAACCGGGGGAGATCGCCGTGATCGGGCGGGGTCTGCGGTTCCGCGTCGACCTGCTCGACGCCACCGCCACCGGCTACCTGCTCGAGAACTACGGCGCCGCTCTGACCCTGCCCGAACTCGGGCCGATCGGCGCGAACGGCCTCGCGCACGCTCGCGACTTCCTCTATCCCACGGCATGGTTCGAGGACCGCACCGGACCGGTGCAGCTGGTGCAGAAGTTCGGTGGGCACCTGTGGGCCACCGAACTCGACCACTCACCGCTCGACGTCGTCGCCTGGCACGGCACGCACTGCGCCTACAAGTACGACCTCGCCCGGTTCAACGCGATGACCACGGCGGGCTGGGACCACCCCGACCCGTCGATCTTCACCGTGCTCACCTCACCCGGCCCGGTGCCGGGACAGGCCAACGTCGACTTCTGCGCCTTCCCGGACCGCTGGGTGGTGGGTGAGCACACCTTCCGCCCACCGCACTTCCACCGCAACGTCATGACCGAGTTCATGGGACTCGTTCGTGGACGGCATGATTCGAAGGCGGAAGGATTCGTCCCCGGCGGTGCGTCCCTGCACAACCAGTGGGGCGCCCACGGGCCCGACGTCGAGACCTTCGATCTCGCGACCACGGCGGACCTGAAGCCGGTCAAACTCGAGAACACCCTGTCGTTCATGTTCGAGACGCGACTGGCGCTCACCGTCACCGATGCGGCCCACCGCGCCGCGCACCGCCAGCCGAACTACGATTCGTCGTGGTCCGGTCTCACCCGCCGCTTCACCCCACCTTCTCCTCAGGAGTCGTGATGACCGAACTGTCCACTCCCGCACCCGTCGTCGTACCCGACCCGCAGCTGCGCATCGGCGGCCGGGCCGTGCCCGCCCGCTCGGGTGCCCACTTCTCGTCGATCAACCCGGCGACGGAGGAGGTCGTCGCCGAGGTCGCCGCCGGTGGCGCCGCCGACATCGACGCCGCCGTCCTCGCCGCCCGCGACACCTTCGAATCCGGTGCCTGGTCGCGCATGCCCGGTGCCGAGCGCGGCCGGATCCTCTCCCGCGCCGCCGATCTCATCGAGCAGCACGCCCCCGAGCTGTCGGCCCTCGAGACCGCCGAGATGGGCAAGCTCTACGCCGACACCGTCGCCGGCGACATCCCCGCCGCCGCGGCGTCGTTCCGGCACTACGCCGGCTGGGCCGACAAGATCGCCGGTGAGGCGATGATCCTGCCCGACGTGGGGCCGCAGCACCGCTTCGGCTTCACCCTGCGTCAGCCCCTCGGCGTCGTCGGCGCCATCACCCCGTGGAACAACCCGACGGTCGTCGCGGCGTGGAAGATCGCTCCGGCCCTGGCCGCGGGCTGCTCGGTGGTCGTCAAGCCCGCCGAGGACGCCTCGCTGTCGACGCTGAAGCTCGCCGACCTGCTCGCCGAGGCCGGTGTCCCGGACGGGGCGTTCAACGTCGTGCCCGGCCTCGGCCCGGAGGCCGGTGCCGCGCTCGCCGCCCACGAGGGCATCGACAAGATCACCTTCACGGGCAGCCCGGCGGTGGGCAAGACCATCACCTCGCTCGCCGGCGAGAAGTTCCGCAAGGTCACCCTCGAACTCGGCGGCAAGGCACCGCAGCTGGTGTTCCCCGACGCCGACCTCGAGGCGTCGCTGCCCTGGATCGCGATGGGCAACTTCTACCACCAGGGGCAGGTCTGTGCGGCCGGCACCCGCGTGATCGTGCACGAGTCGATCGCCGACCAGGTCGTCGAGGGCCTCGTCGAGTTCGCCCGCGGCGCCGTCATCGGCGATCCCTTCGACCCGGACACCACGCAGGGCACCATCGTCAACCGCAAGCAGCTCGACCGCATCCTCGGCTACATCGAGAAGGGCAAGAGCGAGGGCGCCGAACTGCTCACCGGCGGTTCGCGCGTCGGGGACCGCGGCTACTTCGTCGAGCCGACCGTCTTCCGCGGCCACAACGACCTGACCATCGCCCGCGAGGAGATCTTCGGTCCCGTCGCCACGGTCATCACCTTCAAGACCACCGAGGAGGCGGTGCAGCTGGCGAACGCCACCAAGTACGGCCTCAACGCCTTCATCTTCAGCCAGAACCTGTCGACAGTGCACAGCGTCATCCCGCAGCTGCGGGTGGGCACCGTGTGGGTCAACGGCTGGGGTGTGCCCGATCCGGCGCTACCCTGGGGCGGACGTGACGCGAGCGGTATCGGGCGCGAGCTCGGCCGCAGCGGTCTCGAAGCGTTCACCGAGGAGAAGACGGTTCACCTCGGTTACTGATCGAAGGAACGGGACAACGCAGTGACACAGAGCGAGTTGCAGGCGGCCGGAGCGCTCGCGGACATCCGGGTGCTCGAGCTGGGCACCCTGATCGCCGGGCCGTACGCAGCACGACTGCTCGGCGACATGGGCGCCGACGTCATCAAGATCGAGGACCCGAAGCGTCCCGACCCGCTGCGCACCTGGGGACAGGGCGAGCGGGACGGGCACCGCTTCTTCTGGACGGTGCACGCCCGCAACAAGCGGTGCATCACCCTCGACCTGCGTGCCCCCGAGGGGCAGGAGCTGTTCCGGCGGCTCGTCGCGGAATCGGACGTCATCGTCGAGAACTTCCGGCCCGGCACCCTGGAGAAGTGGGGCCTCGGCTACGACGTGCTCTCCGAGATCAACCCGGGCATCGTCCTGGCCCGTGTCTCCGGCTACGGGCAGACCGGGCCGAAGGCGAGCCAGGCGGGGTACGCGTCGGTCGCCGAGGCCGAGAGCGGCCTGCGGCATCTCAACGGGTATCCGGGGCAGGCGCCGCCGCGGCTCGCTCTGTCACTCGGCGATTCCCTCGCCGGCATGTTCGCCGTGCAGGGCATCCTCGCGGCGCTGCTCGGCCGGGAACGGTCGGGCCGCGGGCAGGTCGTCGACGTCGCCCTGACCGAGGCGTGCCTGGCGATCCAGGAGTCGGTCATCCCCGACTACGACGTCGCCGGTGTGGTGCGCGGCCCGTCCGGCACACGGCTCGAGGGCATCGCACCGTCGAATCTGTACCGCACCGCCGACGACATGTGGATCGTCATCGCCGCCAACCAGGACACCGTCTTCCGGCGCCTGTGCAAGGCGATGGACCGTCCCGAGCTCGCCGACGACCCGCGCTTCGCCGACCATCTCGCGCGCGGCGTGAACCAGGACGAGCTCGACGGTCTCATCGGCGAGTGGGCGGCGACCTGGCGGCTCGACGACCTGCTCGAGCACCTGTCGTCATCCGGTGTGGTCGCCGGTCCGGTGAACACGGTCGCCGAGGTCGTCGCCGACGAGCAGTTCCGGGCGCGCGACATGATCGTCCCGCACCACGACGAGCGCACCGACACCGACGTGCTCGGGCCCGGTGTGGTGCCGGTGCTCACCGGCACGCCGGGTTCGGTGCGGCGCGCGGGCCCGCCGGTTGCGGGGTACGACAATGAGGCGGTCTACGGCGAGATCCTCGGATTGTCCGAGACCGAGCGGAAGGATCTGCGCGAGCGCGGGATCATCTGACGATCCGGCGTTCCGCGTCGAACGGCTCCCGACCCCTGACCCCGGGTCGGGAGCCGTCGTCGTTTCCGGGTCGGGGCATAGCCATTCCTGCCGCTCGGCACTAATGTAGAACGTGTTCTAAGTCTTCTACTTCCTCCGAGGAGTGCCGAATGCACACGCCCATCTGCGACGAACTCGGCATCGAGTTCCCGATCTTCGCGTTCACCCACTGCCGCGACGTCGTCGTCGCCGTCGCCAAGGCCGGCGGCTTCGGTGTCCTCGGGGCTGTCGGATTCACACCCGAGGAGCTCGAAATCGAGCTGAACTGGATCGACGAGCACATCGGCGACCGTCCCTACGGCGTCGACATCGTCATCCCGAACAAGTACGAGGGCATGGACCAGAACCTCTCCGCCGAGGAGCTGACCAAGCTGCTGCAGTCGATGGTGCCCGAGGAGACCCTCGAATTCGGCCGCAAGCTTCTCCGCGACCACGGCGTCCCGGTGAACGAGGGTGACGATAACGCGTTGCAGCTTCTCGGCTGGACCGAGGCCACCGCCACCCCGCAGGTGGAGGTCGCGCTGCAGCACCCGAAGGTCGCGCTGATCGCCAACGCGCTCGGCACCCCGCCCGCCGACATGATCGAGCACATCCACAACGCCGGCCGCAAGGTCGCGGCGCTGTGCGGTTCGCCGAAGCAGGCCCGCAAGCACGCCGACGCCGGAGTCGACATCATCATCGCCCAGGGCGGCGAGGGCGGCGGTCACTGCGGTGAGGTCGGTTCGATCGTGCTGTGGCCGCAGGTCGTCAAGGAGGTCGCCCCCGTCCCGGTGCTCGCCGCCGGCGGTATCGGCAGCGGCCAGCAGATCGCCGCGGCCCTCGCGCTCGGTGCTCAGGGCGCGTGGACCGGTTCGCAGTGGCTCATGGTCGAGGAGGCCGAGAACACCCCCGTCCAGCAGGAGGCCTACATCAAGGCCAGCAGCCGCGACACCGTGCGCAGCCGGTCGTTCACCGGCAAGCCCTGTCGCATGCTGCGCAACGACTGGACCGAGGCGTGGGAGCAGGAGGGCAACCCCAAGCCGCTCGGAATGCCGTTGCAGTACATGGTCTCCGGCATGGCCGTCGCCGCCACCCACAAGTACCCCGACGAGTCCGTCGACGTCGCCTTCAACCCGGTCGGCCAGGTCGTCGGCCAGTTCACCAAGGTCGAGAAGACCTCGGCCGTCATCGAACGGTGGGTGCAGGAGTACCTCGAGGCGACCGGCACCCTCGAGAAGCTGAACGAGGCCGCCAGCGTCTGATCCGCACCGCGGGCGTACCGGCTAGGTCCGCGGTGTCCCGAGGTCCGGTCCCGGAGCGATCCGGACCGGACCTCGGGCCGTCTCCACGTCCACCGGCTTCCCCTTCTGCGTGATCACCACGTGGCCGCTGCGTTCGAGTTCGGCGGCCACCGACCGGGCCGTCGCCGTCAGACCGCGCCACGACTTCCCGCCCACGGCCCGCGCCGCGTCGCTCGGGCAGATCGTCGACGGCTCCCGCTCCCGCAGCAGCGCGCAGATCGCGGCCGCCAGACGCTCCCGGACGGCCTCCGCGTCGCGCGGCTCCCACCAGGGACGACCCCGCTCGCCGAGCGCGACCTTCGCGTCCTGCACCCGGTGCCGCGCGGACGCCCCTTCGCTCTTCACGAGCCGGCGGGCCCGCATCAGCTCGTTCACCAGTTGCGTACGCAGGGGCTCGGGGATCGACGGGTCGGTGGCCCGCCACCGGCGCCCGTTCACCACTACGTACCTGCCGTCCGGGGTGGGCTGCGCCGTCCCGGACGATCCGTCGACGTCCATCGGTTTCCGCCCGTCGCTCAGTTCGGCGGCGACAGAAGCTCTTCCAGATTCGTCGCCGAGTACCCGCCTTCGCGGCACAACTGTACCGTCGGGGCGCGCCGGCCCGGGTACTCGATGCACGGCATGTTCCGAGCGCCGCGCACCGCGATGGGGGAGTCGGCGGGGAGCTTGCAGTACAGATCCGCCGGTGTCTCCGGCACGTCCGTCTCGGTCGGCGATCGCCACTGCTCGGGAGGCAGGAAGCCGGTGGTACACGGCGGTGGATCGTTGAAGGTGGTCGCGAAGAAAGTGTTGGGCGCCGGGTTGTCGAGATTCGGCAGCGCCGCCGACTGCGTCGACGCCATGATCGACGGGAACAGCACCAGCATCTGCTCGAGCGACGGCCGGTAGACCGCCGCCACCTGCTCGACGGTGACCAGATTCGCCAGCAGCAGCGGCAGGGTGGGCTCGGCCTCCTCGAACATGGCCTGCACCTGCGCCGCGGCCGGTGCGGTCACGCCGAGCAGCGTGCGGATGTCGGTGTCGGAGTCGCGCAGCTGCGCCGACGTCCCGGCCAGCGAGGACGCCCACCGGGCGATCGCGCCCGCCGACTCGACCTGCGCGTCGAGCAGCGGACCGGCCTGGTCGATCAGCGCCGCGGTGCTGTCCGCGCTCGCCGCGGCCTCGGCGCTCACCGCCGTCGCCGCGTCGATCAGGGTCCGCAACGCCTCCCCGGATTCGGCGACGGCCGTGTGGCTCTCGTCGAGCAGCAAGGCGAGCCGGTCGGAGCCGACGGACTGCAGGGTGGCGTCGAGCTGATCGAGGGCGACCCCCACCGGTTCCGGCACCGACACGCGGTCCTGCGGGATCACCGATCCCGCCGCGAGATACGGGCCGTCCTCGGAATCGGGCAGGAACTCGACGTACTGTTCGCCGATCGCCGACATGCTGCGCACCTGGGCCTGCGAGGAGGCCGGCACGGGCACGTCCGAGTCGAGCGAGAGCACCGCCTCGGCGCCGGAGGTCGTCATGGTCAGCGACGTCACCCGGCCGATCTCGATGCCCCGATAGGTGACGTTGGCCTCCGGATACAGCCCTGCGGCGTCGGCGAGTTCGAGCCGCACCTCGTAGCGGCCCACCCCGAAGAGCGCGGGAACGTTGACGAAGAACAACGCCACGATCAGGATCGCGGACACCCCGACGGTGAAGAACACGATCAACCGGCGTCGCAGGACTGCGGTCGGACTCATCGGGTGGCCTCCTCGACGGGCGGGACGAGCAGGGAGACGAGATCCGGGATCGGCCTCCCGCCGCCGGTGAGGGCGTTCTCGAAGGGGGTGCCGAGCAGCAGCGCGTTCTCGAGCGTCGGCAACGTCAGATCGAGGATGACGGTGCCGTTCGCATAGTCCCCGCGCACCGCGTTGCGGTAGGTGTCGATGGGGAACGGGAAGGTCAGCAGGTAGCGCAGCGACTCGGTGAGCGAGTCGCCCGCCGCGGACAGCGACGCCAGCACCGGTTCGAGATCGCGCAGGTTCGCGACCGTGTCCTCGCTGCTCGCCTCGACCACCTCCGTCGCCACCCGGCCGAACTCGCCGAGCGCGTCCGCGGCACGCGTGAGGTCTTCGCGCTGCGTGGCCAGCACGTCGAGTGCCGGGGCGAGCTGATCGGTCGCCGCCGCGAGTTGCCTGTTGTGCTCGGCGACCTCCACGGCGAGCGCGTCGAGCGACTCCATCGCGCCGACGATCTGCTCGGTCTGCGTGTCCAGACCGGCGAGCACCGTGTCGAGGCGGGTGAGCAGGGTGCGCACCGAGTCCTGACGTCCGTCGAGGGCCCGGTTGAGTTCGCGGGTGATCTCCTGCGCCTGCGCGAGACCGCCGCCGCTGAGCACGAGCGACAGCGACGACAGGGTCTGCTCGGTGGTGGGGAACGCGCCCGCCCGCTCGAGCGGGATCACGTCGCCGTCGCCGAGCCTCCCGCGCGCGGGTTCGTCGAGCGGCGGCGACAGTTCGACGTGGGCGGAACCGAGCAGGCTGGTCTGCCCGATCTTCGCGACGGTGTTCTCCGGCAGCACGGTGTCGCCGTCGACCATCACCGTCACCACGGCGTGCCCATCGCCGAGTCGCAGGTCGGCCACTCGCCCGACGGTGACGTCGCCGACCCGCACCCGCGAGTTGCGTTCGATGGTGGTCACATCGGGCATCTCGATGGTCACGGCGAAGGCGTCGTCGCCGCGGCCGTGGGTGCCCGGCAGTTCGAGACTGTTCAGGCCGCGCCACTCGCAGCCCGCGGTGAGGGCGAGGCAGGCGAGCAGCGCCAGCAGGCGGATCGGTCGGCGGGTCACGGCGCCCCCGGGGACAGCAGTTCGGTCAGGGAGGTCGGCGACGGCGCGCCCGGCGCCGGCATCAGATCGGGCTCGGTGTAGACGAGCTGATCGGGCAGCGCCCCGACACCGCGGGTGGGATTGACGCGCACCGGCGGGTAGTCCATCGCCAGCAACGGCAGGATCGGTCCCAGATACTGCACGCACAGCTCCGAACCGGTGTGCGCGTCCACCTGTTCCGCCGCGGCCAGCGCCGAGCAGATGAACTGGGCCGGGTTGGCGAAGTTGGCCAGCGACACCGCCGAGACGACCGTGTTGTGCGCGGGCTGGTAGATGCCCTGCAGGTTCGCCAGTGCCGTCGGCGCCACGTGCAGGATCTGCGCGATGCCGTCGCGTTGCGCGGCCAGCGTCTCGGTGACGGCGGTGGTCCGGTCCAGGGTGGTGTCGAGACGTTCCCGGTTGGCGCTCACGAAGCGTTCGACGTCGACGAGCACCGAGTCGAGACCGGCGAAGGCGGCGGCCATGTCGTCGCGGTTGGCGTCGAGGATCTCGGTGACGGAGGCGAGCCGGTCGTGGAGGGTGACGATCTGGTCGCCGCTCAGCGACAGCGCCTCGACGAACACCTGCAGGTTGTTCACGGTGCCGAAGAGGTCCTGGCGGCCGTCGGAGAGCGTGCGCATCGCCGCCGAGAGCTGCTGCAGCGTCTCGCGCAGCGTCTGCCCGTGCCCCTCGGCGTTGGTGGCGGCGACGTCGAGGACCTCGCCGAGCGCGCCCTGCGGGTCGGTGTCGCTGGGGCCGAGTTCCTCGGTCAGCCGCGAGAGCTGCTCGGTGATCTCGTTCCACTCCACCGGCACCGCGGTGCGTTCCACCGGGATCGTCGCTCCCACGGGCAGTTCCGCTCCGCCGGTGTACGGGGGAGTGAGCTGCACGAAACGCGCCGACACCAGGGTGGGGGCGATGATCGCGGCCTGCGCCTCGGCGGGGATGCGCCGGCCCGACTCGATCTCGAACCGCACGAGGACACGGTCGCCGCGTGGTTCGATTCGCGTCACGCGGCCCACCTCGACACCCATGATCCGTACGTCGTCGCCGACGTACAGGCCACGGCTGGTGGTGAATTCGGCGGCGTACTCGTCGGTGGAGCGCCACGGCGCGACGGTGAACGACACCGCCGCCACCACGGCCAGCACGAGAAGCGGTACACCCCAGGAGATCAGGGGACGGGAGACCAGATGGCGCATGCGGCTCATCGGCCACCTCCCGCGACCGGATCGGGGATGATCCCGGCGTTCTCGAGCGCGGCGGTCAACGCCGGTTCGATGACCTGCATGGGCAGCAGATTCTGGATGTAGGAGTTGAAGAACGGTCCCGAGGCGACGGCCTCACCGAGCTCGGTGGCGTACGGCCCGAGCCGTTCGATGGCGAGACCGATGTCGTCGCGATTGCGTTCGAGGATCTCGAGGACGGCGTTCAGCTTGCCCAGGGTGGGTTCGAGCTGGGCCTCGTTGTCGGCGATCAGATTCGAGATCTGCACCGACAGCGCGTCGACGTTCGCGAACAGGGTGTCGAGCGCGCCCCGGCGGCGGACGAGTTCGGCGAGGATGCGGTCGGCGTCCACGATGAGGGCGTCGACGGCCTCGCTGCGCTGCGCGAGCACGGCGGTGACCTCCTCGGCGTGTTCGAGCAGCGACCGCAGCGACTCGTCCCGCGACGCGACGGTCTCGGACAGGCGCATCACTCCCTCGAGGGCGACGCCGACGTCGTCGGGGGTCTCGCGCAGCGTGTCCGACAGCACCTGCATGGACTCCCGCAGCTGCGCGGTGTCGATCGCCTCCGCGGTCTCGGTGAGATCGCCGAGGGCGTCGGTCAGCTGGTAGGGGGCGACGGTGCGGTCGACGTCGATCGTGGCGCCCTTCTCGAGCCGGCCGGGGCCGGCGGGCCGCACCCGCAGGTTGCGCGCGCCGAGGGCGGTGGCGGTGGAGATCTCGACGGTGGTGTCGGTGCCGAGCGTGACCGCCTTGTCGACGGTGAAGGTGACGGCCACCGCGTCGTGGTCGATCTCGATGCCGGTGACCCGCCCGGCCTCCTTGCCCGCGACCTGCACGGCGTCGCCGGTGTTCAGGCCCCCGGCATCGACGAAGCGGGCGCGGTAGGTGATGCCGTCGTCGAGGAAGGGCAGCGACCGGATGTTCAGGGCGCACAGCACGAGCACGACGAGCACGACCGTGCCGACCATCCCGACACGTACGGGGTTCATCTCGCGGAACTGGATCATGCCGGTGCGCACCTGCCCGTCGTCTGGCCGAACAGCGGTGAGGTGACGGTGTTCCCGGACGGATCGCTGATCTTGATGAGCATGCCGCACAGGTAGTAGTTGAAGAACCCGCCGTACGCCCCGAGCCGGGTGAGCGCCGCGTAGGCCTCGGGCAGCTCCGTCGACAGCTGCTCGACGGTGTCGCGGCGCGCGTCGAGTTGCGTTGCGACGTTCCCGGTCTCGCGGATGGTGCCGGCCAGCGGGGTGCGGGCCTGCGCGAGCAGGTCGGCAACCGACGCGCTGGCAGCATCGATGTGGGCGACGGCGTCGCCGACGAGCGTGTCGTCCTGGGCGAGCCGCGCCGTCAGCTCCTGCGCCCGCACGAGCGCGGTGTCGAAGGTGTCGCGGTGCGCCGCGAGATTGGTGAGCACCGAGTCGAGGTTGCTCACCACCTGCCCGACCAGCACGTCCCGGTCCGCGATGTCCGAGGTGAGCGAGGCGGTGTGGGCGAGAACGGATTCGACGGTGCCGCCCTGACCCTGCAGCACCGTGATCAGGTCGGCCGACAACCGGTTGACCTGATCCGGGTCCAGGGCCCGGAACAGCGGGGTGAAGCTGCCGATGAGCACGTCGAGGTCGAGGGCGGGACGGGTGCGGTCGGTGCCGATCGTCTCCCCGGGCACCATCGGCGTGGGATCGCCGGGGCCCTCGGACAGTTCGAGATAGCGGTCGCCGACGAGGTTGAGATAGCGCACGGTCGCGACGGTCGCGCGGGTCGGGGTGTACGAGGAGTCGACCTCGAAGGTGACGTCGATGCGGTTGTCCTCGGCGAAGTCGACGGCGGAGACCCGCCCGACCTCGACGCCGGAGACCCGGACGAACTGTCCTTCCTCGAGACCGGACACTTCCTCGAAGACGGCCTGGTAGCGGGTGTGTTCGCCGAAGCGGACCTGGCCGAACACGACGAACAGGCCGGCGAGGATCACGACCATCACGAGGGCGTAGATCCCGGCCGCGAGCGCGGTGCGGGTCATCCGGCACCTCCGGTGAGCAGTTCGAACAGGGAACCGGGCACGAAGACGGGGGAGGTGTGGCCCGCCTCGAAGGGATTGGCGCCGGTGTTCGCGACGACGTAGGGCGCCGGGGTCTCGTCGAGGGTGACGATCGGCAGCGGACCGCAGCGGGGACCGCCGGTGGCCTCGACGACCGGCAGGTGCCGCGGGTACTCGTACGGGTCGACGCCGAGCAGGAAGGTCGACTTGAGCATCATCGACGAACCGTTGCCGCCGGCAGCGGGTTCGGTGAGCTGCCGTGCCCGGTCGGCGCCCTGCAGGAAGCAGGTCAGCACCGGCGAGTACTCCTCGAGCAGGGAAGCGGTGGGCCGCAGCAGGTCGAGCACATCGACGATCGGCTGCGCATTGGGTTCGACGACGCGCCGCCCGGTCTCGCCCATCCCGATGGCGGCGAGCAGGACCCGGTCGAGGTCGTCGGCGTGGTCGACGATCGTCGCGCCCGTGACCGTGAGGTTCCCGAGCGAGGCCATGATGTCGTCGGTCGCGGCGGCGTAGACGTCCGCGGTGGCCGCGGCGGAGCCGAGGTCCTCGCGCAGCACGTCGGTGCGCGGTTCCAACTGTGCGAGCACGGTGTCGGTGTCGCCGAGGGCCTGCCCGAGCGACTCGCCCTGCCCGCGCAGCGCCGACGCCAGCGACCCGAGGGTGCGGTTGAGTTCGGCCGGGTCGACGGCCTGCAGCACGCTCGACAGCGACTCGAAGACCGTGTTCGTCTCCACCGTCACGCTCGACGCGCGCAGGACCGTGCCCTCGGCCAGCCCGATCGGGTCCGGTGCGGGCGGGTCGATGAGGGTGACGTACTTGGCGCCGAAGACGGTGGTCGCGCGGATGTCCGCGCCCACGTTCGCGGGCAGCCGGGCCGCGTCGTCGGGGTTCAGCCGCAGTTCGATCACCGCGCCCTCGGGGGTGTGGTGCACCGCCGACACGCTGCCCACGTGCACCCCGTGCGCCTTGACCATCGCGCCGGGTTCGAGCACCAGGCCGGAGCGGCCGCTCTCGACCGTCACCGTCACGCCGGAGGTGAAGGTCCCGCGGAACCCGTGGTAGACGAGGACCAGCACGGCGACGGAGACGACGAGGAAACCCGCCGCCGCCGCTCGGGGCAACCACTTCGGCATCGCGTTCACCCCGCCAGGTGCAGCTGGCGGCTGCTTCCGTAGAGGACCAGGGAGATCAGCAGTGTCACCGTCACCACGGCGATGAGCGACATGCGCACCGCGCGTCCGGTCGCCACGCCCACCCCGGACGGGCCGCCGGTGGCGGTGTAGCCGTAGTAGCTGTGCACGGTCATCACGACCACGGCCATGGTGATGGCCTGGACGAACGACCACAGCACGTCGGTGGGGCGCAGGAAGGTCGCGAAGTAGTGGTCGTACACGCCGGGGGACTGGCCGAGGATCGTGACCGTGGCGATGCGGCTGGCCAGGAACGACGCGAGCACCGACAGCGAGTACAGCGGGACGACGGCGACGAGCCCGGCCAGGATGCGGGTGCCCACGAGATAGGGCACCGACTTGATGGCCATGACCTCGAGGGCGTCGATCTCCTCGCTGATGCGCATCGCGCCGAGTTGCGCGGTGGTGCCGGCGCCGATGGTGGCGGCGAGCCCCACCCCGGCGGTCACCGGTGCGACGACGCGGACGTTGACGTAGGCGGCGAGGAAGCCGGTGAGGGCCTCGACGCCGATGTTGCCGAGCGAGGTGAAGCCCTGCACGGCTACCGTCGCCCCGGCGAACAGGGTGAGGAAACCCATGATGGCGACACTGCCGCCGACCATCGCGAGAACACCGGTGCCGAGGCCGATCTCGGACACCACACGCAGCGTCTCGCGCGGATGGTGCCGCGCGGCGCGCCCGGTGGAGAGCAGGGCACCGATCAGGAAGATCACCTGACGACCGAGGGTGTCGACCGCGCGGGAGAGGCCGCGGCCGGCACGCCGCACCGCGTGCGCGGTGCGGCCGGTGGCGACACCGAGCACACTCATGCGTCCATCACCGCGAGTCCGCTCATGCGTCCATCACCGCCGGGTCCGCTCATCGGCCCATCACCGCGATCCCGATGGAGGTGAGCAGCATGTTGGCGAGGAACAGGGCGACGAAGGCGAACACCACGGTCTCGTTGACGGCCTCGCCGACGCTCTTCGGACCGCCGCTGACGGACAGTCCGCGATGGCATGCGATGAGGCCGGCGAGCAGGCCGAAGACCGCGGCCTTGATCTCCGACAGCAGCAACTCGCCCGGCCCCACGAGCAGGGTCACGCCGGCGGCGTAGGCGCCGGGGTCGACATTCTGCAGCGTCACCGAGAAGAAGAACCCGCCGATGAGCCCGATCGCGCACACCGCGCCGTTGAGGGTCACCGCCACCGCGGTGGACGCGAGCGCGCGGGGAAGGACCAGCCGGGCGGCCGGGTCGATGCCGAGGACCTCGAGCGCGGCGATCTCGTCGCGGATGGTGCGCGAGCCGAGATCGGCGGCGATGGCGGTGGCACCGGCGCCGGCGACGACCAGCACGGTCACCAGGGGGCCGATCTGGGTGATGGCGCCGAGCCCGGCCCCGGCGCCGCTGAGGTCGCCCGCACCGATCTCGAGGAGCAGCGAGTTGAGCGTGAACACCACGAGGACGGTGAACGGTACCGACATGAGGATGGTGGGTACGAGCGACACCCGGGCGATGAACCAGAACTGGGTGAGGAATTCACGCCACTGGAAGGGTGCACGGAACAGGGCTCCGAACGCGTCGAGCGACAACGCGTAGAAACCGCCCAGAGCCTGCGCTGTCGCGCGGGGCACCGATCCCATAGTCCTGCCTTCCCCCACGGTCGCATCGACGAAACCGCGCCCCGATGTCTCGGGGTCCGCCGAACATACCCCAGGGTATGTAGGTGGACAAGGGGTCGATCCCAGGAACCGGGACGACGTTAACCGGTCGTCACACCGGGCGGGAGGGGCTCGAGAAGGTGTGTCTCCGCGGGCGACAGCAGGTGGAACTCCGTGTCGCCGCGGTCCCGGACCCAGACCGGATCGGTGCAGTGCCAGCGCTCGGCGGCCAGCGACCGGGTGACGACCTTGAAGGTCGCGGTGCGGGGGAACTCGGTGCACACCCGCACCAGTGTCGGCCTCTGCTTCGGGCCGAGATCGGGTTGCGCGTCGAGGAAGCGGGCGACCTCGACGGGATCGAACCCGGTACCGGCCGCGGGGATCACCGCCGCCATCACCCGATCCCCGACCTGCCTGTCGGGCACCCCGTACACCACCACCTGCGCGAAGCCCTCGTAGCGGGACAGGATCCGCTCGATCGGTGCCGCCCCGAGGTTCTCGCCGTCCACCCGCAGCCAGCCCGAGCTGCGGCCGGCGAAGTAGACGAAGCCGTCCGCGTCCCGGTAGGCGAGGTCACCGCTGTGGTAGCGGCCGTCGCGCATCCGCTCCGCGTCCGCCTCCGGATTCCTGTAGTAGCCGTCGAACAGGCCCGGTCCACGCATGTTGACCAGCTCGCCGGTCGCCTCCGCGGGATTGAGGATGCGGCCGTCGGCGTCGAATTCGGCCGGGGGACAGACCCGTCCGGTCTCCGGATCGAGGATCTCGACGCCCTCCGGCAACCGGCCCAGTGCACCGGGCGGGGCGTCGGGGGCCGCGCCGATCGCGATGCCGCCCTCGGTGGAGCCGAAACCGTCGACGACGCGGGCACGGAAACGCCGCCCGAACTCGGCGACGTCGCGCGCCGACCCCTCGTTGCCGTACATGATCCGCAGGGGATTGTCGCCGTCGTCGGGTCGCTCAGGGGTCGCGACGATGTACGACAGGGGTTTGCCGACGTAGTGCGCGAAGGTCACCCCGAACCGGCGCACGTCGGGCAGGAAACCCGACGCCGAGAAACGGCGGCGCAGCACGATGTTGCCGCCCGCGGCCAGCCCGATCGACCAGCCGGCGATCATCGCGTTCGAGTGGAACAACGGCATGGAGACGTAGACGGTGTCGTCGCGGCCGAGCCCGAAACGGGTCGCGAGCATCACCGCCGGATCGGTGAACTTGCGGTGGGTGCAACGCACCGCCTTCGGATCCCCGCTCGTGCCCGAGGTGAAGATCAGCATGAACAGGTCGGCGGGATCGGCGGCCGGGGCCGGCACCGGGGTGTCCGCGAACGGGGCGAGCAGCGCCTCCCAGCCGGGCGAGTCCACGTCGATCACCCGCACGTCGCCGAGATCGAGGCCGTCGAGCAGCGGGGCGTGCACGGCCTCGGTGAACACCACCCGGCAGTCGGCGAGCGCGATGTCGCGGGCCAGCGCGTCGCCGCGGCGGGTCGTGTTCAGCCCCACCACGACCGTGCCGGACAGCGCGGCCGCCCCGAGCAGCAGGGAGAACTCCGGCACGTTGTCCATGAGGATGCCGACGTGCCGGGGCTCCCGCCCGTCGAGCAGGTGCCGCAGCAGCGCCGCCCGCCGGCGGGAGAGCCGTACGTGCTCGCGCCACGACAGTTCGACGTCCTCGAACCGCAGCCCGCGGTCGTCGACCTCGGCGAGGCCCAGGAACAGCTCGGTGACGGTCGCGGTGCCCACGTCGTTCATACGGGGGTGTCGGCGAGTTCGCGGCCGAGCGCCCGCAACTGTTCGGTGGCCGATCCGAGCAGGAACTCGTGCTGCTTGGCCGCGAGGAAGTAGCGGTGCACGGGATGGTCCTCGTCGAGGCCGACACCGCCGTGCACGTGCACCGTGGTGTGGGCGACGCGGTGCCCGGCGTCGGCCGCCCAGAACGCGGCGGTCCGCAGGGCCTCGGTGTGGGGCAGCCCCGCCGAGATGCGGAAGGCGGCCTGCCACAACGTCAGCCGCACCGCCTTGACGTCGATGTAGGCGTCCGCGAGACGCTGCGCCACCGCCTGGAAGCTGCCGATCGGCCGGTCGAACTGCACGCGTTCGCGGGCGTACGTCGAGGTCAGCTCGAGGGCCTGCTCGAGCACGCCGGTCTGGTAGGCGACCGACCCGAGCAGTGTGCGGTCGCGCAGCCACGACGCCACGGCCGCACCGTCGGTACCGAGTACACGGTCGGCGGGCACGGCGACCTGCTCGAGCCCGAGGACGCCGCGGCTGCCGAAATCGGTGGTGTGCAACCGTGTGACGCGCACACCCGGATCGTCGGCGCGGACCAGGAACACCGCGACCCCCGCGCCGGTGGTGGCCGGGACGAGGAAACCGTCGGCGACGGGCGCGGCGTCCACCATGATCTTCACGCCGTCGAGCACGTAGCCGTCGCCCGAGGCCTGCGCGCGGGTGGCCGGGGCGGTGGGATCCGGGTTCAGTTCCTCCTCCAGCGCCGCGGACAGGATCGTCTCGCCGGTCGCGGCGGGGCGGGCCCAGGCGGTGCGCTGGCCGTCGGTGCCGAACTCCGCGATCGCCGACGCGCACGCGGCGATGGAGGTGAGATAGGGGACGGCCGCGACCCCGCGGCCCAGTTCGCGCAGGATGCTCGCCTGCTCGAGCGGGCCGTAGCCGTCGCCACCCACCGCCTCGGGCAGTGCGGCGGCGAGAACGCCCGAGGAGGCCAGCGACTCCCACAGGGTGCGGTCGGTGCGGTCCTCGGCGGCGTCGAGCTCGCGCAGGTGCTCGTTGGTGACGATGTCCGTGACGATGTCGCGGGTCAGGCCCGCGAGATCCTGCTGGGCCTCGGTGAGAGTGAAGTCCACGATCGACAGTCCTTGTCCGCTCTGTGGGGTTGTCAGCGCTTGGACGGGGGCAGGCCGAGGGCGGTCATGGCGATGATGTCGCGCTGGACCTCGTTGGTGCCGCCGCCGAAGGTGAGGATGAGGGAGCTGCGGTGCATGCGTTCGATGCGGCCGCGCAGCAGCGCACCGGCCGAGTTCTGCCGGACCGTCGCGGCAGGGCCGAGGATCTCCATGAGCAGCCGGTAGGCCTCGGTGGCGAACTCGGTGCCGAACACCTTGTTGGCGGAGGCGGCCTCGGGGCCGAGGGGAGTGGTGCCCGCGCTCGAGGCGATGTCCCAGTTCATCAACTGGAGGTATTCGGCCTTCGCGTGCACCCGCGCGAGGTTGATCTGCACCCACTCCTGGTCGATCACCCGGCGGCCGTCGGGCAGGCGGGTCTGCTGGGCCCAGCGGCGGACCTCGGCGAGTGCGCTGAGGACGGGACCGGCGGAGGTGAGCGCGACCCGCTCGTGGTTGAGCTGGTTGGTGATCAGCGCCCAGCCGCCGTTGACCTCACCGACGAGCGCGGAGGCCGGTACCCGGACGTTCTCGTAGTAGGTGGCGCTCGTGTCCGGCCCGGCCATGGTGTGCACCGGGGTCCAGGAGAAGCCCGGAGCATCGGTGGGGACGATGAAGACGCTGATCCCCTTGTGCTTCTTGGCATCCGGATCGGTGCGGGCGGCGAGCCAGACGTAGTCGGCGTAGGCGATCAGGCTCGTCCACATCTTCTGCCCGTTGATCACCCACTCGTCGCCGTCGCGCACCGCGGTGGTGCGTAGCGAGGCGAGATCCGTTCCGGCCCCGGGCTCGGAGTAGCCGATGGAGAAGTGCAGTTCGCCCGCGGAGATGCGCGGCAGGAAGAACTCCTTCTGCTCCTTCGTGCCGTAGTGCATGATCGTCGGCGCGACCGAGTCGATGGTGAGGAAGGGGACCGGCGCCCCGGCGATGGCAGCTTCGTCCGTGAAGATCAATTGGTCCATCGCGGAACGGTTCTGGCCGCCGTACTCCTCGGGCCAGCCGAGGGTGAGCCAGCCGTCCTTGCCCATCTGCTGGACGATGTCGCGGTATACCGTGCCCGAACCGTACTCGCCGGTGGTGGTGGCGAGCGCCTCACGACGTTCGGGAGTCATGAGTTCCGCGAAGTACGTACGCAATTCCTCTCGGAGGGCCTGCTGTTCGGGGGTGTAGGAGATGTCCACGAACGCTCCAATTTCGGTCACCGCGGTGTCGCCGCGGATCGTCACTGCGGGAATACCGCGAATCATTGCACAGAATTGGAACGCGTTCTAGTCTGAACCTCGATCGGTCGGTGCGAAAGTGAAGCGAGGTCCGAGAAATGGATGTCAAGGTCGACTTCGATCGCTGCGAGGCGAACGGTGTGTGCGTCGGGTTGGCGCCCGAGGTGTTCGATCTCAACGACGACGACGAACTGATCGTCACGCATCCGGTTCCGCCGGGAAGCGAGGATGCCGTGCGGGAGGCGATCGCCCAGTGCCCGCGCGCCGCGCTCGTCGAGGCGTGACCCCTGCCGACTCGGTGCGTGCAGCCGAGCCTTGTCAGGAAAAGTAACAAGTTCTACATTCTCGATACCGCCCCGCCGCACGCGGGGTGTCGACCGGCCTGGGGCCGGGAATCGGGCCGAATCTCGAGGAGTGCGTGGATGAGTTCTGTCGCCGGCGACGGTGTGTCTCTCGAAGGGAAGGTCGCCGTTGTCACGGGCGCCGGTGCGGGTCTCGGCCGGGCGGAGGCGCTCGCGCTGGCGCGGGCCGGCGCCTCGGTGGTGGTCAACGATCTGGCCGGCAGCGACGCCGTGGAGGACACCCTCGCGCGTATCCGCGATCTGGGTGTGGAGGCGGAGTTCGTGCCGGGCAGTGTCGCCGAGCGCGACACCGCCGACGCGATGGTCGCCGCCGCCCGCGGCAAGCTCGGGGGCCTCGACATCGTCGTGAACAACGCCGGCATCACCCGGGACCGGATGCTGCCCAACATGTCCGACGACGAATGGGACGCCGTGCTCGCGGTGCACCTGCGCGGGCACTTCCTGCTGTGCCGCAACGCCGCGGCCCACTGGCGCGAGCTGTCCAAGGAGACCGGCGGTCCCGTCTACGGGCGGATCGTCAACACCTCCTCGGAGGCCGGGCTGCTCGGCCCGCCCGGGCAGGCGAACTACGGGGCCGCAAAGGCGGGCATCACCGCTCTCACGCTCTCGGCGGCGCGCGGACTCGAACGCTACGGCGTCCGGGCCAACGTCATCTGCCCCCGCGCCCGCACGTCGATGACCGAGGCGGTCTTCGGTGAGGCACCGTCCGACGGGATCGATCCGCTCTCGCCGGACCATGTCGCGAATCTGGTCGCCTACCTCGCGTCGCCGGCCGCCGACCGGATCAACGGACAGGTGTTCATCGTCTACGGCCCCATGGTGGCTCTCATGGCCGCGCCGGTCGTCGAGCAGCGCTTCGACGCCCCGTCGCAGTGGACGCCGGAGACACTGGCCACCGAGCTGGGCGGCTACTTCGCCGACCGCGATCCCGCGCGGACGTTCTCGGCGTCGTCGGCGCTCGATCTCTGATCGTTCCCGTGCCCGCCGCTCCGGCACCGGAGCGGCGGGCACGGCGTCTGTGGGGGCTCCGGGCCCGTGCGAGACTCCGGGTGCGAGTTCCCGGTCCGTGGGAGGCCCCGGCGTCCGGTTCCGGATGACGGTACCGTGTACTCCGGTAGCGTCACGCCCACCCCGCGGGGTTTCCTCCGGCTCGGCCGGCCCCTCCAGTGGATTCTGATACCTGTTCTAATTTTTCTTTCCCGGCAGCCGTCCGAATTCGTGTCTTCCCGCCGAATACGTCACATGTGCGCGGTGTGGGCCGGGCCGGCCCGATCGAAGAAAACGCCAGCGTAAACCCACTTACGGACTGTGGCGGATGTATAAATACATCCCCTGGTCGTCACCCGAACGAAAGTCGAGCGCGATGTCGATCGATGAACTTTTGACAGGTGAACACGTTCTAGTTAATATGACGCGGGTCACAGGATGCGGCATCGTTCGGCTGCACGCCGGCGAGACGAGGATCGAAGGGGGGAGATGGTGGTAGACCTCCTCGAGGTCCCCCTGCGGGCAGTGGGCGGACTCTTCGCCATGACCGGCGACACCGCCCGCGCGGCATTCTCCCGTCCCTTCCAGCGACGCGAGTTCGTCGACCAGGCGTGGTTCGTCGCCCGGGTCTCCCTCGTTCCCACACTCCTGGTGGCCGTGCCGTTCACGGTTCTCGTGAGCTTCACCCTCAACATCCTGCTCCGCGAGATCGGCGCCGCCGACCTCAGCGGCGCGGGTGCCGCACTCGGCGCCGTGACGCAGGTGGGGCCTATGGTCACCGTGCTCATCGTCGCCGGCGCCGGCGCCACCGCCATCTGCGCCGACCTCGCCGCCCGCACCATCCGCGAGGAGATCGACGCGATGCGCGTGCTCGGCATCGACCCGATCCAGCGGCTCGTCGTCCCGAGGGTCCTCGCCTCCACCGTGGTGGCCCTGCTGCTCAACGGGCTGGTGTGCACCATCGGCATCCTCGGCGGGTTCGTCTTCTCGGTCTTCCTGCAGGACGTGAACCCCGGCGCGTTCGTCAACGGCATCACGCTGCTCACCGGATTCGGAGAACTGATGATCTCCCAGGTCAAGGCGGGACTGTTCGGCATGATCGCCGGACTCGTCGCCGCCTATCTCGGTCTCAACGTCAAGGGCGGCGCCAAGAGCGTCGGTGACGCCGTCAACCAGACCGTCGTGTTCGCCTTCATGGCGCTGTTCGTGGTCAACCTCCTCGTCACCGCGGTCGGCATCAAGCTGACCGCCGGATGAGGGGAGCGGAGAACTCATGGCAGTGATTTCCTGGCGCTTCCCCCGTGCGGCGCGGCGCCTGTCGAGCATGTCCTCCTCCGTGGACCGGGTCGGGGAACAGGCGCTGTTCTTCGGGCGGGCCCTGGCGACCATGCCCCGCGCCCTCGTGCACTACCCCAAGGAGACCGTGCGGCTGGTCGCCGAGATCAGCATGGGCACCGGCGCTCTCGCCGTCATCGGCGGCACCGTGGTCATCGTCGGCTTCCTGACCCTGTTCACCGGCGGCATCATCGCCGTGCAGGGCTTCAGCTCGCTCGGGAACATCGGGGTCGAGGCGCTCACCGGCTTCTTCGCCGCGTTCATCAACGTGCGTATCGCCGCACCGACCATCGCGGGAATCGGTCTGGCCGCCACCATCGGCGCCGGCTCCACCGCCCAGCTCGGCGCCATGCGGGTCTCCGAGGAGATCGACGCGCTCGAGACGATGGCGATCCCGTCGATCCCCTATCTCGTCTCCACTCGCGTGCTCGCCGGGATGATCGCGATCGTGCCGCTGTACTCCCTCGCGGTGATCGCCTCGTTCGTGGCGAGCCGGTTCGCGACGGTGGTGCTCTACGGCCAGTCGGCCGGCGTGTACGACCACTACTTCTCGACGTTCCTCATACCCACCGACATCCTGTGGTCGTTCGTCCAGGCCATCGTGATGGCGATCGCCGTGATGCTCATCCACACCTACTACGGATTCACCGCCGGCGGCGGACCGGTCGGCGTGGGTGTCGCGGTGGGCAACGCGGTGCGGGCCTCGCTCGTCGCGGTCGTCACCGTCACCCTGCTCATCTCTCTCGCCGTCTACGGCGCGACCGGCAACTTCAACCTGTCGGGATAGGGCGCGTTGCATGGACACTCCTTCGTGGCAGAAGAAACTCGCCGCCCTCGGACTCGTGGGCGGACTCGCCGCCGTCGTCGCGGTGGCCCTGACTATGTTCGCCGGGGGCTTCACCAGCACCGTCCCCGTCACCGTCACCTCCGCCCGCTCCGGCCTGGTGATGGACCCCGACGCCAAGGTGAAGATGCGCGGCGTCGAGGTCGGACGCGTCGCCGCCGTCGAACACACCCCCGACGGTGCGGTGCTGAAGCTGGCGATGCAGCCGGGACAGATGCACTTGATCCCGTCCGACGCACGGGTGTCGATCGAGTCGACGACCGTCTTCGGCGCCAAGTTCGTCAACATCGTCGTCCCCGAGGACCCCTCGCCCGTTCCGCTGCAGGAGGGCGCGGTGATCGCCGCCGACAACGTGACGGTCGAGTTCAACACCGTCTTCGAGCACCTGTCCGACGTCCTCGCCCAGATCCGCCCCGAGAAGCTCAACGCCACCCTCGGCGCCCTCTCGGAAGCGCTCAACGGCCGCGGCGACGCACTCGGCGCGACCCTCGCGGAGGCGGACGCCTATCTCGCCGAGATGAATCCGTCGCTGCCCCAGCTACGGGCCGATCTCGTCTCCGCCGCCCAGGTGACCGAGCTCTACGCGGACACCGCCCCGGATCTGATGACCACGGTCGGCAACGCCACCGACGTCGGCAACACCGTCGTCGACGAACAGCAGCAACTCGACCTGCTGCTCATGAACCTCACCGGTCTCGCGAACACGGGACGAGACGTACTGGGAGAGAACGAGCCACAGTTGGTCACCGCACTCGACAGTCTCAGCCACACCACGGGCCTGCTCGGCGAGTACTCGCCGGAGCTGACCTGCTTCATCGTCGGCCTCAACGACGCCCGGATCGCCTTCGAACCGATGGCCGGCACCGGCAAGTACGCGGCCCTGACCCTGAGTACCAGCTTCATGGGCGGCGCGACCCGCTACAACGACGCCCAGGACCTGCCGGTGGTCGGTGCCAGCGGCGGCCCGAACTGCTGGGGCCTGCCGAACTTCGATCCGCGCCGCGACGGCCACGCACCGTTCGTCGTCACCAACACGGGCACCACCCCCTACCAGCCGGCGACGGAGGCCTGGATCCGGTACCCGACGATCTTCCAGTACCTGTTCGGCGATCATCTCGCAGGTGGGCAGTGACGATGAGAGCCACCACGATCAAGTTCCTCGTCTTCGCCGTCACGATGGCGCTGATCTTCGCGGGTCTGGCCGTCGTGTTCAGCCAGACCCGGTTCACCGGCACCGAGGACTACCACGCGACCTTCACCGACGTGTCCGGCCTCGGGGTCGGCGACAAGGTCCGCATCGCGGGCGTGCAGGTCGGCTCCGTGAAGAAGGTGGGCATCGGCCCCGACAACACCGCGGAGGTCGAGTTCGACGTCGATTCGAAGTACATGCTGTTCACCAGCACCCGGGCAACGGTGCGCTACGAGAATCTCGTCGGCGACCGCTATCTCGAACTGCTCGAGGGCCCCGGCGGACTCGACATCCTGCCGCCCGGCGGCAGCATCCCGCTCGACCGGACCGAACCGGCTCTCGACCTCGACCTGCTCCTCGGCGGGTTCAAGCCGCTGCTCCAGGGCCTCGACGCCCAGCAGGTCAACGAACTGTCCGGGGCGCTGCTGCAGGTCTTCCAGGGGCAGGGCGACACCCTCGTCTCGCTGCTGGGGAACACCAACTCCTTCACCAACTCCCTCGCCGACCGGGATCAACTGATCGGGGACGTCATCGACAACCTCAACGCCGTCCTCGGCACCATCGACGACCACGACCGCCAGTTCGCCGACACCATCGACCGGTTGCACACCCTCGTCGACGGGTTGGCCGCCGACCGCGATCCGATCGGCGCCGCGATCCCGCAACTGGCCGCCGGCACCGCCGATCTCGCGTCGCTGCTGCAGAACAACCGCCCCGACCTGCAGACCGTGATCGCCGAAACCAACCGCACCATGACTCAACTCGACCTCGGCAAGGACGACATCAACCGCTCCCTCGAGCGGCTGCCGTCCGACTACAAGAAACTCATCCGGGTGGGCTCCTACGGGAACTTCTTCCAGTTCTTCCTGTGTGCCAACACCTTCAAGTTCTCCGGGCCGGACGGCACCACCATCCGGTACACCACGGCGAACCACGACACGGGAAGGTGCGCGAAGATCGAATGAGTGCACCCCGCGACCCCAACCACGTCCGCACCGGCATCATCGGCCTGGCGGTCTCCGCCGCGATCGTCCTCGCCGGCCTGCAGTACGACCAGCTGCACTTCCTCTCGGGTGGCCTGACCTATTCGGCCCGCTTCGAGGACGCCGGAGGCCTCGTGCCCGGCGACGACGTCATGCTCGCCGGTGTCACCGTCGGGGACGTGACCGACGTCCGGCTCGACGAGCAGGCCGTTCTGGTGACGTTCCGCATCCAGGACGGCATCGGACTCGGCGACGGCACCGGCGCCGACATCAAGACCAACACGGTGCTCGGTCGCAAGTCGCTGGCGCTGCGACCCGGCGGCGACGGTGTGATGCGTCCCGGCACGGTGATCCCACTCGAGTACACCAACTCCCCGTACTCGCTCACCGACGCCCTCGGCGACCTCACCACCAGCGTGTCCGAACTCGACACCGACCGGATCAACGACTCGCTCGACGCGCTGTCCGAGTCGCTGCAGGACACCCCGCCGGAGATCCGCGGGGCCCTCGAGGGCATGACCCGGCTGTCGCAGTCGATCA
Organism: Rhodococcus sp. Z13; assembly: GCF_025837095.1. Taxonomy (NCBI): domain Bacteria; kingdom Bacillati; phylum Actinomycetota; class Actinomycetes; order Mycobacteriales; family Nocardiaceae; genus Rhodococcus; species Rhodococcus sacchari. Next base: position 589,224 of record NZ_CP107551.1, read on the forward strand.
ACGAACGCGACGAGTCGCTGCGGGAGCTGCTCGAGCGCGCCGAGTCGGTGACCGGCATCCTCTCCGAACGCAGCGACCACATCAACGAACTCGTCGTCGACGCGAACGCCTTGTTCGGGGAACTGAGCCTGCGCCGCGACGCCATCACCGAGCTCATCGCGAACGTCTCGGCCGTCTCGCGTCAGCTCACCGGGCTGGTGCAGGACAACCAGGCGCAGATGGCCCCGACGCTCGAGAAGCTCAATCTCGTCACCGCGAATCTGCAGGCCAACAAGGAGAACATCGCCGGGGCGCTCGACGGTCTCGGTCCCTACATCAGCGCGCTCGGCGAATCCGTGGCGAGCGGCCCGTTCTTCAACGCCTACGTGTCGAACATCCTGCCCGCACCGTGGTGGAAGGCCGTGGTGGACAGCCAGGTTGCACCCGAACTGCTGGAACAGGACCTGCAGGACGTGATTCCGAAGGAGCCCCCCACCATCAAACGGGACGGCGAAGGGGAGGGTGAATGAGCACCGACACCACGCCGGCCGAGACCACCACCGGCCGCCGGCGCCCCCGCTGGCTGATCCCCGCGGCGATCGCGGTCGTCGCCGCGCTCGTGCTCGGCGGACTCGCCGCGTTCGTCCTTCCCGACCTCGGGAAGCGCACGGTGTACGCCGAATTCGTCTCCACCACGGGCCTCTACGAGGGCGACGACGTCCGCGTGCTCGGCGTGCCGGTGGGGAGCATCACCGACATCGAACCCCGCGAGGACCTCGTGCGGGTGACCATGAAGGTCGACGACTCCGTCGAGATCCCCGCCGACGCGAACGCCGTGATCATCGCCCAGAGCCTCGTCTCGGCGCGTTTCGTCCAGCTCACCCCCGTGTACTCGGGCGGACCCACCATCGAGGACGGTGCCACGATCCCGGTGCAGCGCACCGCATCCCCGGTGGAGTGGGACCAGATCAAGACCGAACTGATGCGCCTGTCCGAGGCCCTCGGTCCCGAGGAACTCGACCCGCAGGGCTCGCTCGGCCGGTTCATCGACACCGCCGCCGAGAACCTCGACGGCAACGGCGAATCCGTGCGTGCCGCACTGCGGGAGCTGTCGGACACGATGCACACCCTCTCCGAGGGCCGCACCGACCTGTTCTCGACGATCCGCAACCTGCAGACCTTCGTGTCGGTGCTGTCGTCGAGCAACGAGCAGATCGTGCAGTTCGGCGGCCGGCTCGCCTCGGTGTCCGACGTGCTCGCGCAGAGCTCCGACCAGCTCGGGATCTCCCTCGAGGAACTCGACATCGCCGTGGGCGACGTGCAGCGGTTCGTGCAGGACAATCGCGCCGCGCTCACCGAGTCGGTGGAGCGGCTCGCCGACGCCACCGAGGTGCTCGCTCGCAAGCGTCCGGAGATCGAGCGGGTGCTGCATTCCGGCCCCACCTCGCTCGCGAACTTCTACAACATCTACAAGCCCGCGCAGGGCTCGCTCACCGGCGCGCTCGCGATCAACAACCTCGCCAACCCGGTCGAGTGGATGTGCGGTTCCGTCGCGGCGGCCGCCAACGCCACCTCGGAACGCAGCGAGGAACTGTGCCGTCAGCAGCTCGGCCCGGTGCTCGCCTCGATGAGCCAGAACTACCTTCCGTACCTGGTCAATCCGCTGGGGAGCGTGCAGGCGTTCCCGGGCGACCTCGTCTACAGCGAACCGTGGCTCGAAGGCGCCGCCGAGGGACGGGGCACCGCCCCCGGACCGTCGCTGTCCGACCCGGCGCCGTCTCCGCTCGACGGCATCCTGGGCGGGCTGCCGTCGCTCCGGGTTCCCCAGGATCTCGGATCCCTGTTGCAGCCGGGAGGAGGACGATGACCGGCCGATCGAAGTCCCGACGTCTCGGCGTCGCGGTCACCGCGCTGGTGGTGGTGGCGAGCCTGTCCGCCTGTGAATGGAACGGGCTCAACTCGATTCCCATGCCGGGCACGGCGGGCCGCGGGGAGGGTGCCTACCAGGTGCGCATCCAGATGCCGAACGTGACGACGCTGACCCAGAACTCGCCCGTCCGCATCGACGACGTCACCGTCGGCTCGATCTCCGGGATCGAGGTGGAGGACTGGCACGCGCTCGTGACGATCTCGCTGGATCAGGACGTCGTCGTGCCCGAGAACGCCATCGCGCGCATCGGACAGACCAGCCTCCTCGGCTCCCAGCACCTCGAACTGCTGCCGCCCGTCGACGAACCGCCCCGCGGCCGGCTGAAGGACGGCGACCTCATCCCGCTCGAACGGGCCGGGACCTATCCCACCACCGAGCAGACCCTGTCGTCGTTGTCGGTGGTGCTCAACGGTGGTGGCCTCGCCCAGATCAACGACATCACCACCGAACTCAACGCCGCGCTCGTCGGCCGCGAGGACTCGATCCGGAATCTGCTGCCGCGTCTGGACGAACTGGTCCGCACCCTCGACGACCAGCGCGACGACATCGTCACGGCCCTCGAAGGACTCGACCGGCTCGCCGTCACCGTCGACGACCAGAACGAGACCCTGGTCCGGGCCCTGGAGGAGCTGCCGGCCGCGCTGGAGGTGCTGGCCGATCAGCGCGCGAACTTCACGAACGCGATGAGTTCGCTCGGTGAACTGAGTGTGGTCGCGAGCCGGCTGGTCGAGAGCTCCAACGACGATCTGAAGGCGAACCTCGAGGGCCTGGCCCCGACCCTGAAGGCACTCGCCGACTCCGGCAACGCCCTCACCGAGGTGCTCGGGGTGCTGCTCACCTATCCCTTCCCGCAGGCGGGCATCAACAACATCATCCGCGGCGACTACGCCAACCTGGCCATGACGATCGACCTCAGCCTCGACCGCCTCGACCTGAACTTCCTGTCCGGCACCCCGCTCGCCGGGCGGCTCGCCGGACCGGAGGGCATCCTCGGCCGCGACGCCGGACTCGCGGCGCAGGCCACCGACCCGTTCCGGGCGCCGCTCGAGCCGCCACCGCCGGCACCGGAGTTCCCCGAGGGGACACTGACGATTCCCGGCATCGGTGAGATCACGATTCCCGGTCTGCCCCTGGGGGTGCCCGCACCATGATGCTCACGCGGTTCGTCCGCATCCAGCTCACGATCTTCGCGATCCTCACGGTCGTCGGCCTGGTCGTGATGTCGGTGATGTACGTGCGCCTGCCCTCCCTGTTCGGGATCGGGCGGTACGAGGTGGTCGTCGAACTGCCGTCGACCGGTGGTCTCTACCCGCACGCGAACGTCACCTATCGCGGCAACACGGTCGGCACCGTCCAGAACGTCACGCTCTCGCCCACCGGGGTGGAGGCGAAGCTGTCCATCGACAGCGACGTGAAGATCCCCGCCGACGTCGACGCGTCGGTGCGCAGCGTCTCGGCGGTGGGGGAGCAGTACGTCGATCTGGTGCCCCGCCCCGGAAGCTCCGCCGGCAGTTATCTGGCGAACGGCGACGTCGTCCCCGAGGATCGCACGTCGGTGCCGCAGGAGGTCGGTGCGCTGCTCGACCAGGCCGACGTGCTGCTCGCCTCCATCGGCGACACCCGTCTGAGGACGGTCGTCGACGAGGCGTTCGACGCGTTCAACGGCACCGGCCCGGAACTGCAGCAGCTGATCGACTCCACGCGGCTGTTCGTCCAGGAAGCCGCGGCCAACAGCGCCGAGACCCGGCAGTTGATCGACCAGGTGGGTCCGCTGCTCGACACCCAGGTGGTCACGAGCGACGCCATCCGGTCGTGGACCCGGGACATGGTGACCTTCACCGATCGGCTGCGCGAGAGCGACCCGCAGCTGCGCGATCTGCTCGCCAAGGGGCCCACCGCCGCCACCGAGGCCGAGACGCTGCTGCAGGACCTGAAGCCCACGCTGCCGCTGCTGCTCGCCAATCTGGTGAGCGTCGGTGAGGTGGGCGTCATCTACAACGCGGGCATCGAGCAGATCCTCGTGCTCTACCCGCCGATGACGACGGCCCTGATCACCGCCGCCGGCTCCGGTCCGCCCGAGGACGGCGCGATCGTCGACTTCCACCTGCAGCTGCACGATCCGCCGCCCTGCCTCTCGGGCTTCGTCCCGCCGGACCAGTGGCGCAGCCCCGCCGACACGTCGATGGTCGACACGCCCGGCGACGTGTTCTGCAAACTGCCGCAGGACTACCCGAACGCGGTGCGCGGTGCGCGCAACCTGCCCTGCATGGAGTATCCGGGCCGCCGCGCTCCCACTCCGGACATGTGCCGCACCGGTTACGAGCCCACCTACTCCGACAACCCGTGGATCGGGCCGCCCACCCCGGTGGCCTCGGAGAACGTCGTGCCGACGCCCGCCTCGTACACCGAGGGTGGCGACACGGGTCCCACCGGCGTGACCGCGCGACGCATCGATCCGCGGACCGGCACGTACATTGGTCCCGACGGCACCGTGTACACGCACGCCGACCTCGGAGGAGATCGGAGCTTGGAGAGTTTCATGAAGGCGCAGCAGGGCTGATGACAGACGACGAGACCGACAAGAACGACACGCGGGTGAACCTGGACAAGGGTGCATCCGCGCACCGGCGGCCGGCTGCGGTGTCCACGGCACCCGAGTGGGCCAAACCGGTCGCGATCATCGCGTCCGTCCTGGTGGTCGCGCTCGTGGCGGCCGGTGCGTGGCTGATCGTCGACCGGCAGTCGGCGAACGACCGCGACGAGCGTCGCGACGCTTTCCTGCAGGCCGCCCGCCAGACCGTGCTCAACCTGACCACGATCGGCGCCGACACCGCCGACGCGGACGTCGCGCGACTGCTCGAGGGCGCCACGGGCGACTTCAAGGCCGAGTTCGAGGGCCGCGAAGGACCTTTCGTCGAGGTCGTGCAGCAGGCCGGCGTCAACACCACCGGTGAGGTCCTCGAGGCCGGGATCCAGAACGAGGACGGTACGTGCGCGTCGTCGCTCGTCGCGTCCCGGGCAATGGTGAGCAATGCCGACCAGAGCGACCCCGAACCCCGCGACTTCCGTCTGCGGGTGACGATCTGCGACGAGGACGGCCGGTTGCTGGCATCGAAGGTGGAGTTCGTGCCGTGACCGACGACGAGAAGGACCCGAACGTGACGGTTGTGGAATCGGACCGCCAGGCACCGACGAGCGATCCGGGCGAACCGCGCCCGTCCCATCTGCCGCATCTGGCGATCGGCTTGTCCGTCGTCGCAGTGGTTTTCGCGGTGCTGGTCGCGTGGCTCGGCTACGGTGCCGCGCAGGACTCCGCCGCGGAGACCGCGCGCACCGAGGCCCGGGTGGCCGCGGAGGAACAGGCCGTCGCGATGCTCGCCTACACCCACGACCAGGTGGACGCCCAGGCCGACGCGGCCGCCGAGGGACTGACCGGCGACTTCCGTGACGAGTACACGAACCTGATGAAGAACATCATCGCGCCGGGGGCCAAGGAGAAGGCCATCAGCGTCCAGGTGAGTGTGCAGGCGTCGTCGATCGTCGAGGCCACCGCCGATCATGCGGTGACGTTGCTGTTCCTCAACCAGATCACCACCAGCTCGGAGAACCCGGAGGCGGTGAGCAGCGGCAGCCGCGTGCGGGTGGAGCTCGAAAAGCACGACGGCCGTTGGCTCGTCAGCCGTCTGACCCCGATCTAGGAAGCGGATGCAGCCCGGCGGGTCACGACTCGTCGGGCTCGTCGCCCTCACCGGGAGCGATGAGCGCGCGACCCGCGGCGCCGGTGTTGGCGAGGGTGTCGAGGAACGACCGGGCCCAGCGGTCCACGTCGTGGGTGAGCACCTGACGGCGCAGGGCCCGCATCTTCCTCCGGCCCTCCTCGGGGGGCACCTCGATCGCGGCGTGCAACTTGTCCTTGACGTCCTCGAGGTCGTGCGGATTGCACAGGAACGCCTGGCGCAGTTCGGCTGCGGCGCCGGTGAATTCGCTGAGAACGAGTGCGCCGCCGAGATCGCTGCGGCACGCGATGTACTCCTTCGCGACGAGATTCATGCCGTCGCGCAGCGGCGTCACCACCATCACGTCGGCGGCGACGAAGAACGCGATGAGCTCGTCGCGGGGGACCGGGCGGTGGATGTAGTGCACCACCGGACGGCCGACCGTCGCGTACTCGCCGTTGATGCGGCTGACCGTCCGCTCGATCTCGCCGCGCATGTGGATGTACGAGTCGACCCGCTCCCGGCTCGGTGTCGCGAGCTGCACCATCACGGTGTCCTTCGGATCGACCCGGCCCTCCTCGAGGAGCTCGTGCAGCGCGTCGAGCCGGACGTCGATGCCCTTGGTGTAGTCGAGGCGGTCGACACCGAGCAGGATCTTCTTCGGGTTGCCGAGTTCCTTGCGGATCGCCTTCGCGCGGTCGCGGATGGCCTTGCTCCGTGACTGCTGGTCGAGCCGGCCGGACTCGATGGAGATGGGGAACGCGCCGACCCGCACCGACCGGAAGCCGACCTGGACCACGCCGAGCTTCGAGCGGACACCGATGTTGCCGCGCGAGGTCTGGGCCCCGGCGAGACGCCGCGCGAGGTACAGGAAGTTCTGGGCGCCACCCGGAAGGTGGAAACCGATGAGGTCGGCGCCGAGCAGACCCTCGACGATCTCGGTGCGCCAGGGCAGCTGCATGAACAGCTCGATGGGCGGGAAGGGGATGTGCAGGAAGAAGCCGATGGTCAGATCCGGGCGGAGCATCCGCAGCATCTTCGGGACGAGCTGCAGCTGGTAGTCCTGGATCCAGACGGTCGCGCCCTCCGCGGCCGCCTTCGCGGTCTCCTCGGCGAAGCGGCGGTTGATCGCGACGTAGGAGTTCCACCACTCGCGCCGGTACTCCGGGCGCACGATCACGTCGTGGTAGAGCGGCCACAACGTGGCGTTGGAGAAGCCCTCGTAGTAGTCGGCGATCTCCTCGGTGCTCAGCGGCACCGAATGCAGCGTCAGACCGTCCTCGACGATGACACCGGCATCGGCATCCGCCACCCCCGCCCAGCCGACCCAGGCGCCGTTGTTCGACCGCAGGATCGGTTCGAGTGCGGTCACGAGACCACCGGGGCTGCGCTTCCAGCGGGTCGAGCCGTCGGGAAGCCGTTCGAGGTCGACGGGCAGGCGATTGGCGACCACCACGAAGTCCGATCCGGCGTGCGTGCCGTTGTTCCTCGTCGTGTCCGCGTCGCCTGCTGTCACGTTCTGATCCTCTTTCGGTGGCCGGGTCGGCGGGGGTGGGGGTCGATCAGTGCTTGTCGCCGGGGCCGATGCCGAGCATCGACAGCAGCATGCGGCACTCGTCCGCATTCTCCGCGTACGCAGCGACGACGCGCTGCGCCTGTCGTGCGGTCTCGTCGGCGACGGGTTCGAGATCTTCGTCGGCGATATCGTTCGCGGTTGTCGGATCCGCGGCCATGGTGTCCTCCCGGGGTGGCTGCTCGGTGCGAGCACGCATCGTGCTTCGACTCTAGGAGAATCGGAGAGTCCGACGCCACCCGCCTGCCTGCTCACGCGCCGGATCGGGTCGGTGCCGGGATCGTCGCGGTACCGTAGGACCCGTCGTTTCGCACGCGGTTCCGCACACTCCGGCCCGCGGCGCACATCCGCGCCTCTCGTCAGGAAGGTCTTCATGCCCATTGCCACCGTCAACGGCATCCCGCTGAACTACCAGGTCAAGGGGACAGGCGACCTCGTCGTTCTCGTCATGGGAACGGGCAGCCCCGGACGCGTGTGGGATCTGCATCAGGTACCGGCGCTGGTGAAGGCCGGTTACCGCGTCGCCACCTTCGACAACCGCGGTATCGCGCCGTCGGGGGAGAGCGTCGACGGGATGACCATCGACGACCTCGTCGCCGACACCGCCGGGCTGATCGAGTTGCTCGGTGGTCCCGCTCACGTGGTGGGCACGTCGATGGGGGCGCGGGTCGCGCAGGAGCTCGCGCTGGCGCGTCCGGAGCTCGTCCGCAAGGCGGTCTTCCTGGCCGGTCACGCCCGGATGGACCGTTTCCAGCAGGTGCTCACCGAGGGTGAGCGTCAGCTCTACGACAGCGGCGTCGAGCTGCCGGCGAAGTACCAGGCCGCCGTCACCGCCGTGATGAACCTCTCGCCGGCGTCGCTGGCCGACGAGAACTCCGCCCGCGACTGGCTCGACATCTTCGAGTTCAGCAGCGGCCGGACGTCGGCGGGCGTGCGTGCCCAGCTGGGCATGGATCGCGCCTTCGACCGGCGCGCGGCCTACCGCGCCATCAAGGTGCCCTGCCTGGCCGTCGGGTTCGCCGACGACCGCATGATCCCGGCCTATCTGTCGCGCGAGGTCGCCGATGCGATCCCGGGTGCGCGCTACGAGGAGATCCCGGACGCCGGGCACTACGGCTATCTCGAACGCCCCGAGGCGGTCAACAAGGTCCTCATCGACTTCCTCGCGTCCTAGGGGAATCGAGTGGTGAGCGCGGTGGAGCGGGACGGCTCCACCGCGCTCGTCGCGTTCGGGGGTGAGGCTGCGGGGGTGGGGTCGAGACGAAGGTCCCTGCGATCCGGGTCCTCCGCGCGCCCGCGGAATCGGTGAACGCTGGTACGCTCATTCAACAAAGGTTAGCCTGAGCTATCTTCGAAGTCGTTCGATCCGATTACGGGCCGGCGGGCCCCCGAGTACGGAAGTTGAGTGGATGACCGACCGTTCCAGCCTTGTCGCCGACGACGCGGGGAGGTCGGAGGGCACCTCGCAAGGAGACGTCTTCGACTTCGTCGGCATCGGCTTCGGCCCCTCGAACCTGGCCCTTGCGATCGCCGTCGAGGAGCACAACACCGGCAGCCCCGAGTCTCCGATCCGCGCTCGGTTCTTCGAACGTCAGCCGGCCTTCGCCTGGCACCCGGGCATGCTGCTCGAGGGCGCGACCATGCAGATCGCGTTCCCCAAGGACCTGGTCACCTTCCGCAACCCCACGAGCTCGTACAGCTTCTTCTCGTACCTGCACGACCGCGGCCGTCTCGTGGACTTCGTGAACCACCAGACGTTCTTCCCCACCCGGCACGAATTCCAGGACTACCTGCAGTGGGCCGCCGCACGTGTCGACGCCGACGTCCGCTACGGCAGTGAGGTCGTGGCGGTCGAGCCGATCCGCAACTGCAAGGGTGTCGCCGACCTGTTCGCGGTCCGCACCGCCGACGGTGAGACCGCCTACGCCCGCAGCGTCGTGGTCGGCGTCGGGCTGCGCGCCCGCATCCCGCAGTGGGCCACCGAGTCCACCCGGTGCTTCCACAACCACCACTTCCTCTTCCATCTCGAGGACATGCCCGAGCCGACCCGGCAGCGATTCGTGGTCGTCGGTGCAGGTCAGAGCGCCGCAGAGGTCGTGCAATATCTGCACACCCACTTCCCGCAGGCCGAGGTGCACAACGTCTTCAACCGCTTCGGATACAGCCCCGCCGACGACAGCCCCTACGCGAACCGCATCTTCGACCCGCAGGTCGTCGACGAGTTCCACGCGGCACCGCTGTCGGAGCGCGAGCGGCTGCTCGCCCTGCACCGCGGCACCAACTACTCCGTCGTCTCGCCCGAACTCATCGAGGCGCTGTACGCGACGGAGTACCGCGAGCGGGTCAGCGGCCGTCGCCGCCTCTTCATGCACCGCGCCTCCGAGGTGCTGTCGGCCACCGAGCACGACGGCGGCATCGACGTGGAGATCCGCGACAATCTCGAGGGCGGCACGTCGACGCTCGAATGCGACGCCGTCGTCCTCGCGACCGGTTTCGCACCGGCACCCCTGCAGCCGCTGCTCGGCGACCTCGCTCCGGAGCCCCCGATCCTGGCCGTGGCCCGCGACTACCGGCTGCCCCTGCCCGAGGACGTGACGGCGGACGTCTACCTCCAGGGCGGAACCGAGAAGACCCACGGTCTGACCGCCTCGCTGCTGTCCAACGCGGCTGTCCGGGCGGGTGAGATCCTCACCTCGATCACCGGCCGACGGGACGGGCGACTGCCCGGAACCGAAGGAGAAATCGGTGAGCTTGGTAGGATATCGGACCATCACACCTACGCAACAAGTGAGGCGAGATGAGCACGAATCCATTTGACGACGAAGACGGCCGCTTCTACGTCCTCATCAACGATGAGGAGCAGTACTCGCTGTGGCCGACCTTCGCCGAGGTTCCGCAGGGGTGGCGAGTGGTATTCGGCGAGGAGTCCCGCGCGGCTTGCGTCAAGTACGTCGAGGAGAACTGGACCGACATGCGTCCGAAGAGCCTTCGCGACGCCATGGAAGCCGACGAGAAGGCCCGTCAGGGCAGCTGAGACTTCCCCCGACAGGGGCAGCTGAGACTTTCACAGTCACAACCGCCGAGAGTCACGCCCGCGCAGGAAGCGCAGCGTGGCTCTCGTCGTTTGTGGCGACGACCCCGTCCGGGAATCGGAGACGGGGAGCGGCCCGGTCGCGAGGGGACCCGACGCGATCGGCCCGGTGGGGATCGGCCCGGTCTGCAGCGGACCGGTGGCGATCGGTCCCGTCGGTGATCCGGTCGGGATCGGACCCGTGTGCAGCGAACCGGTGGGGATCGGGCCGGTCGCGGGACCGGGAGCGGGCCTCCGGATGGGCCGCTTGTCGAGGCGGATGCGGGGGATCTGCCGCAGCTGCGGACGGCGCAGCGCACCCACCCGGAACAGGATGCGGGGATTGCGGGTACGGCGGGCCAGCCACTCACCGAGCGTGACCCCGGCCGCGAGCGCACACCCGATGCCGAACGCCGAGAACAACGCCGTCATCCCCGTCGACATCTGGTTCCGCAGCATCGCGTACAGACCGCGGTAGAGCGCCAGGCCCGGCAGCAGCGGCGTGATGCCGGCGACCGCCACGACCAGTGGGGGAGTGAGCGCGCGGCGGGCCATCAGGCCACCGGCGAAACCGATGACGGTCGCGGCCACCGCCGACGAGATGATCGGCCCCAGCGTGAGCCCGAGCGCGAGCTGGTAACCGAGGCTGCCGGTCGCGCCGGCCAGCCCGGCCACCGTCAGCGCCCGGCGCTCCGCGTAGCAGGCGAGGGCGTAGAACAGCGCGGCCGCGGCGCCGGAGAGGATCTTCGTCGGCAGCTGGGTGAGGTCGGGTAGGGCCTCGTAGCTGATCAGGGGCAGTTCCGCGCCGAACACCGAGGCGATGCGCAGGGTGGTCGCGACACCCGCGATGATGCCGCCCGTCATCATCAGCACTTCGAAGAACCGCGCCGACGCGGTGATCGGGGCACCGGTGATCGCGTCCTGCACCGAACCCACCAGCGACAGCCCGGACAACAGCACCGTCACCCCGGCCGCGATGATCAGCCCCGGGGACACCTCGACCCCGAGTGATTCCCGGAATCCGTAGAGGGTGATCGCCGGGGCGGTCGCGACGATGCCGCCGACGAGGTGCTGGAAGAAGAACGGCAGGCCCGCGGCGTTGAGCTTGCGGTTGACCCGATCGATGACGAACGTCGACCCGAAGGCGACGAGGGCGACGAGCGCGTCGCCGCCGAGGAGGACGGCGATCGACGCGGCCATCGCCGACCACGCGACCGTCGCCACCCAGCGGTTGTAGGGGTGGGCGGCCGTGGTGATGGCGAGCAGTTCCTCGTGGGCCTGGGCGGGGGAGATCGCGTCGCGCCGGATGCGCCGGGTCAGCCGGTCGACCGCGGCGAGCCGCGTGAAGTCCATCGAACGGTAGTGGACGATCCGCATCGTGCTCGACGGCGGCATCGTCGGCCCGCGATAGGCCGACAGGACGATCGAGTTGTAGGTGACGTCGACGTCGCACTGCGCCAGACCGTAGGTCGCGGCGACGAACCGCACCTGCTCGGCGGTGTCGATCGCACCGGTGCCGGAGGCGAGCAGCACCTCACCGACGCGCACCGCGACGTCCAGGGCTTCGGCGACCACCGCGTCGTCGGTCAGGTCGATCGGCTGCAGCGGCGCCGGGGCTTCGGTGACCGCGTCGATGGTCGCGCGGCGGGTGCCGAGAACCCGGTCGAGGAACTCGCTGTACCGGCTCACCGTCCGCTGCCTCCGAGACGGCTGGAGGAATCCGGGAGGGTGCGCATGCAATCCACCGTAACGAAGCGGGTGGGTGCGCGCCGGGAGTGTGACGCGCTATATGATGGCGTCGCTCACGGGTCGTTCGGCGGCCGTGGAGCGCACTGCCTCCTTAGCTCAGTGGTAGAGCACTCGCCTTGTAAGCGAGCGGTCGTCAGTTCAATCCTGACAGGGGGCTCCACGGGGCCGGTTCCGCACGAGGAACCGGCCTTTCCTGTTTTCTCCTTCCCTCTTCGCGCGGTCGGTGGACCCGCACACCCCGGACGGCGGGGTGTACGGGTCCGTATCATTCGCGGGAAGGGACGGGGTGAGCGGAAGGGTGGTCATGGCACGCATCGCGAGGGCGGACAGGGTCGGGCGGGACGAACTCCTGGAGTTCCTTCGGCCACGGCACCGGGCGGTGCTGTCCACGCTGCGCGCCGACGGAACCCCGCAGGTGTCTCCCGTGACCTGCGGCGTCGACGAGGAGGGGCGCATCGTGGTGTCGACCTACCCGGAGCGCGCCAAGACCCGGAACATCCGACGCGATCCGCAGGTGACGCTGTGCGTGCTGTCCGATGACTTCGACGGTCCGTACGTGCAGGTCGACGGTCAGGCGGAGGTGCTGGACATGCCGGAGGCGCTCGACGGTCTCGTCGAGTACTACCGCTGCATCGCAGGCGAGCATCCCGACTGGGACGAGTACCGTGAGGCGATGGCGAAGCAGGGCAAGTCGCTGATCAGGATCCGCATCGATCGCTGGGGTCCCGTCGCGACCGGTGGTTTCCCGCCCGGGTGGTTGCCCGCCTGACTTCCGGTATCTCCGGGGTCTACGACTTCTCGGGGGATTCGGCCTTCTCCGCCTTTTCGGATTTCTCCGATCCATTCGAATTCGACGTCTCGTCCGACTTATTCGCCTTGTCGGATCTTTCGTCCTTCGGGGATTCGAAGGCGTCCTCGTCGACGAAGATCAGACGCCCGTCGTCCAGGGCGACGGCCCACCTGCGGACGGGAGCCCAGTCGCGGCCCAGGTCGTCGCCGACGGCCTTCTGCGCGGGCCCGAAATCGTCGACGATCGTCCCGGGGGCGGGCTCGTCACCGGCGACGCCCTTGCGCACGACGACTTTCGCCCCGACAGCAGGGGTGGATGGGGTGTTCGACGTTCCGGCCATAGCTCGCATGATGCCATTGGAATGGGCGACAAACGGGGAAATAGGACGTGCCGTCCACGAAAATCCCGGCGCCCCCGGGCGGGACTTCCGTCCGGGGCGGCGGGCCGATCGGCCCGTGCCGGCCGGGTGGGGAAACGACTCCGCCCCCGCCGGAGGGCGGGGGCGGAGGACTCGTCGGAGGAAGTAGAATTCCTGCTCAGCGCAGGGAAAGCTTCTCCCGTGCCTGCTCGGCGAACTCGGCGTCGACCATGAGGTCGTAGCGGGCCGCCTCGATGCTCTTGCGGGAGACGAAATCGCGGCGTCCACCCATGCTCCAGTGCGACACGAAGCCGAGTGAGCCTCCCCACACCACGCCGAAGGCGACGGCGACGAGGATGATCTGCGCCATGTCGGCGGCGGGAAGGAACAGGGCCAGCAACAGGCCGAAGAGCAGGCCCGTCCAGACGCCCGCGGCGGCTCCGCGCAGGGCGGCGCGGCCGTTGGTCATGCGGCCCTCGATGTGTTCGACGGTGGTGACGCCCTGGCCCACGACCCGCAGGTATTCGACGGGGAAGCCCTCGTCGGAGAGGTGGTCGACGGCCCGTTCGACGGCGTCGTAGGTGCGATAGCTCTCGAGAAGGGTTTCGGTTTCGGCGTAGTGCCCCGGTGCGGCTGCGTAGATATCGGTCATGCGGTCGTTCTCCCTTCGTCGACGGTCAGAACGATACGCTCATCGTAGCGTATCGTTTCGTAGTGTTTGATTCGGGGTCGCCGTTTCGGGGAGACTCGGGAATCCTGCGGGGTCGACCCCGCACGAGGAGGATGAGGACATGGTGGGCGAGGCCGGGACGGAAACGGCAGCGGTCGCGTCGCGACGTGCCGTCAAGGAACGCGCCGCGACGGACGCGCGCATCGTGAAGGCGGCGCTCGAGATCCTCCGGCTGCACGGGCCTCACCGCGTCACCGTCGAGGCGGTCGCGGCGCTGTCCGGCGTGGCGAAGACGACGATCTACCGGCGGTACGCCAACCGCGAGGAGATCCTGCAGGCGGCGCTCGACTCGAAGCTCGCCTCGCCCTGCGTCCCCGAGGGACTGTGCGCCTACGACCGCGTGAAGTGGACCCTCGAACTGATCCGCCGCGGCCTGGCCGACGACGTCGGCATGGGCAGCGTCGGCGCGATCCTCACCGACCAGGAACCCGACTTCACCGAGTCGATCCGCGAGATCATCAACGCCCGCAGCGAGGTCGTCGCCGACGTGCTGCGCGCCGCCGTCGACTCCGGGGCCGTCCGCAGGGACCTCGACGTCGACACCGCCGTGTCGATGCTCGTCGGCGCCTATCTCGGTGCCTACCTGCGGCACGGCGAGGTGGGGGAGTCGTGGGCCGACGAGGTCGTCCACATCGTCTGTCCCGAACTCGAACCGGACACGAACGCGTCTCGCTCGTAGTTCGGTGCCGCGTCCCGGCCGTAGGCTCGGGAACGTGACCGGAACGCGTCGATGCGTGGTGGCGGTCGTCGGCTCGCTCAACCTCGATCTGACGGCCTACGTCTCGCGCGCCCCGGAGAAGGGCGAGACCGTCCTCGGCCGGCACCTCGCCACCTATCCGGGCGGCAAGGGCGCCAACCAGGCCGTCGGCGCCGCGCGGCTCGTACCCACCGCGATCGTCGGTGCCGTCGGCCGCGACCACGCCGCCGACCTGCTGCGCGGGGTCCAGGAGAAGGCTGGGGTGGACACCACCCATCTACGCACCACCCGCGCGCCGACCGGTCGGGCGATCGTCATCGTCACCGACGACGGCGAGAACCGCATCATCGTGATCCCCGAAGCGAATTCGCTGCTGCGCGCCCGGGACGTCACCGCCGCCCTCGACGAGCTCGACCCGGTCGTGGTGCTCACCCAACTCGAACTGCTCCCCGCGGTCACCTGGGCGGCGGCCGAATGGGCGCGGTCCCACCACCGG